>NZ_JBEXNE010000001.1:214753-647739 GCF_040610915.1 Streptomyces sp. NPDC003300 | reverse complement strand
CCCTGTGAGGGGTGGAGCTGACTGGTACTAATAGGCCGAGGGCTTGTCCATTGTTGCTCGCGTTCACTGTGTGGTTCTGAAACAACCAGCCCACCACCATGCCCCCTTCACCGGGGGTGTGGGGTGTGTGTTTCATGGTGTTTCGGTGGTCATAGCGTTAGGGAAACGCCCGGTTACATTCCGAACCCGGAAGCTAAGCCTTTCAGCGCCGATGGTACTGCAGGGGGGACCCTGTGGGAGAGTAGGACACCGCCGAACAATCTTTATGGACCCTCGGTCCTGGCCTAAGCGCTGGGACCGGGGGTCTTTTTTCGTTGTTCTTCGGTGCGCGTCCTCTCCGTCATGGCGAGAGACTCGCACTACAGCAGTACGATCCGACAGGAGTCACGTCGATGCCCAACTCGCCTGAAGACCGGCCCGAGCGTCCCGAACGCCGGGACTCGCGCCCGAACGGCGGCGGCGACCGCGGGGGTTACCGCAGCAGCGGTCCGCGGCGGGACGGTGACCGTCCCACCGGCGGCTTCCGTCGCGACGATCGACGTGACGACCGTCCGCGGGGCCCGCGCCGCGAAGACGACCGTGGCGGCTACCGCCCGCGCGACGACCGCCGCGACAGTGGTGGCCGTCCTCCGGCCGGCGGCGGCTACCGCCCCCGTGACGACCGCCCCCGTGACGACCGTCCGCGCCAGGACCGCCCCCGTGACGACCGCTCCGGCGGTGGCGGCGGTGGCTTCCGCCCGCGTGACGACCGGCCTCGTTTTGACCGTCCGCGTGAGGACCGTCCCGGCGGTGGCGGTGGTTTCCGTCGTGACGACCGTCCGCGTGACGACCGGCGTGACGACCGTCCCCGTGGCCCGCGCCGTGAGGACGACCGCGGCGGCTACCGCCCGCGCGACGACCGTCCCAGGGATGACCGGCCCCGTCAGGACCGGCCCGGTGGCGGTGGCGGTGGCTTCCGCCCGCGCGATGACCGGCCTCGTTTTGACCGTCCGCGTGAGGACCGTCCCGGCGGTGGTGGCGGTTTCCGTCGTGACGACCGTCCGCGTGACGACCGGCGCGACGACCGTCCCCGTGGCCCGCGCCGTGAGGACGACCGCGGCGGCTACCGCCCCCGCGACGACCGTCCCAGGGACGACCGCCCGCGCCAGGACCGCCCCCGCGACGACCGCTCCGGCGGTGGCGGCGGTGGCTTCCGCCCGCGTGACGACCGGCCTCGTTTTGACCGCCCGCGCGAGGACCGTCCCCGTGACGACAGGCCCCGTGACGACCGCCCCCGCTTCGACAGGCCCCGTGACGACCGGCGCGACGACCGGTCCGGCGGCGGCTTCCGTCCCCGTGAGGACCGGCCGCGCTACGACCGCCCGCGTGACGACCGCCCCGGTGGCGGCGGTGGCGGGTTCCGCAGGGACGACAGGCCCCGCGACGACCGTCCCCGTTTCGACGGCCCGCGTGACGACCGCCCGCGCGGTCCGCGCCGCGACGACGACCGTCCCCGTTTCGACCGGCCCCGCGACGACCGCCGCGATGACCGCCGTGACGACCGTCCGCGTGGCCCGCGTCGGGACGACGACCGGGACCGTGGCGGCCAGGGGCGTCGCCCCGTGGTCGAGGGCCGCGGCCGGTTCGAGAACCGGGGCAGGGACGACCGCCGTGAGGAGCGGGAGCCCGTCCGCAGGCTGCCGATCCCTGACGAGGTCACCGGCCACGAGATCGACCCGAGCGTGCGCCAGGAGCTGATGAGCCTGCCGAAGACGCTCGCGGAGGACGTGGCGCGCAACCTCGTCATGGTGGCCCGGCTGCTGGACGAGGAGCCCGAGCAGGCGTACGCGTACTCGCGCGTCGCGCTGCGTCTCGCGTCCCGCGTCGCGGCCGTCAGGGAAGCGGCGGGCTTCGCGTCGTACGCCAGTGAGCGGTACGCCGAGGCGCTGGCCGAATTCCGGGCGACCCGGCGGATGACCGGCACCGTCGACCTGTGGCCGGTGATGGCGGACTGCGAGCGCGGTCTCGGCCGTCCGGAGCGCGCGCTGGAGATGGCGGGCGCCCCCGAGGTGCACAAGCTGGACAAGGCCGGCCAGGTCGAGATGCGCCTGGTCGCGGCCGGGGCCCGGCAGGACATGGGCCAGGACGAGGCCGCGGTGGTCACCCTCCAGAGCTCCGAGTTGGCGTCCAACGCCGTGCACCCGTGGACCGCCCGCCTGCGGTACGCCTACGCGGACGCGCTGCTGCGCGTCGGCCGTGAGCGCGAGGGCCGCGACTGGTTCGCGAAGGCGCTCGAAGCCGACCACAACGGCACCACCGACGCCTCCGACCGCCTCGCCCAGCTCGACGGCGTGGAATTCGTCGACGCCATCGACGAGGACGACGCGGCCGAGTCCGAGTCCGAGCCCCAGCGGCCGGACACGGCGGACGAGGCGGCGGACGACGAGCACGACGCCGACGACACGGACGACGACGTTTCGGACGAGGACGTCTCCGACGAGGACGACGACGAGACCTCCGAGACCTCCGAGGAGCCCGTCGGCGGTACCGACGAGTCCGCGCAGGACGAGGACGACTCGGACGACGAGGACGACGACGAAAGCGCCCACGACGCAGAGGGCTCCGACGACGCCGAGAAGGCCGAGCAGAAGGCCGAGGCGGCCGACGGAGCCGCCCCGTCCTCCTTCCTCGACTCGCCGTTCCGCGAGCCCGCCGCCCACGGCGAGCCGAAGAGCGACGACGAGCACTGACACCCGCACGCGTCCCACGTGAAAGGGCGGCACCCGCACACCGCGGGTGCCGCCCTTTCGTATGCCCGGCTACGACCCGGCCGCGCCTCGACTCCGCCCCGCCTCCGCCGCGCCTCCGCCACGACCCGGACGAGGCGCCGGATCAGCCGAGTCCGACGCTGCGCATCACCAGTCCGCTCGCCGGTTTCGGGCCGAAGGACGTGGACTTGCGAGGCATGGTCACGCCCTGGCGGGCGAGGTCGCGGACGACGTCCTCGTGCACCGGGTGCATGAGGACGGCCGTGCCGTGCAGCCGTTCCGCGAGGCCGACGGCGGCGGCCGTGTCGTGGATGTAGCGAATGTCCTCGGGGGAGTCGGGGACCTTCCAGACGTCGTCGAGCAGCAGGCTGTGCAGGACGGCGGCGTCCAGGCGGCGCCAGCGCGCGGGGCGGTCGGCCGGTACGCCGCGCTCGATGGCCGCCGGGTCGGGCCGGTCCAGCAGGTGGAAGCCGCCGTCGCCCGCGAGCAGGAAGGCGTTGCCGTCGTCCGCCGCCTGCGCCAGCGCGTCGAGCGCGCCGTCCAGCGAAGGACCGGGCAGCGGCCGTACGCGGAAGCTGGTGCGGGCGGCCTCCAGCGCGTCGGCCAGCGGCAGCCGCGGCAGGACGCGGTGGATGGCGCGTACCCGCAGCGGGTAGCGGGCGGTGTCGACCAGCAGGACGAGGCCGTAGTCCCAGGGGGTGCCGGGGCGGTGGGCCGACTGGAGCAGCCGGTAGGTCGCCCAGCGGTGGTGGCCGTCGGCGATCAGGGCCTGGTGGGACGCGAGATCGGCCTCGACAGCCGCGTGGTCGGCGGGGTCGGTGAGCGCCCACAGCCGGTGCCGTACCCCGTCCTCGGTGACCGTGGCCAGCAGCGGCTCGGCGTCGGCGGCGGTGCGGTCGATGACGGCGGCCGTCGCGTCGCCCTGGCGGTAGGACAGCAGCAGCGGCTCCAGATTGGCGCCGGTCGCGCGCATCAGGGCCGCGCGGTCGGCGACCGGGCCGGGCATGACGTCCTCGTGCGGCAGGACGACGCCGTCCTCCGGCGGTGTGAGCCGCAGTGCGCCGATCACCCCGCGCTGGAGGTGGTCGCCGTCGCGCTGTTCGTAGACGTAGAGGGCGGGCAGCGGGTCGGCGGCGAGGACGCCCTCGTCGAGCCAGGCGGTGAGGGTCCTGGCGGCCTTGCCGTGCCGGGCGGCCGGTGTCTCGGCCTCGGGGAGGATGAGCCGGACGACGTTGTGCGGGTCGGCCGTCTCCAACCGCCGCTGGCCGTCGGGGCGTACGACGACGTCGTACGGCGGTGAGGTCACCGCGGCCAGGCTGCCGACGCGCTGTCGTACGTAGCGGAGCCCGCGGAAGGGCTTCAGACGCAGGCCGTGCTCGCCGTTGAGTCCGGAGTTGGTCATCAGCGCATGCTATGTCCGGGGCGGCCATGAGGGATGATCGGGGTCATCGACGACACCCCGAGGAGCGAGCCCGTCATGACCCACCGGACCAGTCCGAACGGCACCGAAGGACCGCTGGACACGGCGTACGACACGGCGCTCCTCGACCTCGACGGGGTCGTGTACGCGGGCGGTGACGCCATCGCGCACGCGGTCGAGTCGCTGGCCGCGGCGAGCGGGCACGGGATGCGCCTGGCCTACGTGACGAACAACGCCTCGCGTACGCCGCAGGCCGTCGCGGAGCACCTCACAGACCTCGGGGTGCCCGCGGAGGCCGACGAGGTGATCACCTCGGCGCAGGCGGTGGCGCGGCTGATCGCCGATCAGGTGCCGGAGGGGGCGAAGGTGCTCGCGGTGGGCGGCGAGGGGCTGTTCGCGGCGCTGCGCGAGCGCGGGTTGCGGCCGGTGGAGTCGGCGGACGACGAGCCGGTGGCGGCCGTGCAGGGGTACGGGCCCGACCTGCGGTGGTCGCAGCTCGGGGAGATGGCGTACGCGGTGAACCGGGGCGTGCCATGGTTCGCGTCCAACACGGATCTGACGATTCCGAGCGCGCGCGGGATCGCGCCGGGGAACGGCGCGGCGGTGGAGGTCGTACGGATCGCGACCGGCGGTGAGCCGCAGGTCGCGGGGAAGCCGCTGCCGCCGATGCACCGCGAGACGGTGATCAGGACGGGGGCGAAGCGGCCCCTGGTGGTGGGGGACCGGCTCGACACGGACATCGAGGGCGCGTACGCAGGCGAGGTGGATTCGCTGCTCGTGCTGACCGGGGTGACGGACGCGTCCCACCTGCTCGCCGCCGAGCCGCGCCACCGTCCCACGTATGTCGCCGCCGACCTGCGCGGGCTGCTGGCCGCGCAGCCGGAGGTCACGGCGGCCGACGGCGGCTTCCGCTGCGGGGGTTGGACCGCCTCCGCCGCCTCGGACGCGCTCGTGCTCGACGGTGACGGCGACGCGCTCGACGGACTGCGCGCGCTGTGCGCCGCGGCCTGGACGTCGGCGGGCGACGGCACATGCGGCCTGGACGCGGACAAGGCACTGGCGCGGCTGGGCCTTTGAGCCCGGCTGGGACTTTGCGGCAGGCCGGGGCTCTGAGCCCGGCCGGGGCTCGGAGGCGGGCTCCATGATGCGGGCCCGGACCGGCACTTGAGCCCGGCTGACCCGCGCGGGCGCGTCTGACCGCGCCGCACCCGCCCGCCTGACGCGGTGCGCGCCATGCGGTGCGCGCCCCGTGGCGCGCGGCCGGGTCAGGCGTCCGCGTCCGCCGTGGCCTCGCTCTTCGCGCCCGCCTCGGCCTCGGCTTCGGCTTGTGCGACGGCCGCCGCCAGCAGGTCGTCCTCGGTGACGCCGTGCCGCCAGTAGCCGGTGAATTTGATCGCCTTGCGGTCGATGCCGCGGTCGTTGACCAGGTGGCGGCGGAGCGCGCGTGCCGAGGCGGCCTCGCCCGCGATCCAGGCGTAGGGGGTGCCGGAGGGCAGGTCCCCGGCGTCGCGGACGGCGGCCAGCAGCGCGGCGGTGCGGTCGGCGCCGGGGTGTTCCCGTACCAGCCAGGTGATGTCGGCGTCGGCGTCGGTGGTGAGCGGGATGCGGTCGTCGGGGTGGGCGACCTCGATCCACACCTTGACGGGCATGCCCGCGGGCAGCCACTCCAGGATGCTCGCCACGGCGGGCAGCGCGGTCTCGTCGGCGGTCAGCAGCACCCAGTCGGTACCGGCGGGCGGCTGGAAGTCGACGCCGCCGTTGTCCTCGCCTGCCGGGGCGAGGATGCTCACCGGGTCGCCGGGCTTGGCCTGTTGGGCCCAGCGGGAGGCGGGGCCGAGGTCGCCGTGCAGGGCGAAGTCGATGTCGAATTCCAGCGGGTCGCGGCGGACCGCGCGGATCGTGTACGTCCGCATGATGCCGCGGACGTCGGGGTCGAGGGCGCGCCAGTCGGCGTACCAGTCGGCGCCGAGCGGTTCCGGCAGCACCGGGCGGGTCTGGCCCCGCTGCGGCAGGAAGAGCTTGAAGCGCTGGTCCCGGCCGCCGCTCACGACGCCGGCCAGGTCGTCGCCGCCGAGCACGATCCGTACCAGAGTGGGCGACAGCCGCTCGGTGCGCAGGACGCGGGGGTGGAAGAAGAGGTAGGGCGCGGTGGACACGGCGTCAGCTCACCTTCTTCGCACCGGCGATGGCCTTGGTCAGCGCCTCGATCTGGGCGGCGCACTTGTCGTACGAGAAGATCGGCTCGCTCGGCCAGCCGATGACCTGTCCGGCCTTGACGGCGGCCAGTTGCGCCCAGGTGGGCTTGGCCGCCAGGTCCTTGGGCTGGAGGGTCGCGGTGCGGTTGTCGAGCATGATGATGTCGGGCTTGTACTTGTCGGCGTTCTCCCAGCTCAGCGTCTCGAAGAAGCCGCCTTCGACCTTGTCGGGGACGATGAAGTCGACGCCGAGGCTCTTGTAGTAGCTGAGGTCGGACGCGGAGGGCGGGGTGGAGACGTAGAAGGAGTCGGCGCTGCCGGAGGCGGCCATCACCTTGATGCCGCCGGACGCCTTGGCGGCGGCGCGCAGATCGGCGGACGCCTTCTCGAAGCGGGCCTTGGCGGCGGCGTTGGTGGTCGAGTCCATGTCCGCGCCCAGGGAGGCGGCGAGTTCGGCGTACCGCTGGAGCGGGGTGGTGATCGGGACGCCCTTGAGGCTGATGCCGACGCTGGGCGCGATGCCGAGGATCTTCTTGGCGCTCTCGTCCGGCACGTACCAGAGGGTCGGCGCCTCGTACATGTGGCTGATCAGCAGTTGGGGGGTGAGAGCCGCGTACTTCTCGATGTTGAACTCGCCCCAGGTGTTGCCGACCACGGTGAGCTTGCTGACGTCGAGGTCGCCCGCCTGGGCGTCGGCGCCGCCGCCCTTGACCGTGGTCGGGCCGAAGACGCCGACGCACTCGACGCCGTAGTCGTGCAGCGCGGCGGCGGCGCCGACGTAGGCGACCAGCTTGGCGGGGGTCTTGTCGAGCTTCACCGTGGTCTTGCGGTCGTCGGTGAAGGACCAGGGGCCCGCGGGGGTCTTGGCGCCGGAGTCCGCCGTGCCGCCGGAGTCGGCGCCCGAGTCCTTGGAGTCCTTGTCGGAGGAGCCGCCGCAAGCCGCGAGCAGGGCGCCGATACCGACGGAGCCGCCCACGGCGAGCACGCCGCGCCGCGACATTCCGGACATGGGTGAGAAACGAGGGGGATTCATCAAGACAGCCGCTCTGCTCGGAGTTGAGGTGGCCAGGTTAGGCTAACCTAATCACCGTGTTGGTCGATCGTCACTCCCCACCCGCTCCGGTCACCGGACAGCAGGTCGCCGGCCCACCGGCCGTCGAACGCCGCGGCAGCGTCGCGCGGGCGAACGCGAAACGCGCCGCCGGGCTGCTCGCCGCCGTCGGCCTGCTGGTCGTCGTGGCCCTCGCGAGCATCGCCATCGGCGCCAAGGACATACCCGTCGACCAGGTCTGGCACGGGCTGTTCCACTACGCGGGCACCGACAACGACGTGGTGATCCGCAAACTGCGGCTGCCGCGTACGGTCCTCGGACTCCTCGTCGGCGCCGCGCTCGGCGTCGCGGGCGCGGCCATGCAGGCCCTCACCCGCAACCCGCTGGCCGACCCCGGACTGCTCGGCGTCAACGCGGGCGCCGCGGCGGCCGTCGTCTCCGCGATCAGCTTCTTCGGCGTGACCAGCATGAGCGGTTACGTGTGGTTCGCCCTCGGCGGCGCGGCCGTGGTCTCGGCGCTGGTCTACGTCATCGGCGGCAGCCGGTCCGCGACCCCGGTCCGCCTCGCCCTCGCGGGCACCGCCGTCACCGCCGTGCTCCAGGGCTGGACCACCGCCGTCGAACTCAGCGACAACGCGGCCCTGGACCGGATGCGCTTCTGGCAGGTCGGCTCGCTCGCCGCCGCCGACATGGCGACCGTCCGCTACGTGACCCCGTTCCTCCTGGCCGGCGCCGTACTCGCGTTCATCAGCGGCCGGCCGCTCAACGCCGTCGCGCTCGGCGACGACACCGCCCGCGGCCTCGGGGCCAAACTGACCCGCACCCGCGTGCTGGTGATGATCTCCATCACGCTGCTGTGCGGTGCGGCCACCGCCGCCTGCGGGCCGATCGTCTTCATCGGCCTGATGGTGCCGCACGTCGTACGCGGCATCACCGGACCCGACATGCGCTGGATCCTGCCCTACGCGGCCGTGCTGTCACCGGTGCTGCTGCTCGGCGCTGACGTGGTCGGACGGCTCATCACCCGCCCGGCCGAACTCCAGGTCGGCATCGTCACCGCGGTCCTCGGCGGACCGGTCTTCATCGCCCTCGTACGCCGCCGAAGGATGGCCGAACTGTGAGAGAACCCGTACTGCGCACCCGCGGCGGACTGTCCGTCCGGTTCGACCGGCGCGCGGCCCTCGTCTCCTGCGTCCTGCTGCTCGCGGCCCTCGCCGTCTCCGTCGTCCTGATCGGCACGGGCGACTACGCCATCGCCCCGCTCGACGTCGTCCGCACCCTGACCGGACACGGCACCGCCGCCCAGGAGTTCATCGTCCGCGACCTGCGGCTGCCGCGGGTGATCGTGGCGCTGCTCGTCGGCGCCGCGCTCGGCATGGCGGGCGCCGCCTTCCAGACCGTCTCCCGCAACCCGCTCGGCAGCCCCGACGTCATCGGCTTCGGCCAGGGCTCCGCCGCGGGCGCGCTGATCGTCATCGTGCTGCTCAAGGGCAGCGCCTACCAGGTCTCCATCGGCGCGGTCGCGGGCGGACTGCTCACCGGCATCGCCGTCTACGTGCTGGCCTGGAAGCGCGGGGTGCACGGCTACCGGCTGGTGCTGATCGGCATCGGCGCCTCGGCCGTGCTGTCGGCCGTCAACAGCTATCTGCTGGTCAAGGCCGACTTCGTGGACGCCGCCCGCGCGATCGTCTGGATCACCGGCTCCCTCGACGGCCGCGACTGGGACCAGGTCTGGCCGCTGCTCGTCGCCTGCGGCGTCCTCATGCCCCTGTTGCTGTCCCAGGGACGCGCGCTGCGGATCAGCGAGATGGGCGACGACGCGGCGGCGGCGCTGGGCGTCCGCGTGGAACGCACCCGGCTGATCGTCGTACTCGGCGCCGTCCTGCTCACCGCGTCCGCCACCGCGGCGGCGGGCCCCATCGCCTTCATCGCGCTGACCGCGCCCCAACTGGCCCGGCGCCTGACCCGTTCGCCGGGTGTCTCGCTGCTGTCGTCCGCGCTGTTGGGCGCCGCGCTGCTCGTCGCCGCCGACCTGGCCGCCCAACGCGCCTTCGGCTCAGGCCAGGTGCCGGTCGGTGTCGCCACCGGCGTGCTCGGCGGCGGCTATCTGCTGTGGCTGCTGATCGCGGAGCGGAGGGCCGGACGGATATGAGGACGCGTACGGAACGCGAGGAGCGTACGGAGAACGCGCGGAGCGCGGTCGACCCGGAGCGTACGCAGGGCGCGGCCGGCCCCGAGCGTACGGCGCTCACAGCGCGGCTGAGACCGCGCCGCGGCGGCCGACGGAAGCAGCCGCGGCCACCGGCAGACACCACCCGCCAGACCCCTTCGGCAGAACACGGAGCGTCCCGCATGACCCGCCTCGCCGCCGAGTCCGTCACTCTCGCGTACGACCAGCGGGTCATCGCGAAGGAGCTGTCGGTCGCCATACCCGACCAGTCCTTCACCGTCATCGTCGGACCGAACGCCTGCGGCAAGTCGACATTGCTGCGCGCGCTGTCGCGGCTGCTGAAGCCGGCCGCGGGCCAGGTCCTGCTGGACGGCCAGGCCATCGGCACGCTGCCCGCGAAGGCGGTCGCCAGGACGCTGGGGCTGCTCCCGCAGAGCTCGGTGGCGCCCGACGGGATCACCGTGTCGGGGCTGGTGTCGCGCGGCCGGTACCCGCACCAGGGGCTGCTGCGGCAGTGGTCGCCGGAGGACGAGCGAATCGTCGACGAATCGATGGCGGCGACCGGCGTCACCGCCCTGGCCGATCGCTATGTCGACGAACTGTCCGGCGGACAGCGGCAACGCGTCTGGATCGCCATGGCCCTCGCCCAGCAGACCCCGCTGCTGCTGCTCGACGAGCCGACCACCTTCCTCGACATCCAGCACCAGCTCGACGTGCTCGACCTGTGCGCGGAACTCCACGAACAGCGCGGCCGTACGCTCGTCGCCGTCCTGCACGACCTCAACCAGGCCGCGCGCTACGCCACTCACCTGATCGCCATGCGCGACGGCCGGATCGAGGCGCAGGGGCCGCCCGCCGAGATCATCACCGCGGAGCTGGTGGAGCGGGTCTTCGGGGTGCGCTGCCGGATCATCGAGGACCCGGAGAGCGGTACGCCGCTGGTGGTGCCCGCCGCGCGGCGGGCCGGTGCGGTGGCGGCCGGCGCGACCCTCACCGACGCCGAGCCGGGCCAGGACTCGGAACCGGCTCCCGGCGTCAAGTCCGGTACGGGCTCCGACCCCGTCGATTCCGTGCCCGGTTCCGGGCCTGGTTCCGTGCCGGGGGCCGGGTCTGATGCCGTGCCAGGCTCGGGGCTGGGCACGGTGTCGGATTCCGGGTCAGGTGCCGCGCGTGACTCCGCGTCGGCAGCCGGTTCCGTATCCGGATCCGGTGATTCCGCGCCCGGCCCGCTTACAGCAGAGACCGCAGACGCAGGACGTCCCGCAGGCCGGCCTGGAGCTTGACCCGGCCGCTGCCCCACGCCTTGGCGAAGTTCAACTCGCCGCCGACCAGGGCGACCAGGTCGTCGCCCGACATGGTCAGCCTGATCTGCGCCTTGTCGGCGGGCGTGCCCGGCACGGTCGTCACGTCCTCGATCCGGCCGCCGGACAGCCGACCCACGAAGGTCACGTCCAGATCGGTGATCCGGCAGCTCAGGGAGCGGTCCATGGCGGCGGCTGAGCGCACGCCGCCCTCGGCGTCGGCGAGGTTCGCCGCCAGTCGGTCGAGCGCGCTGCGGCACTCCTCGATCGTCGCCATCGGTGCGGTGTCCTTCTGGATCGTGCCGGATCGTGCGCGGTCCGCGCGCACGTCCGGACGACGCTACCGCAGCACCGCGGGGCACCGTGCTCGGGCCGCGGTCGCGATACGCGGTAGCGTCGTGACCGGATACGTCAACGGCGAGGCGAGGAGTGTGAGCGATGCGGGACGCGCTGCGTACCTGTCTACAGATCGCGGGCGGCCTGACCGAGGCCACCCGGCGGCGCACGATCGACGCGGCGAGGGAGCTGCTCGACCAGACGGGAATAGACGTCGACGCCGTCCAGCGCAGGATCGGCTCCGCCATTCCGGCCGAAGTCCAGACCCTCGCCGACGAGCTGATGGCCTCGGGCCGGGCCAACCGTGACCTGCTGCTCGGACTCATCCGGGACGAAGTCGACAAGACGATGAGCCGGGTCGGCCGCCTCGCCGACGAAGTGACGAAGGTCGGCGTCGTCCTCGAAACGCTCGAACGGCGCATCGGGAACCTGGAGTCCACCGACGAGGAGGCGGCCGACAGCGGTGCCGGGCAGGCCCGGCCCTCGGAGGCGGCTCCCCGGCGCGGCGCCGCCCCGCCGGTCCAGCACGTCAAGGTCGAGCCGGACGCGGCGCCCGCCGCCGCGCCCGCGAAGAAGGCGGCCCCGGCCGCGGCGACCGCTCCCAAGGGCACGGCGTCGACCGCGGTCCGCAAGGCGGCGGCGAAGAAGGCGCCTTCGCCGCGGAAGACGGCGGCCAGGAAGTCGGCGACGTCTCCTTCTCCGGCCGCTCCGGCTTCCCCGGCCTCCCCGGCGGCGAAGAAGGCCGCCCCGACCCGGAAGACCGCCACCGCGGGTACGGGCCCGGCCGCCACGAAGACCGCGTCCGCCAAGAAGGCCGCGGCCAAGAAGACCGCGCCCGCGAAGAAGTCCGCCACCCGCAAGACCACTCCGGCCAGGCCCACCCCGGCCCAGGCGGCCCCTCCGGCGCCCGCGGCCCCCGCGACGCCGGAACAGCCGGAAGGCACCGCCCCGGCGAAGAAGGCGACGGCGAAGAAGGCGACACCCGAGAAGACGGTGGCCGAGAAGACGGCAGCCAAGAAGGCCCCCGCGGCGAAGAAGGCGTCCGCCGTCAAGAAGACCGCCGCGGTGAAGAAGTCGACGACGGCCAGCACGGCCACGACGAAGAAGGCCGCGGCCAAGAAGGCGCCCGCCGCGAAGAAGGCCGCGGCCAAGAAGGCGCCCGCCGCGAAGAAGGCCACGCCCGCGAAGAAGTCCGCACCGGGGCCGGAGGCGGGTAACGGCGGTGAGTGACCTCGATTTCGGGCCGTCCGGTGCCGCACCGGCCCCGGACGGCGACGAGGCGCCGGACGCCGCACCGGCGCAGGACGCCGACGCGGTCGGACCGGCGGACGGGGCCGTTCACGCCCTGCCGGAGGCGGCCGGTCCCGTACCGCTCGGCGTGGTGCTGCGGGAGACGGGGAATGCCGACGTGGACGCGGCGGTTGCCCGGCTGTCGGACGCCGACGAACTGCCGACCGCGGGACACATAGAGGTGTACGAGGACGCGCACCGCGGATTGCGGGACGCACTCGCCGCGCTGGACGAGAACAGGAGCTGAACCGTACGTGGTGGCACGACGCCGACTCGACGCCGAGCTGGTGCGCCGGAGTCTCGCGCGCTCGCGGGAGCACGCAAGCCAGTTGATCGCCGCCGGGCGGGTGACCGTCGGCGGCGCGACCGCCACGAAGGCGGCCACGCAGGTGGAGACCAGCGCCGCCGTGGTGGTGGCGCGGGACGCCGACGAACCCGACTACGTGTCGCGCGGCGGCCACAAGCTGGCCGGCGCGCTCGCCGCGCTCCAGCCGCGCGGGCTGACCGTCGAGGGCCGCAGGGCGCTCGACGCGGGCGCGTCCACCGGCGGCTTCACCGATGTGCTGCTGCGGGCGGGCGCCGCCGAGGTCGTCGCGGTCGACGTCGGCTACGGCCAGCTGGCCTGGTCGTTGCAGAGCGACGACCGCGTCACCGTCAAGGACCGTACGAACGTCCGCGAGTTGACGCTCGACCACATCGACGGCACCCCCGTCGACCTGATCGTCGGCGACCTGTCGTTCATTCCGCTCGGTCTGGTGCTGCCCGCGCTCGTACGGTGCGCCGCGCCCGACGCCGATCTCGTCCTGATGGTGAAGCCGCAGTTCGAGGTGGGTAGGGAACGACTGGGCAGCGGTGGCGTCGTCCGCAGCACCCAGCTACGGGCCGAGAGCGTACGCAAGGTCGCCGCTCAGGGGGCGGAGCTGGGGCTCGGGGTGCTGGGCGTCACGGCCAGTCCGCTGCCCGGACCGTCCGGGAATGTGGAATATTTTCTGTGGCTGCGGGCCGGTGCGCCTCCTCTGGACCCGGCCGATGTCGACCGTGCTGTGGCGGAGGGGCCCCGTTGACCACCAAGACCGAATCCGGAACCGGATCCGAAGCCGGACGCGACGCGCAGTGCGGACCGGGCGGCGCCCGTACCGTCTTCCTGCTCGCCCACACCGGCCGCCCGGCCGCCATCCGCAGTGCGGAGCGCGTGGTCAAGGGGCTGCTGAGGTGCGGGATCGGCGTACGGCTGCTCGCCGAGGAGGCCGCGGACCTGCCGTTGCCCGCCGAGGTCGAGCACGTCACGGAGCCGGGGCCCGAGTCCGTCGAGGGCTGCGAGCTGATCGTCGTACTCGGCGGCGACGGCACACTGCTGCGCGGCGCCGAATTCGCCCGCGCCTCCGGGGTCCCGCTGCTCGGCGTGAACCTCGGCCGGGTCGGCTTCCTCGCCGAGGCCGAGCGGGACGACCTCGACAAGGTCGTCGACCGCGTCGTCACCCGCGAGTACGAGGTCGAGGAGCGGATGACCCTCGACGTGCTGGTCCGCAACGACGGGCACATCGTGCACACCGACTGGGCGCTCAACGAGGCCTCGGTCGAGAAGGCGTCCCGCGAACGCCTCCTGGAGGTCGTCACCGAGGTCGACGGCCGCCCGGTCTCCCGCTTCGGCGGCGACGGCGTCGTCTGCGCCACCCCCACCGGCTCCACCGCCTACGCGTTCTCGGCCGGCGGGCCCGTCGTCTGGCCCGAGGTCGAAGCGCTCCTGATGGTGCCCATCAGCGCCCACGCCCTCTTCGCCAAGCCCCTGGTGACCTCGCCCCGCTCCGTCCTCGCCGTCGAGGTCCAGCCCAAGACGCCGCACGGCGTCCTGTGGTGCGACGGCCGCCGCACCGTCGAGCTTCTCGCCGGTGCCCGCGTCGAAGTCCGCCGGGGCGCCGTGCCCGTGCGGCTGGCCCGGCTCCACCACGCCTCCTTCACGGACCGTCTCGTCGCCAAATTCGCCCTCCCCGTCGCCGGATGGCGCGGCGCCCCCCAATAACCCGCCCGACGGCGGACCGTTCGATACGCGCAGGCGGGTGCCCGTCGCGGGCGTGAGCACAGGGCGCTGCCCTTGCGCGGGGCCTGGTCCTTAGGGGCGCGGGGAACCGCGCGACCAGCCCCCACCGGGCCGCCGGCCCGAGAACAGCCGGTCTGCCCCGCTGGGGCCGGTGGTGCCCCGCCGGAGCGCTTCGGCGGGCCGCGCAGCCCCAGCCGCCCCTGAAAAGACCGGTGTGCCGCCCCGGCGAAGAACGGCCCGGGGCCGCGCCCCGGAAGACGCTTGCCCACTCCGCAAGGGGGACCCGTTCGGGGCCGCGCCCCGGAGATGCGCACCGCCCCCCGCAGGGGACCGTCGCGCGGCGGGGCGCAAACCTCGTATGGTCGTACCCGTGTTGGAGGAAATGCGAATCCGGTCGCTCGGGGTCATCGAGGACGCCGTGGTGGAACTCTCACCCGGCTTCACCGCGGTGACCGGCGAGACCGGTGCGGGCAAGACCATGGTCGTGACCAGCCTCGGCCTGCTCCTGGGCGGCCGGGCCGATCCTGCGCTGGTACGCATCGGCGCGAAGGCGGCGTCCGTCGAGGGCCGGATAACGATGGCCCCCGGCAACCGGGCCTCCGTACGGGCGGAGGAAGCGGGCGCGGAGCTGGACGACGGCGCGCTGCTGATCAGCCGTACCGTCTCGGCGGAAGGCCGCTCACGGGCGTTCGTGGGCGGCCGTACCGTCCCGGTCGGGCTGCTCGGCGAGCTGGCGGACGACCTGGTGGCCGTGCACGGCCAGACCGACCAGCAGGGCCTGCTGCGCCCGGCGCGGCAGCGCGAGGCCCTGGACCGGTACGCGGGCGACGCCGTCGCGGCGCCGCTGGCGAAGTACGGGTCGGCCTACCGCAGGCTGCGGGAGGTCGCCGCGGAGCTGGACGAGCTGACGACGCGGGCCAGGGAGCGCGCGCAGGAAGCGGACCTGCTGCGGTTCGGCATCGAGGAAGTGGCGGCGGCCGAGCCGGTCGCGGGCGAGGACACCGAACTGGCCGCCGAGGCGGCCCGCCTCGGCCACGCCGAGGCGCTGGCGAGCGCGGCGGCCATCGCGCACGCGGCGCTCGCGGGGAACCCGGAGGACCCGGAGGGCGTGGACGCGGGCACCCTCGTCGCGGGGGCGCAGCGCGCGGTGGACACGGTCAGCGCGCACGACCCGGAGCTGGCGGGCCTGGCGGCCCGGCTTGGAGAGATCGGCATCCTGCTCGGTGACGTCTCGGGCGAGCTGGCGGGATACGCCGACAATCTGGACGCCGACCCGCTGCGGCTCGCGGCCGTCGAGGAGCGCAGGTCCGTACTGGCGCATCTGACGCGCAAGTACGGCGTCGACATCGACGGCGTGCTGGCCTGGGCCGAGGAGAGCGCCGCGCGGCTCGGCGAACTTGAGGGCGACGACGAGCGGATCGAAGGACTCACCGCGGAGCGGGACGCGCTCCGCGCGGAGCTGGGCGCGCTCGCCCAGGACCTGACCGACGCGCGGGGCGAGGCGGCGGACCGTTTCGCCGCCGCCGTCACCGCGGAACTCGCCGAGCTGGCGATGCCGCACGCCCGTGTCGGCGTCGCGATCCGGCAGACCGAGACGGCCGAGCCCGACGCCGGGATCGAGGTGGGCGGCCGGGCCGTGGCCTTCGGCCCGACCGGCGCCGACGAGGTGGAGCTGCAACTGGCCCCGCACCCCGGCTCCCCGGCCCGGCCGATCGCCAAGGGCGCCTCGGGCGGTGAGCTGTCGCGCGTCATGCTCGCCGTCGAGGTGGTCTTCGCCGGGTCCGACCCGGTGCCGACGTACCTCTTCGACGAGGTGGACGCCGGAGTCGGCGGCAAGGCGGCCGTCGAGGTCGGCCGCCGCCTGGCGCGCCTGGCCCGTACCGCGCAGGTCGTGGTCGTCACCCACCTCCCGCAGGTCGCGGCCTTCGCCGACCGGCAGCTCCTGGTCGAGAAGACCAACGACGGGTCCGTCACCCGCAGCGGCGTCACCATCCTGGAGGGCGAGGCCCGGGTGAAGGAGCTCTCCCGCATGCTCGCCGGTCTCGAGGACTCCGAACTGGGCCGCGCCCACGCCGAGGAACTCCTCGCCGCGGCCAAGGCGGCCCGCTGACCCCCCGACACCCCGGCCCGCTGCCGCCAGCCGCGTCGCCGAGCCCCTGACCGCCCCGGTCGAACGTGCCCAAGGTCTCGCGGCGGTCCGGCGCAGGCCGGGGCGGGAGCGCCAGCCGTGTCGCTGAGCCCCGACCGCTCCGCTCGGACGTGGACGGGGTCTCGCGGCGGTCCGAGGAGCGGGCCCGGACGCCGAGGTCCGGCTGCGCCGCCGGTCCTGGCGTGAGGTCGCGTGGCCGTCCGATGCAGGCCGGTGGCGCTGGCGTGTCGCTGAGGCCCGGCCGTTCCGGTCGGAGGTGCCCGAGGAGTGTGTCTGGGACCGCAGGTCCGGATGGCGACGTGCGGGTGCGCCGCCCGGGCGGGCGGGGGGCGCGTGGCCGTCAGTCGTTGCGGCGGCGGGCGGCGGGCGGCGGGAGGGTGAGGGTCGGTCGGGGGGGCGGCCTGTCGAAGGAGGCCGGGTGCGGCGAGGGCGGTACGGCACCTCGGCCGCGGAGGGCCCTTGGCGGTCCGGGACAGGGGCGGGGCCGGACGCGGCGCGTCGGTCGGGCGGGCCTGAGGGCCCGTGGTGGTCCGGGTCCGGAGGACATCGGCGCGGTCGGATAATGTGCCGCGCGCGGCGGGAGCGCGCGGAGACGGCTTTCCGGGGGCGTGGCGGGGAAGGCTGTGCGGGCCGGGTAATTGCGCAGCCGGGCGCGGCGGTTGGCCGCGAGCGGACGACGGCGACGACGTGGAGGCAGCGGGATGAGCAGGCGTGGCTGGAAGGGGCGGTCGGGACGGCTGTCCGTCGGCATGGCGGCGGCCGGTGCGACCCGCGCGGCCTACGCGGAGCTGCGCAGGCGGCCCCCGGTCGAGGCCCGGATGTGGCAGCGCAGCAACTACGCGGGGCGCGGTGTGGAGCTGTACGGCGGCCTGGCCGCCGCGGCCGGGGCCGCGACTGCCCTGGGCACCGCGCGCGGCCTGACCGTACGCTCCCGGATCGCGGCCGTCGGCGCCGCACTGGCCGCGGGCGCCTGCGGGGCCTACGACGACCAGGCCGGCTCGCCCGACGAACGCGGCTTCGGCGCGCATCTGAAGGCACTGCGCGAGGGCCGGTTCACCTCGGGCGCCGTGAAACTCCTCGGCATCGGCGCGGCCGGGCTCGCCGCGGGCACCCTGCTCAAGGTGCGGCCCTTCGACCAACTGCTCGCGGGCGTCGTCATCGCGGGCACCGCGCACGCGGTGAACCTGGTGGACATCTCGCCCGGCCGCGCCGCGAAGGCGGTCATCGCCGTCGGCGTGCCCGGCCTGCTGCGCCGCGGCCCCGCGGGAGTGCTGGCCGCGGCCCCCGTGGGCGCCGCGGCGGCCGTACTCGGCGACGACCTCAGCGAGCGGACGATGCTCGGCGACGGCGGCGCCCACGCGCTCGGCGCGGCGCTGGGCGCGGCGATCGTCGTCGCCAACGGCAGGACCGGGCTGCTGCTGCACGCGGCGGCGCTCATCGCGATGACCGCCGCGGGCGACCGGATCTCCTCCCACGAGCGGTTGTGGAACGCGCCCGGAGTGCGGCACGTTGACTCCTGGGGCCGCGTGGCACACCCGTATGGGTGATCCCAAGGGCGGGTGAGCGGGCCTGAGCGCGACCGTGACCGGTGACCCGCGGGTGCGGCCTGGCATCCTGGAGGGGTTGCCCGTACCCGCCAACACCCGCCGTCCCGTGCCGAGTCAGGAGCAGTGCCCCGCGTGAGCAGCATGTCCACCCCCTTCCAGGGGCAGCTCCACGCCGTGCACGTCATGGGCACGACGTCGGGAGCGCACGTCAGCTCGCTGGCGGGCGGGCTCGTGGCGCGGGGTGTCGCGGTCACCGTCTGCGGGCCCCCCGCCGCCGAGGCCGACTACGCCTTCTCCGGCACCGGCGCCCGCTTCGTACCCCTCGACATCGGCCGCAGGGCCGCCGCCGCCACCGACGCGCCCGCCGTCGCCGCCCTGCGCGCCGTCTTCTCCGGCGCCGGAATCGTCCACGCGCACGGCCTGCGCGCCGGACTGCTGGCCGCGATCGCGCTCGGCGGGCGCAGCACCCCACTGGTTCTCACCTGGCACGGCGGCGCCCCCGCGGAACACGACGGCGCGGGCCGCGCCGCGCTGCTGCGCTGGCTGGAGCGCCGGGCGGTACGCGGCGCCACCGTCGTCCTCGGCGTCTGCGCCGAACTCGTCGACCGGGCCCGCCACCTCGGCGCCAAGGACGTCAGGCTGGCACCGGCCGCCGTACCGCGCCCAGTCGCCCCGCCGCCGCGCCTGCCCGGCGACGGCGAGCGGCACACCCACAAGACCCGCGCCGAATTCGGCGCGATCGACCGCCCGCTGCTGCTGGCCGTCGGCCGCCTCGAAGCCCACAAGGGCTACGACCTGCTGCTGGACGCCGCCGCCCACTGGACGGGTCTCGAACCGCCGCCGCTGGTCGCCGTCGCGGGCGAGGGCAGTAGGCGCGCGGCCCTGGAGAAGCGGATCGAGGCGGAACAGCTCCCGGTGGTCCTGCTCGGCCGCCGCGACGACGTGCCGGAACTGCTCGCCGCCGCCGACCTCGTCGTGCTGCCCAGCCGCTGGGAGGCCCGCCCGCTGATCGCCCAGGAAGCCCTGCACGCAGGCGTTCCCCTGATCGCCACCGCCGTCGGCGGCACCCCCGAACTCGTCGGCGACGCGGCCGTCCTCGTCCCCTACGGCGACGCGGCGGCCCTCGCCCGCGCCGTCGTCACCCTGCTCGCCGACCCCGGCCGCCGTACCGCCCTGTCCGTGGCGGGCCGCGCCCAGGCCGCCACCTGGCCCACCGAGGACGACACGGTGGCCCAGGTGCTCAGCGTCTACGACGAGCTGACGCAGGTCTGACGGACCGGGGTCCGGGACCCGCTACGCGCGGAACGCCCCGGTGGCGGTGAGCCGCAGCGCCGTGTCGATCAGCGGCACATGGCTGAACGCCTGCGGGAAGTTGCCGACCTGGCGCTTGCGGCGCGGGTCCCACTCCTCGGCGAGCAGACCCAGGTCGTTGCGGAGCGCCAGCAGCTTCTCGAAGAGCTTGCGCGCCTCCTCGACCCGGCCGATCATCGCGAGGTCGTCGGCGAGCCAGAACGAGCAGGCGAGGAACGCCCCTTCGTCGCCGGGCAGGCCGTCCAGATTCTCCTCGCCGTCGGCGCCGCTGGAGACGGGGTAGCGCAGGACGAAGCCGTCCTCGGTCGACAGCTCCCGCTGAATCGCCTCGATGGTGCCGATGACCCGCTTGTCGTCCGGCGGCAGGAAGCCCATCTGCGGGATGAGCAGCAGCGAGGCGTCCAGCTCCTTGGAGCCGTAGGACTGCGTGAAGGTGTTGCGCTCCCGGTCGAAGCCCTTCTCGCACACGTCGTAGTGGATGTCCTCGCGCAGCTCCTTGAGCCGCTCCAGCGGGCCGTCGACCTCGCCGGACTCGATGAGCTTGACGGTGCGGTCGACCGCGACCCAGGCCATCACCTTGGAGTGCACGAAATGGCGGCGCGGGCCCCGGACTTCCCAGATGCCCTCGTCCGGCTCGTTCCAGTGCTTCTCCAGGTAGCGGATCAGCTTGAGCTGGAGGACGCTCGCGTAGTCGTTGCGGGCCAGGCCCGTCATGTGGCCCAGGTGCAGGGCCTCGGTGACCTCGCCGTACACGTCGAGCTGGAGCTGGTGGGCCGCGCCGTTGCCGATCCGGACGGGGGAGGATCCCTCGTAACCGGGCAGCCAGTGCAGCTCGTTCTCGCCCAGCTCGCGCTCGCCCGCGATGCCGTACATGATCTGGAGGTTCTCGGGGTCGCCCGCCACCGCGCGCAGCAGCCACTCGCGCCAGGCGCGGGCCTCGTCGCGGTAGCCGGTGCGCAGCAGCGAGGACAGGGTGATCGCGGCGTCGCGCAGCCAGGTGAAGCGGTAGTCCCAGTTGCGGACCCCGCCGATGTCCTCGGGCAGCGAGGTGGTCGGCGCGGCGACGATCGCGCCGGTCGGCCCGTACGTCAGCGCCTTGAGCGTGATCAGCGAGCGCACCACCGCGTCCCGGTACGGCCCGGTGTACGTACACTGCTCGACCCACTCGCGCCAGAAGTCCTCGGTGGCGGTCAGCGACGCCTCGGGCTCCGGCAGCGAGGGCTGCGGCTTGTGCGACGGCTCCCAACTGATGGTGAACGCGATGCGGTCGCCGGGAGCGACGGTGAACTCGGAGTACGTCGTCAGATCCTGGCCGTAGGTGTCGACTTCCGTGTCCAGCCACACGGAGTCGGGCCCGGCCACCGCGACCGTACGGTCGCCGACCTTGTGCACCCACGGCGTGATCTGCCCGTAGGAGAAACGCATCCGCAGGGCGGAGCGCATCGGGACGCGGCCGTGCACGCCCTCCACGATCCGGATGACCTGGGGGGCGCCGTCACGCGGCGGCATGAAGTCGATCACACGGACCGTGCCGCGCTCGGTGTCCCACTCGGACTCCAGCACCAGCGAGTCGCCCCGGTACCTGCGGCGCGTCGCGGCCGGGGGCTGGTCGTCCTTGCCGTGCGCGGGGCCGAGCCGCCAGAAGCCGTGCTGCTCGGTACCGAGCAGTCCGGCGAAGACGGCGGGCGAGTCGAACCGGGGGAGGCACAGCCAGTCGACCGTGCCGTCCCGGCAGACCAGTGCGGCGGTCTGCATATCACCGATGAGGGCGTAGTCCTCGATGAGCCCGGCCACGTGCAACTCCAGTCGAACGACAGGCGCCGCCCCCGCTGGGGACGGTCTTGCGGTCTGGGGATTTTGGACGAGCTCATGATCCGGGAACTGGGCGGGGATAGTGCCGTGCCGGTCGGCTCGTAGCAATGCGTCCGTGCAGGATACGTCGTCCGAGGAGGGCGTGCGCATGTCTCCGCGATCTTCGCTCCGCCGGTCGGGTGTACCGGCCCCGCGGCGGCTCCACGACGGCCCCGCGGCTGCGCTACAACGCCTTACTACGGCCTTACTACGGCCTTACTACGGCCCTTCGACGGCGCTTCGACGGCCAGAAGAGCGCACGAAAGCTGCCCGAAGACCTCACGAAGACCTCACCAAGACCGCCCGGCGACCGCGCGATGGCCGTCCGGAGGCCGGGCGGAGGCCGGGCGGTGGCGGCCCGGAGTGGCGAAAGTCATCGGTCGTGCCCGTCGGCCGCCGTGGCGCATCATTCGGCGGCCGGGGTCGCTGATACCCTGGTAGCCCGTGGGCCGGTGGGATGAACCACTGAACCGCCGCGACGGCGCTCCCAAGCACGAACGCCGTCCCGACCCTCACCTCGCGACCACGGGAGCCCCCTCTTGGCAGCTTTTCTGAAGAATGCGCCGAAATCCACGACGAAGCACATCTTCGTCACCGGTGGTGTGGCCTCCTCTCTCGGCAAGGGCCTGACGGCCTCCAGCCTCGGGGCGCTGCTCAAGGCACGGGGCCTGCGGGTCACCATGCAGAAGCTCGATCCTTATCTCAACGTGGATCCGGGCACCATGAACCCCTTCCAGCACGGCGAGGTCTTCGTCACGGACGACGGCGCCGAGACCGACCTCGACATCGGCCACTACGAGCGCTTCCTCGACGTCAATCTGGCGGGTTCCGCCAACGTCACCACCGGCCAGATCTACTCCACGGTGATCGCCAAGGAGCGGCGCGGCGAGTACCTCGGTGACACCGTGCAGGTGATCCCGCACATCACCAACGAGATCAAGTCCCGTATCCGCCGGATGGCCACCGACGACGTGGACGTCGTCATCACCGAGGTCGGCGGCACGGTCGGCGACATCGAGTCGCTGCCGTTCCTGGAGTCGGTCCGCCAGGTCAGGCACGAGGTCGGCCGGGACAACGTCTTCGTGGTGCACATCTCGCTGCTGCCGTACATCGGCCCCTCCGGCGAGCTGAAGACCAAGCCGACCCAGCACTCGGTGGCCGCGCTGCGCAACATCGGCATCCAGCCCGACGCGATCGTGCTGCGCGCGGACCGCCATGTGCCGGACGCCATCAAGCGGAAGATCTCGCTGATGTGCGACGTCGACGAGGACGCGGTGGTCGCCGCGATCGACGCGCCCTCCATCTACGACATCCCCAAGGTGCTGCACACCGAGGGCCTGGACGCGTACGTCGTCCGGCGGCTGGACCTGCCTTTCCGCGATGTGGACTGGGCTCAGTGGGACGACCTGCTCAAGCGGGTGCACGAGCCCGCCCACGAGGTGAAGGTCGCGCTGGTCGGCAAGTACATCGACCTGCCCGACGCCTATCTGTCGGTGACCGAGGCGCTGCGCGCCGGCGGATTCGCCAACAACGCGAAGGTGCACGTCAAGTGGGTCACCTCCGACGACTGCCGGACCCCGGCGGGCGCGGCGGCGCAGCTCGGCGACGTGGACGCGATCTGCGTGCCCGGCGGCTTCGGCGACCGAGGCGTCGAGGGCAAGGTCACCGCGATCACCTTCGCCCGTGAGAACCGCGTCCCACTGCTCGGACTCTGCCTCGGCCTGCAATGCGTGGTCATCGAGGCCGCGCGCAACCTCGCCGGGATCGCCGACGCCAACTCCACCGAGTTCGACCCCGGCACCGGACACCCGGTCATCTCGACCATGGCCGAGCAGCTCGACATCGTGGACGGCAAGGGCGACCTCGGCGGCACGATGCGCCTGGGCACCTACCCGGCGAAGCTCGCCGAGGGCTCCATCGTCCGCGAGGTCTACGGCGACCAGCCGTACGTCGAGGAGCGGCACCGCCACCGCTACGAGGTGAACAACGCCTACCGCGCCGAGCTGGAGAAGGCGACCGGCATCGTCTTCTCGGGCACCTCGCCCGACAACAAGCTCGTCGAGTACGTCGAGTACCCGCGCGAGGTGCACCCGTACCTGGTCGCCACCCAGGCGCACCCCGAACTGAAGTCCCGCCCCACCCGGCCCCACCCGCTGTTCGCCGGGCTGGTCAAGGCGGCGGTCGCGCGCCAGCAGCAGGACGCGCAGGAGCGGCAGGGCTGAAGGCGGCGTTACGGGAGCGGGCCCGGCGCCCGCTCCCGGTCACTCGGTACGGTCACGGACTCGGAAGGCGCAGCATGCTGAAGGACACTCAGGAGGAGTGGCGGGTCACCGTGACCTCCACGCCGTTCACCGGCAAGAAGACGTCGGTACGCACGGACGAGGTGGTCATGCCCGACGGCACCACCGCCGTCCGCGACTACCAGGTCCACCCCGGCTCGGTGGCCGTCCTCGCCCTCGACGACGCCGACCGCGTCCTCGTACTGCGCCAGTACCGGCACCCCGTACGGCAGAAGCTCTGGGAGATCCCGGCCGGACTGCTCGACATCCCCGGCGAGAATCCGCTGCACGCGGCCCAGCGCGAGCTGTACGAGGAGGCGCACGTCAAGGCCGAGGACTGGCGGGTCCTCACCGACGTCTACACCAGCCCCGGCGGTACGGACGAGGCGGTACGGATCTTCCTCGCGCGCGGTGTCTCCGAGGCGGACGGCGAGCGCTTCGCGGTCGCCGAGGAGGAGGCCGACATGGAGCTGGCCCGCGTCCCGCTCGCCGACCTCGTCAGCGGGATCCTCGCGGGCGACCTGCACAACAACTGCCTGGTCGTGGGCGTCTTCGCGCTCCAGGCCGCGATGAACGGCGCCGGTCTCGACGCGCTGCGGCCCGCCGAGTCGCCGTGGCCCGCGCGGCCCTTCACACCCTGACCGTCCGCTCCACAGCTTCTTCACAGCTCCCTCATCGGTCTCGATGATCCGATGGAGTGATCATTTACGCGGTCGGCCGCGTCGGAGCCCCGGACCGGCCCGACCGCGTGAACTAGGCTCGTCGCCGTAGCCGCGTACCCGCGCATCCGCGCCCCGCGCGGACGACCCCACTGAGCCGGGAGCGTAGGCCGTGACGGATCAGGCGCTGAACCCCAACGGGACCCCTGCGGGAGCGGACGCCCCGGCGGCACCTGAACCGGACACGGCCGCCGCACCCGCCAAGGCGCGCGCCCGCCGCCGACGGTCGGCTTCCGCCGGCTCCCCGACGCGCAAGGGCCCGGCCCCCGAGGCTCCTTCTGCCGCTGTCGAGTCCGGGCCGGAGCAGCCGCCCGCGAAGGACGCCGAGCCGGAACCTGAGTCCGAGTCCGAGTCGGCACCGAACACTCCGGCCGCGCGTCCGGCGAAGGCCGAGCGCACCGCCGCTGTCGCGCCGGGAACCGAGAACGGGTCCGGGGCGGACGCCGGGGCCGACGTCGAGGCGGACCCCCAGCCTGATCCCACGCCTCATCGCAAGACCGACCCCAAGGCCGACCCCAAGACCGACACCGCGCCCGCCGCGCCTTCGGATGTCGGCGCGGGCGCTGCCCGCCCGGTGAGCCGGACCGGCGAGGTCACGGTGCGGGTCGGCGCCGCCGTATGGGCGGGAGCCCGAGGCGAGGGTCAATTCGTGGGCCGGGAAAGGGAGTTGGCGGAGCTGCGCGGGGAGATCGGACGGCCGGGCCTCGGGAATCAGGGGAAGGGGCGGGCGCGCGTGCTGCTCGTCGCCGGACGCCCCGGCGTCGGTCGGACCGCGCTCGCGCTGCGCCTGGCCGAAGACCTGGCCGACGACTACCCGGACGGCCAGGTCTTCCTGCGCATGACCTCCCCGGAAGGGGAGCCCGTACCCGCCGAGCAGGCCGTCCGCGCCCTCCGCCGAGCCCTCGCCCGTACTCCGGGAACCGACGGATCGGCCACCCCCGTAACACCCGCCGCTCCCGCCCCGGCCGCCCCGTCCGGCGGCCCCGCCGCCACCTCGCGCAAGACGCTCCTCGTCCTGGACGACGTCCTGCGCGCCGATCAGCTCGACGGGCTGATCCCCGACGCGCCCGGCAGCCTTGTCGTCGTCACCTCGGACGGCCCGCTGCCCGGAGTGCCGGACGTGCGGCCGTGCACGCTGGGCGGGCTCGACACGCCCGCCGCCGTGGAACTGCTCGCGCACAGCATCGGCTCCACCCGGGTGACCTGCGACCCGCGCGCCGCCGAGGCCCTGGTGCAGGAGATCGGCGGGCACCCCACCGCGCTGCGGCTGGTCGCCGCCTGGCTCGCGGCCCGGCCGACGCTGTCGGTGGCGGACGCCGCGACCCGGCTGCGTACGGTCTCGGCCGACGCGCCCGCCCCGCCCTCGGCCGAAGCGGACGGGACCTCGCCCTCGCGCGCCGCCGCGCAGGGCGAACTCGTGCGGTCCTTCCGGCTGGTCTACGAGGACGTGCCGCAGACCGCCGCGCGGATGCTGCGACTCCTGTCGCTGGCACCTGCGGGCATGGTCGACGCGCAGGTCGCCTCGGCGCTCGCGGGCTGTTCCGTGGCCGCCGCGCAGAGCACGCTCGACGACTTCGTCGGCGGCGCACTGCTGGCGCCCGGTCCGGTGACGGGCGACGAGCTGCCGCCGCAGTACCGCCTGCCCGGCTGCTTCGAGCCGCTGCTGCGCGGGCTGCTCGAATCCCGCGACCGCCCGGAGGAGGTCCGGCTGGCCCGGGCCAGGATGCTGGAGCGGACCGTACGGCTGCTGCTGTCGTGCGGCTCGGCGCTCGTGCGGATGCGGCTGCCGGACGACGGCCCGCGCAGCCTCAGCTTCGACTCGCCCGCGACGGCCGCCGAGTGGCTGCGGTCCCGGCTGCCCGCGCTGCTGGCCTCCGCGCGGGTCGCCGTCGCGGACGGCGATCTGGACACCCTGGCCAGACGGCTGATCGCCGCCCAGGTGCAGGCGCTCGCCGCCTTCCCCGGCGGGAACGCGATGGCGGCCGAGCAGTACGAACTGCACGGCCTGGTCCTGGACGTCGCCGAGCGGCGCGGCCTGGACCGGGAGAAGGCGGCGGCGCTGATCAATCTCGGCGACCTGGACGCGGCGGCGGGCCGTTCCGACCGGGCGCTCGACCGGTACCGCGCCGCACTGGGCGCGGCCCGCAAGTGCGACGACGCGGAGGCCGAGGGCCGGGTGCTGGAAGCCCTCGGCGGTACGTATCAGGAGCGGCACGACCCGCAGCGGGCCGCCGACTGGTACGGCAGGGCGCTCGCGCTGCGCCAGGAACGCGGCGAGACCTTCCACGAGGCCCGGCTGCACGGCCGGATCGGCGCGCTGTTCACCTACGACGGCCGGTACGGGCCCGCGCTGCGCGAATGGCGCGCCGCCGCCGGGGCGTACCGGCGGCTGGCCGACCTGGGCGCGCAGGCCCGCGCGCTGACCGAGGCCGCGCGGGTGCAGGAGTACGCGGGCTACCCGGAGGACGCGCTGCGGACCTGCCGCGACGCGCTGTACTGGGCGCGCAAGGCGGGGGAGCGGCGGCTGGAGGGCGCGATCCTGCTGCGGCTCGCCGACACGCTCGACCGGCTGGGCGATCCGAGCGGCGCCACGGTCCAGCGCGCCGCCGCGAACCGCCTGCTCAGCGAGGGCGAATCGGCGCCGAACTGACGATCGCCGCGCTGTATACCTACGAAACTGCCAATGGTCTCGGCCAAAGTGGTCACTTTGTAAGGCTGGACAGAGAGTCTTCCTTCACTAGACTGGCTTTCTGCCGCCCCAAAGCGGTCATTCTTCCCTGAGCGCAAGGACCGTGATCGACGTGAAGGTGGGCATCCCCCGCGAGGTCAAGAACAACGAGTTCCGCGTGGCCATCACCCCGGCAGGCGTGCACGAACTCGTCCGCAATGGACACCAGGTCTTCGTGGAGCAGGGCGCCGGCGACGGCTCGTCCATCCCCGACGAGGAGTACGTCTCGGCAGGTGCGGGCATCCTCGCCACCGCCGACGAGGTGTGGGCCACGGCCGATCTGCTGCTCAAGGTGAAGGAGCCGATCGCCGAGGAGTACCACCGGCTCCGCAAGGACCAGACGCTCTTCACCTACCTGCACCTCGCCGCCTCCCGCGCGTGCACGGACGCGCTGCTGGAGTCGGGCACCACCGCCATCGCGTACGAGACGGTGGAGACCGCGAACCGCCAGCTCCCGCTGCTCGCCCCGATGTCCGAGGTGGCCGGCCGGCTCGCCCCGCAGGTCGGCGCCTACCACCTGATGCGCTCGGCCGGCGGTCGCGGCGTCCTGCCCGGCGGCGTCCCCGGTGTCCAGTCCGGCAAGGCCGTCGTCATCGGCGCCGGTGTCTCCGGCTGGCACGCCACCACCATCGCGCTCGGACTCGGCTTCCACGTCACGCTGCTGGACAAGGACGTCAACAAACTGCGCGAGGCCGACAAGGTGTTCGGCAACCGCGTGCAGACCATCGCCTCCAACGCCTACGCGCTGGAGAAGGCCGTGCTCGACGCCGACCTCGTGATCGGCGCGGTGCTCATTCCGGGCGCGAAGGCGCCGAAGCTGGTCACCAACGAGCTGGTCTCGCGCATGAAGCCGGGATCTGTCCTTGTCGACATCGCGATCGACCAGGGCGGCTGCTTCGAGGACTCCCGCCCCACCACACACGCCGAACCGACGTTCCCCGTACACCAGTCGGTGTTCTACTGCGTCGCGAACATGCCCGGCGCGGTTCCCAACACCTCGACGTACGCGCTGACCAACGCGACGCTGCCGTACATCGTCGAACTGGCCAACCGCGGCTGGCGCGAAGCGCTGCGACGTGACGCGGCTCTCGCTCTCGGTCTCAACACGCATGAGGGACAAGTTGTTTACGGTCCGGTGGCCGAGGCGCACGGCCTCGACTCCACCGACCTGCACGCGCTGCTGGGCTGACCGGCGGCCACTGTGACCAGGCGCGTCAACATCGCGCCAACACCGCACCACCGGCCGGGTCTTGTGTGTCGAGGCCCGGCCGTTCATGTGCTTACGCCCTTGACAGCGGGGTGTTCGGTTGCCGACACATCGTGCCGTGTCCGGCGGATTGTGTTGCTGTGGACCACCGACACGCCATAGAGTCGCGAATCGTCGGCTGTAGTCACGCTGACCTGTCTAGAAGTTTCCTGGTCACCAAGGAGGTAAGACGACTTGTGAATGAGTCGACATTTGCTCCCGGGGGTGGTCAACCAGGAATGACCGTCGGTTCCGTCGCGGTCCGCACCTTCGAGTCCCGCCGGCCCGAGACGAACACAGAGACGCAACCTGCTTACGCCATGGCGCCTTTCAACGACAACGACCTGCAGGACGGTCAGTTCTACGACCCGGATGCCGAGTACGAACCGGATCCGGAGTACGCGGCCACCCTCGCCCCGGACGCGGCCCGGCAGCGCCGCGAACGCGTCGGCCCCACCGGCCGGCCCCTGCCGTACTTCCCGATCCCCAATCCGCTCACCAACCACGGCCCCGCGAAGATCGTCGCGATGTGCAACCAGAAGGGCGGGGTCGGCAAGACCACCTCGACCATCAACCTGGGCGCGGCGCTGGCCGAATACGGCCGCCGGGTGCTTCTTGTCGACTTCGACCCGCAGGGCGCGCTCTCGGTCGGCCTCGGGGTCAACCCGATGGAACTCGACATCACGGTCTACAACCTGCTGATGGAACGCGGACTGGCGGCCGACGAGTGCCTGCTGAAGACCGCGGTGCCCGGCATGGACCTGCTCCCCAGCAATATCGACCTGTCGGCAGCGGAAGTGCAGCTCGTCAGCGAGGTCGCCCGCGAGTCGTCGCTCCAGCGCGCCCTCAAGCCGCTGATGGCCGACTACGACTACATCGTCATCGACTGCCAGCCCTCGCTCGGCCTGCTGACGGTCAACGCGCTCACCGCGGCGCACTCGGTGATCGTTCCGCTGGAGTGCGAGTTCTTCGCACTGCGCGGGGTCGCGCTGCTCACCGAGACCATCGAGAAGGTCCGCGAGCGGCTCAACCCCGAGCTGGAGCTCGACGGCATCCTCGCCACCATGTACGACTCGCGCACCGTGCACAGCCGCGAGGTGCTGGCCCGGGTCGTCGAGGCGTTCGACGAGCACGTCTTCCACACCGTCATCGGCCGCACCGTGCGGTTCCCCGAGACGACCGTGGCGGGCGAGCCGATCACCACCTACGCGTCCAACTCCGTCGGCGCGGCCGCCTATCGCCAGCTCGCCAGGGAGGTGCTCGCCCGGTGCCACGCCGAGTGAGTCTGCCGGGCGCCGACGAGCTGTTCCGGACGACCGGAGGAGCGGCGCTCCAGGCCCCGCAGCCACGGCAGCACCCCGGCGGCCCCGGCCCCGGCGGCTCCGGTGGTTCCGGGAGCTCCGGCGGCTCCGGTGGTCCGGGCGAAGGACAGAACGGTACGCAGGCGGACGGCCGGCTGCGGTCCGTACCGGTGGCCGACCCGGCCGCCGGGAACGACGCGGCCGATCCCGCGGACGGCGACGAAGGGACACGACCCTCCGGCACCGCGGGACAGGGCGAGGACAACGCGGAACACGGCGGCCGGGACATCCCGACCTCACGCCGCCCGCTGACCGCCGAACGGGCCGGTATGCCGTCGCCCGCCGCCTCCTCCGGCACCATGACCGCGCCCGCGCCGCAGCCGCAGGCCGCACCGGTCCAGCCCCCGATCACCGCCCAGCCGCAGCCCCAGCAGGCGCGGCGCAAGGCCGCCCGGCAGAACCGCCGTCCCAGCGGGCGCGAGCGGCACGACGAGAAGATCACCGTCTATGTCTCCGCCGAGGAGCTGATGGATCTGGAACACGCCCGGCTGGTGCTGCGCGGTGAGCACGGGCTCGCCATCGACCGCGGCCGGATCGTCCGCGAGGCCGTCGCCGTGGTGCTGGCCGATCTGGAGTCGCGCGGCGACGCGAGCATCCTCGTACGCCGTCTGCGGGGCCGCTGACGCCCCGACGGCGCGCGGTCGGGGAACGGGGCATGGCCTGCTGCGGCGAGTAGCCTGCACAGACCACTTCGTACCCTGGACCCCGATGCCGACCTCACCCGCCACTCCCCGCCGCAGCCTCGGGCTCGGCGCCGCCGCCGAGGCGGAACCGACGCCTGCCGTGACAGCGGAGCCGCCTGCCGCGGTGGCGGAAGAGGCGGTGGAAGAGGCGGTGGAAGAGACCGAGCCCGCGGCGGCGGTCGAAGCCGTGGAGGCCGTTGAGGCCGAGCCGGCTCCGGCTCCGACCGGAGGGGACCGTTTCACCGTACGGCTGGCGAATTTCGAGGGGCCGTTCGACCTGCTGCTCGGGCTGATCTCCAAGCACAAGATGGACGTCACGGAGGTGGCGCTGTCGAAGGTCACCAACGAGTTCATGACGTACATCCACGCCATGGGCCCAGACTGGGACCTCGACCAGACCACCGAGTTCCTGGTGGTCGCGGCCACCCTGCTGGACCTGAAGGCGGCCCGGCTGCTGCCGTCCGCCGAGGTCGAGGACGAGGCGGACCTCGCGCTGCTGGAAGCACGGGACCTGCTCTTCGCCCGGCTGCTCCAGTACCGGGCGTACAAGCGGATCGCGGCGATCTTCGCCGAGCGGCTGGACCACGAGGCGCTGCGCTACCCCCGTACCGTCGGCCTCGAACCGCAGCACGCGGAGTTGCTGCCCGAGGTCGTCCTCAGCATCGGCCCCGAGCGCTTCGCGCGGCTCGCGGTGAAGGCGATGCTGCCCAAGCCCAAGCCGCAGGTGTACGTCGACCACATCCACGCCCCGCTGGTGAGCGTCCGGGAGCAGGGCGAGCGGGTGATCGCGCTGCTGCGGGAGCTCGGCGTGGCCAGTTTCGGGCAGTTGACCGAGGACGCGCCGGACACGCTGACGGTCGTGGCGCGCTTCCTCGCGCTCCTTGAGCTGTACCGGGAGAAGGCGGTCGCGCTGGACCAGGAGGAGGCCCTGGGGCTGCTCCAGGTCCGCTGGACGGGCGGGGAGCAGGACACGGCGGCGCCGCTGGTGACCGACGAGTTCGACCAGGAGGCGGCGGCTCCGGCGCGCAGGCCGGAACCGCGGCGGGAGCCGGAACCGGTGCCGGCGGCGGAGTCAGTGCCGGTGCGTGAGCCGCAGCACGAGCAGGGAGAGGCCGAGGAATGACGGACGTGTCGGATATCACCGGGGCCCTTGCCGCGGCCGGCGCGGCAGGCGATACGGCGGCGCCCGCGGGCCTGCTCGCCGCCGCGACCGCCGAGCTGGAGCTGAAGCCCGCCCTGGAGGCGGTGCTGATGGTCGTCGACGAACCGGCCACCGAGGAGCACCTGGCCAAGGTCCTGGAACGGCCGCGGCGGGCCGTCGGCAGGGCGCTGCGCGAGCTGTCCGACGACTACACCCGCGAGGGACGCGGCTTCGACCTGCGGCTGGTCGCCGGTGGCTGGCGCTTCTACACCCGGCCCGCCTTCGCGCCCGCCGTGGAGAAGTTCGTCCTCGACGGGCAGCACGCCCGGCTCACGCAGGCCGCGCTGGAGACGCTGGCGGTGGTCGCGTACCGGCAGCCGGTCAGCCGTTCGCGCGTCTCGGCGGTCCGCGGAGTCAACTGCGACGGCGTCATGCGCACCCTCCTCCAGCGGGGGCTGGTCGAGGAAGGTGGGACGGAACCCGAGACAGGTGCGATCCTGTACAGGACGACGAACTACTTCCTGGAACGTATGGGCCTGCGCAGCCTCGACGAGCTGCCCGAGCTAGCACCGTTCCTGCCGGAGGCGGAAGCGATCGAGGCGGAGTCCCAGGAGGGGCTTCCGTCGTTCGATCCGGACGCGCCGGACGACACCTCGACAACGGACACTTGATGCGAAGCAGCGACAGGAACAGCGGCGGCAACCGGAACCCGCGGGGCGGCGGAGGCGACAGGCCCCGTGACGCCGACCGGCGTGGCGGTGCCGACCGGCGCGGCGACGGCCGCTCGGGCGACGGGCGCTCGGGGGACGCGCGCCGCGGTGAGGGCCAGAGCCAGCGGCCCAAGGGCACGCCGCGTCCCGAGGAGCGCCGCTACGACGTGGGCAGCACCGGCCAGTCGGGTGCGAACAAGCCCGGCGGCATGCCGCGTACCAAGCCCGGCAGCAACAAGCCGACCGGCAACCGCGGCCGCAAGCCGGTGCCGGCCCGGCCGCGCGAGCTGGACGCGCAGATCGAGGAGCGCAACCGGGAGCGGCACAGCAAGCCGCAGATCAAGACGCCCAAGACCTTCCCCGGCGCCGAGCAGGAGGGCGAGCGCCTGCAGAAGGTGCTCGCGCGGGCCGGAATGGGTTCGCGCCGGGCGTGCGAGGAGCTGATCGAACAGCACCGCGTCGAGGTCAACGGGCGGATCGTCACCGAGCAGGGCCTGCGGGTCGACGTGGACCACGACGAGGTGAAGGTCGACGGGCTGACCGTCGCCACCCAGTCGTATCTCTTCTTCGCGCTCAACAAGCCGGCCGGTGTCGTCTCCACCATGGAGGACCCCGACGGCCGCCAGTGCCTCGGCGACTACGTCACCAACCGCGAGACCCGGCTCTTCCACGTCGGTCGGCTCGACACCGAGACCGAGGGCCTGATCCTGCTCACCAACCACGGCGAGCTGGCCCACCGGCTGACCCACCCGCGCTACGGCGTGCAGAAGACCTATCTCGCCGCGATCCAGGGGCCGCTCCCGCGCGACCTCGGCAAGCAGCTCAAGAGCGGTATCGAGCTGGAGGACGGCTGGGCCCGCGCGGACCATTTCCGCGTGGTCCAGAACACCGGCAAGAACTACCTCGTCGAGGTCACCCTCCACGAGGGCCGCAAGCACATCGTCCGCCGCATGCTCTCCGAAGCGGGCTTCCCCGTCGACAAACTGGTCCGCACCAGCTTCGGCCCCATCCCCCTCGGCGACCAGAAGTCCGGCTGGCTCCGCCGCCTGACCAACACCGAAGTCGGCATGCTGATGCACGAGGTGGAGCTCTAACCCCACCGCCCCGCCCCCGGCCCGCCGGACCGCCGGGCCTGGAAGTGCGGACCCGCGCGGGCGTCCGTCCAGATGGACGGGCGCCTTCGCGCGGGTGAGCTACGCGGGCTTGGGGGGGAGTGGGAACGTGGCTGAGGTGCGGCGGACGCGGGTGAGGAAGGCTTCTATGCGGGGGCGGTCGGGGTCGGGGGGGAGGGGGGAGCGGGCGGCGGCGGTGTCGGTCTCTTCGTGGAGCGTGCGCATCCAGGCGCGGACCTCGTCCCAGCTCAGTTCGCCGCGCTTGACGGACAGCAGGCGCTCGCGCTGGTCGCCGACGTCGATGGTGAGGCGGCCGGTGCGCAGCAGGTCGCGGCAGGACATCAGGAGCCGCAGCAGGTGCATGGCGTGCTTCCAGCGCGGCTGGCCGTGGGTGCGGATGTCCGCTTCGAGGCGGCCGAGCTGCTGGGCGGCGTAGCCGCGGAAGGTGGCGTCGGCGCGGCGGGAGAGGAACGCCTCGCGCAGGTCGAGGAGTTCGAGCCCGGTCGGGTCGGCGTACTCCACCAGCGGTGAGTGCAGGCATTCGAGCAGATTGGGGTTGGCGCGCAGCGCGAGCGAGCAGAATCGCTCCAGCTCCCAGGAGAACTGTTCGTGCCGCGGTCCGGTGACATGCGTCGGCGGCTTGTCGAAACGCCAGAACAATTCGGTGGGCGCCACGTACACACCGCGCCGGTCGGTGTCACTGCCGTCGGTGGCCAGACCGAAGGCGCGCGAGCCCATGACGCAGGCATAGACCGTGTGGTCCCGGACAAGGTCGTGCCCCAGCGGATCGCGCATGAGGGCGATTATCGCCATGAAGTCCGACCAAGCGCCGGAGTTTCCACTGCTTCGTGCGGTGATCACGTTGCGGACGGTGAGGGCGGGGCCCACGGTACCGCTGCGGCGGGGGAGATCCCGAGGGGCGTAGCGGGACTACGACCAGGCCGTCAGCCCGAGCGGACGGCCGTACGGATCCCGTACGACCTCCAGCATGCCGGTCACCGCGGGCCGGTCGATGGGGCCGTAGACGTGCGGGAAGGCCGTGCCCTCCGGAACGCCGGGCGGCGGCGCCGGATCGGCCGCCTCCCAGCGGACCTCGGCGCGCAGCGCGGCCTCCTCGATCAGCAGCACCATCAGCGGCCCCGCCACCTCCCGGTAGAAGGCGTCGGCCACCGCGAGCGTCACGGCCTCGTCGGGCGAGCAGTGCACAAAACCCTCCTCGTCCAGGGAGGCGGGGGCGTACGGGCGCTCGGGCGCGTGCAGCCAGTCGTCCAGCGGCACCAAGTGGAAGAGCATGGGGAAGTTCTACCTGGTCCGGGCGGGTGAGGCGGTGGCAAGTGGCGGCGGAGACGGGTTTGCGGGACATTGTCCGTGTTCGGTGCCGGGCGACGTGACGCGCGCCGACGGCCCGACTCCTGAAAGGGACGAGACCATGGCGGGAAACGACCTCGGAAGCCTTCTCGGCACTCTGCTCAGCGGCGCGAAGGGCGGCTCCTCCTCCGGCGGCGCGGGCGGCCTCCTCGGTTCGCTGCTGGGCCAGCTCGGCGGCAAGGGCGCGGCCGGTGGCACCGGCGCCGCCGCGGCCAACGGCGCCTCGGGCAACCCCCTCGAAGGGCTGCTGGGCATGCTCAACGGTCCGGCCTCGGCGAGCATGCCAGGTCGTGGGTGGGCCAGGGCGACAACAAGCCCGTCACCGGCGACCAGATCGCCCAGGCGCTTCCCGACGACGCCCTCCAGAAGGCGGCGCAGGACGCGGGCGTCTCCCCGCGGGAGGCCGCCGACCACCTCGCGGGCAGCCTCCCCGAGGCGGTGGACAAGCTGACGCCCGAGGGCGAGATCCCGCAGGGGGAGTCCCTCCAGGACGTCATCAGCAGGCAGCTCGGCAAGCTCGGCGGCCTCGGCAAGTAATGTCCCCGCCCCCGTGGCGGTCCGGCTCGCGTACCCGGCCGCCCCGGGGGCCTTGCCCGTACGCCCGCGCCGCCGGTACGCCCGTACGCCCGCGGCGCCCGTACGCCCGCGGCGCCCGTACGTCCGCGCCGCCCGTACGTCCGCGGCGTGCGTCTCGCAGTGCGGGCGTCCGTCTCGCGCCCCGCCCCCGGTGACTACCCTGGTCGGCAGGTACGTGAGCAGCCGAGGGAGCAGTGACGTGGCGGTACGAACGGTCCGCGGGAGCGGCCGACCCGAGCGGGACGCCTCCGGGAGCGTCGCCCAGTGAGGACCGCCCTGGTCGTCGGCAGCGGCCTGATGGGCACCTCCGCCGCCCTCGCGCTCACCGCGCGCGGTGTGGACGTCCACCTCACCGACCACGACCCGGGCACCGCGCGCACCGCGGCCTCGCTCGGCGCGGGCACCACGGGGGAGCCCGAGGGCCCGGTCGACCTCGTGATCGTCGCCGTGCCGCCCGCCCACGTCGCGGCCACCCTCGCCGACGCGCTGACCCGCGGCCTCGGCCGCGGCTACCTCGACATCGCCAGCGTCAAGGGCGGCCCGCGCCGCGACCTGGAGGCGCTGGGCTGCGACCTCACCCACTACATCGGCACCCACCCCATGGCGGGCCGCGAGCGCTCCGGGCCGCTGGCCGCGACCGCCGACCTCTTCGAGGGCCGCCCCTGGGTGCTCACCCCGACCCCGGCCACCGACACCGAGGTGCTCAACCTCGCCCTCGAACTGGTCGCGCTGTGCCGCGCCGTCCCCGTCGTCATGGACGCCGACGCCCACGACCGGGCCGTCGCCCTGGTCTCGCACACCCCGCAGCTCGTCTCCAGCATGGTCGCGGCCCGCCTGGAGCACGCCGAGGACACCGCCGTACGCCTGTGCGGCCAGGGCATCCTCGACGTCACGCGGATCGCGGGCTCCGAGCCCGGCATGTGGATGGACATCCTGGCCGCCAACCCCGGACCGGTCGCCGACGTCCTCGCCGACGTCGCCGTCGACCTGACCGAGACGGTCGCGGCGCTGCGCGCCCTCCAGTCCGCCGACGAGGACAAGCGGCGCGGCGGCGCGGCGGGCATCGAGGACATCCTGCGGCGCGGCAACGCGGGCCGCGCCAAGGTCCCCGGCAAGCACGGCACGGCGCCCAAGGCGTACGAGATCGTGGCCGTCCTCATCGGCGACCAGCCGGGCGAGCTGGCCCGCCTCTTCGCCGACGCGGGCGCGGCGGGCGTCAACATCGAGGACGTCCGCATCGAACACTCCACCGGACAGCAGGCCGGTCTGGTGCACCTCATGGTCGAGCCGCGCACCGCGCCCGCCCTGACCGTGGCACTGCGCGAACGCGGCTGGTCGATCCGGCAGTAGACGTACGGCGCGGGCCGGGCGGTGGCACGGTCAGGGCGCGGCCGGGCTCCGGCGGTACGGATCGGACGCGTGCCGGACGGGTCAGCCGCAGGACCGTACGCGCGCACAGGGCGCACAGGGCTCACCCGGCGCACCCGGGCGCGAGCGTGACGGGCACCCGGCCCGGCACCCCGGCCCCGTGCCCGTCCCGGCAGGGAAAACCCGTGGCGTTCCGGCGCGCGGGCGGCCGGTAACCTTGGGGGAATGGCATCCGGCCCCTCGGCCGGCCCGCCCGCCCCCCGCTCCGCGCACGAGGAAGGCCACCCGCTGTGGAAAATCCGGTGATCGTCGCCATCGACGGCCCTTCCGGTACCGGCAAGTCCAGCACGTCCAGGGCGGTCGCGGCGAAGCTGGGGCTGAGCTACCTCGACACCGGGGCGCAGTACCGCGCGATCACCTGGTGGATGCTGAGCAACGGCATCGACGTCAACGACCCGGTGGCCGTCGCCGACTGCGCGGGCAAGCCCGCCATCGTCGCGGGCCACGACCCGGCGGCCCCCGGCATCACCGTGGACGGCGTGGACGCCTCGGGCCCGATCCGCACCCAGGAGGTCACCGCCGCGGTCAGCGCCGTCAGCGCGGTCCCCGAGGTACGGGCCAGGATGGTCGAGTTGCAGCGCGCCGCCGCCACCGCGTCCCCCGGCGGCATCGTGGTCGAGGGCCGGGACATCGGCACGACCGTCTTCCCTGACGCCACCGTCAAGATCTTCCTCACCGCGTCCGCCGAGGCCCGCGCCGCCCGCCGCAGCGGCGAGCTGAACGGCGCGCTGAGCGTCGCGGACACCCGGGCCGCGCTCATCAAGCGGGACGCGGCCGACTCGGGCCGCAAGACCTCCCCGCTGGCCAAGGCCGCCGACGCGGTCGAGGTCGACACCACCGACCTCACCCTCGACCAGGTCATCGAGTGCATCGTCACTCTGGTCGAGGAGAAGCGGGCGCCCAGGTGACCGCAGAGCAGGGCACGGCGCCGGGACCGCGCGGAGCGGCCGTCGGACGCCGGATCGGCATCGTCTTGATGAACGGCCTGTGGCGGCCCCGGGTGCTCGGCGCCTGGCGGGTACCGGCGCACGGCCCGGTCATCCTGGCGGGCAACCACTCGCACAACATCGACGGCCCGATGCTGATCGGCATCTCGCCGCGCCCGCTGCACTTCCTGGTGAAGAAGGAAGCCTTCGTCGGGCCGCTCGACCCGTTCCTGCGCTCCATCGGGCAGCTCAAGGTCGACCGCGAGACCGCCGACCGTACGGCGATAACCGCCGCGCTCGGCGTCCTGGAGCGCGGCGGGATGCTCGGCATCTTCCCCGAGGGCACCCGGGGCGACGGCGACTTCGCCGAGCTGCGCTCGGGTCTGGCGTACTTCGCGGTGCGCTCCGGCGCGCCCGTCGTGCCGGTCGCCGTCCTCGGCAGCACCGCCAAGGGCCGGGCGGTCCCGGCGCTGCCGCCGCTGCGCTCGCGGATCGACGTCGTCTTCGGGGAGCCCTTCGAGGCGGGCGACGGCAGCGGGCGCCGCACCCGCAGCGCGATGGACGCCGCCACGCTGCGCATCCAGGAGCGGCTCACCGCCCACCTGGCGCACGCCAAGCAAGCCACCGGCCGCTGACCGCGCAGACGGAAAACGCGCAGGCCGAACCGCACCGGCTGCACCACACTGGTTACCGCAGCCGCCACAGTTGATCGACGGAGATACCTCATGGACCACGCAGACGAGCAGACCGAGCACGGCGGGACCGGCGCGCTCGGCGACGCCGAATACGCCGAGTTCATGGAGCTTGCCGCCGAGGAGGGCTTCGACCTCGAAGAGGTGGCCGACGACCTGGCCGAGGCCGGGCACGGCCCGCTGCCGGTGCTCGCCGTGGTCGGCCGTCCCAACGTCGGCAAGTCGACACTGGTCAACCGGATCATCGGCCGCCGCGAGGCGGTCGTGGAGGACAAGCCGGGCGTCACCCGCGACCGCGTCACGTACGAGGCGAACTGGAACGGCCGCCGCTTCAAGATCGTGGACACCGGCGGCTGGGAGCAGGACGTCCTCGGCATCGACGCCTCCGTGGCGGCGCAGGCCGAGTTCGCCATCGAGGCGTCCGACGCGGTGGTCTTCGTCGTGGACTCCACCGTCGGCGCCACCGACACCGACGCGGCGGTCGTACGGCTGCTGCGCCGCGCGGGCAAGCCGGTCGTGCTGGCCGCCAACAAGGTCGACGGACCGTCCGGCGAGGCCGACGCGGCCGCGCTGTGGAACCTCGGCCTCGGCGAGCCCTACCCGGTCTCCTCGCTGCACGGCCGCGGCACCGGCGATCTGCTCGACGCCATCATCGGGGTGCTGCCCGAGGCGCCCGCGCTGACCTTCGGCGACGTCGTCGGCGGCCCGCGCCGGATCGCGCTCATCGGCCGCCCGAACGTCGGCAAGTCGTCCCTGCTGAACAAGGTGGCCAACGAGGACCGGGTGGTCGTCAACGAGGTCGCGGGCACCACCCGCGACCCGGTGGACGAGCTGATCCAGCTCGGCGGTGTCACCTGGAAGTTCATCGACACCGCGGGCATCCGCCGCCGCGTCCACCTCACCGAGGGCGCGGACTACTACGCCTCGCTGCGTACGGCGGCGGCGCTGGAGAAGGCCGAGGTCGCGGTCATCCTGGTGGACGCCAGTGAGACGCTGGCCGAGCAGGACACCCGGATCATCACCATGGCCGTCGAGGCGGGCCGCGCGGTCGTGATCGCGTACAACAAGTGGGACCTGCTGGACGAGGAGCGGCGCTACTACCTGGAGCGCGAGATCGAGAAGGACCTCGTGCAGGTGCAGTGGGCGCCGCGGGTCAACGTCTCGGCGCGCACCGGGCGGCACATGGAGCGGCTGGTCCCGGCGATCGAGACGGCCATCGCGGGCTGGGAGACCCGGGTGCCGACCGGCCGCCTCAACGCGTTCCTGGGCGAGCTGGTCGCCGCGCACCCGCACCCGATCCGCGGCGGAAAGCAGCCCCGCATCCTGTTCGGGACGCAGGCGGGCATCAAGCCGCCGCGGTTCGTGCTGTTCGCCTCGGGCTTCCTGGAGGCGGGCTACCGGCGCTTCATCGAGCGTCGGCTGCGCGAGGAGTTCGGCTTCGCCGGTACGCCGATCCAGGTGTCGGTGCGGGTCCGCGAGAAGCGCGGGCGCAAGAAGTAGCGGCGCGCACGGGCCCCCGCGAGCCGGGGGCTCCCGGGGTCAGAGCCCGGGCATCCGATTGTCGGGACGGCCCGGCGGCAGTGCCGCCGGGCCGTTGCCGCGGTGCCTGCCGGGGGCGTACGCCGGCTGCTCCGCGTGCCAGGTGGTGAAGCCGTTGAACTGCAACGCCTCCTCGCCGGTCCGGTCGCCGGGCAGCGTGCGGAAGAGCCGCTGGTACTCCGAGTAGAGCGCGTCGTAGATGGGTGTTTCTGTGGCACCGCCCCCGGTCGCGTCCAGCGCGCTGCGCATGGACGGGATGTAGCGCTGGAAAGGGGCCCGGGAGGAGGTGTCAAAGGTGTGCACGTATGTGCCAACGAGCCGGTGTTGTCCGGGATGCGGGCCAGTCGGTTGAATTGCAGATCTTTGACCCGGGCGGCAGTGGGCGCGCGGAAGGGGCGCGCACGGTGTCCCGTACACGCCCCTCGTTTCCGGTGAAGCGGGTGGCTCAGGTCCCCGACAGCGGCATCGTCGCGGCCACCAGCAGGCCCCGCGAGCACGCCCTGGCCAGGGCGTCCCGCATCAGGTCCTCGCGCGGCTGACGGCCGATGGAACCGGCCGGGGCGGCGTAGACGTACACCTCGTTGGTCCGGTTGACGGCGTTCCGCCAGCCGTCGCTGACCTGGAGCGGCTGGTGCGCCTGCCACCACGCGGTGCCGGGGGTGCCGCCCGCGCCGGGCTGGAGCACGGCGTGCAGCCGCCCGGTGGCCAGCAGCACCGACCAGCCCGACAGCGGCGACGGCGGCACCTCCAGGTCGAGCTGCGGCATGAAGCCCTGCTCGATCAGGAGCGGCAGGAAGTCGTCGCCCGCGCCGGTGGCGCCGACTCGTGCGACCGGCCCGGTGGGCTCGATCACGAGCGCCGGGCGCAGCGTCTCCTCGACGATGATCAGACCGCAGGTGATGCCGAGCACCGCCTGCCGGGGCGCGGTCTCCACGGGCGGCGCGTCGGCCTGGCCGCCGATCGAGGGCCCCGCCGCCGTCTCGGGGCCGCCGATGCTGCGGACGGCGCCCTGCAACTGCTCCTCGGTGACCGGGACGACCTGCGAGGGGATGCAGGCGGCGTGCGCGAAGGCGAGGACCGCCGTCTCGTCGCCCACGAAGAGCACGGTGCTGGTCCGCTCCTGCCCGGTGTCCCCGGGGGTGCGACAGGAGGTGCAGTCGTACGTGCCAGGAGCGTTGGCGCCGTTGAGGAGCCGCTGGGTCTCCTCGTCGCCGATCTCGGCTCGTACCTCGTCACTCACGTCGAGCATGGGCGGCACGGGAGTCTCCTTGAAGTGCGGTGGTGCGGTCACGAATCCGGCCGGAACGCCGGACCTGTCCCGGCGCATAGTGACAACGGATGATCTGTGGTGGGAGTCACGCTTTGCGGGGGGATGTATTCCGTTACCGGTCGCCGAGGGTGAGATTCCCGGCGAATCGCTCACGCAGCGTCGAACGGCCGTGTGGGTGACGAAAGTTGGGCCTGTGAGGCTACTCACGGAGCGCGCCGTTTAGATCCTCATTTACGACGATACGTACGCGCCAATCACCCGTAAACCTCGTCTTCTTACCGCCGGTAACCCTCAACTGGCCTGCGGCGGACGGCAATTGTTTGGTGCGAGGGGGTGCGGCTGCCTAGATTCGCCCGCCGTGTGCAAATCGCACCGCCCGGGTTCGGACGGGCGCCGCATCCGTGGGGGAGCGGCGCCCGTCGTGACGCAGCAGGGGGGACACCCGGGTCCGTGGAGAGGGAATCCATGGTCTTGAACTGCAAGTACCGGCACACCGCGCTCCTGACCGGCGTCGCCGCACTGGCGCCGCTGGGCGTGCTGGCCGCCGCGGGAGAGGCGTCGGCGGCCGACAACGGGGTGTGGGACCGTATCGCGCAGTGCGAGAGCGGCGGGAACTGGCACATCAACACCCACAACGGCTACTACGGCGGTCTCCAGTTCGCCCCCGGCACCTGGCGGTCCTACGGCGGCACCGCGTACGCGCCGACCGCGGACCTCGCCAGCCGCGAGCAGCAGATCGCCATAGCGACAAAGCTCCAGCGCGCCAGCGGCTGGGGCGCCTGGCCCGTCTGCTCGCGCCGCGCGGGAGCCTACGGGGACGCGCCGTCCGCGGGCACGCCGTCCGCGAAGTCGACGGGCAAGTCCCTCGACAAGCCCGTCAGGAAGACCGTCAAGCCCGCCGCCGAGCCGAAGAAGCGGGAACCGGCGAAGGTCGTACGGCGGACCATGCCGCGCTACGAGTCGGCCGCCGAGGGCCGGGCCGACCGCAACGCGACACGCACCGCCCTGATCGCCGTCGTGCGCGGCCCGGCGGAGCGGGGGCAGGGCCCGGTCGTTCCGGCGTGGTGGCCGCACTGGTGACGGACCGTCCGCCGGCGGGGCGGTTCGGGCGCCCGCCCGGCCGGGGCGCCCCGGGACCGCGCTCGTTCGGTGCCGGAGCGTCGTAAGGCCGCCGTAAACCGGACCCGCCGCGTTCCCCCGTGTGCCCCACCCCGTTGTGGTCCGACCGGGTGGGGTACGCGCGACGTACGGACGCGATGCCCCCGATCCGGGGTGCGGCCGTGCTTAGCGTGGCCCGATGAGCGATCAGTCGTCTTATCGTCATATCGTCTCCCCGCGTGCCTCGGTGCGCGTCGCCGTGGCCGTCGCACGCGCCGCCGCCACGCTGGCCGCGCTCGGTGCGGCCGTGCTGCTGCCGGTGGCCGCCGCGCCACCCGCGACGGCCGCCCAGGGCGCGCCGGCCGTCCCACCGCCCGTGGAGCGGCCGGGACAGCCGCAGCAGCCCGAGCGGTCCGGCGGGTCCCCGCAGTCGGTGCCGTCGGTACAGGCGGCCATCGCCTTCCAGGCCGCGCGGGCCGCCGCCGGGTCCCCGACCGTCTGGGACCGGATCGCCATGTGCGAGAGCAGCGGGAACTGGCACATCAACACCGGCAACAGCTACTACGGCGGCCTCCAGTTCTGGCAGCCCACCTGGGAGCTGTTCGGCGGTCGCGCCTATGCCCGGCGCGCCGACCTCGCCACCCCCGCCGAGCAGATCTCGGTCGCGGAGGAAGTGCTGAAGGTGCAGGGCTGGAACGCCTGGCCGGTCTGCGCGCGGCGCAACGGCTTCACCGGCCACCGCCACATCGTGCACACCGTCAAGAGCGGCGAGACCTTGTCGGCCATTGCCCGTTCCTATGGAACCCAAGGGGGCTGGCAGTACCTCTACCAGCTCAACAAGGACCTCATCGGCCCCGACCCCGACCGGCTGATCGCGGGAACCGTCCTCACCGTCAACTGACGCGGCGGCCCACCCGAGTCAACCCCGTTCACCCGTCCGTGGCGCGTCCGGCAAAGGGACGCGCCACGGTTGCTACGGTCGGTCGCGCGGGCCGACCGACCCGCGTCCAGCGGGGGAACAGGAACACGGGCACGCCCATGCGCATCACCTTCCTGATACACACCACGTACGGCATCGGCGGCACCATTCGCACGGTGCGCAATCTGGCGGCGCGGCTGGCCGACGAACACGAGGTCGAGATCGTCTCGGTCTTCCGCGACCGCGACCGGCCCGAGTTCACGTACGACCCCCGGATTCGGCTGAGATATCTGGTCGACATCCGCAAAGGCGCCCAGGACGGCGTCCTCGACGACCCGCGCCACCAGCGGCCGTCGGCGATCTTCCCGTCCACCGACCGGCGGCACGCCCTCTACAGCCCGATCACCGACGAACGCATCGGCGCGTGCCTGGCGGAACTCGACACCGACGTGGTGGTCGGCACCCGGCCGGGCCTCAACGTGCACCTCGCCCGCCAGGCGCCGCGCGGCCTCGTCCGGGTCGCCCAGGAGCACCTGACGCTCGACACGCACTCCACGCGGCTCGTGCTGACCCTGCGCCGCCACTACCCGGGCCTGGACGCCGTCACCACCACCACGGAGGCCGACGCGGCCGTCTACCGCCGCCGTATGCCGGGCGTCCGGGTCGCCGCCGTCCCCAACAGCGTGCCGCCCACCGGCGCCGCACCCTCCGACTGCACCGCGCCCGTCGTGGTCGCCGCCGGACGGCTCGCCCCCGCCAAGCGCTACGACGACCTGATCCGCGCCTTCGCCGTCGTCCGCGACCGCCGCCCCGACTGGACGCTGCGGCTGTACGGCTCGGGCCGCGAGCGCGCGAAGCTCGACGCGCTCGTCACCGAACTGGGCGTGCGCGACAACGTGAAGCTGATGGGCGCGGTCTCGCCGATCGAACCGGAGCTGGCCAAGGCGTCGGTGCTCGCCGTCACCTCGACCCTGGAGTCCTTCGGCATGACGCTGGTGGAGGGCATGTGCGCGGGGCTTCCCGTGGTCTCCACCGACTGCCCGCTCGGGCCGCGGGAGATCGTCGACGACGGCGTGAACGGTCTGCTGGTGCCGCCGCGCGACATCGACGCGATCGCCGGCGCGCTGCTGTCGCTCATCGAGGACGACGAGCGCCGCCGGGAGATGGGCCGCGCCGCGCTGGCCTCCTCGGCGCACTACGACCCCTCGGTCATCGCCCGGCGCCATGTGGACCTCTTCCAGCGGCTGCTGGACGACCGGGCGCGCGGCGGCGCCCGGTCGCGCGCCGCGGTCCGCGCGTCGGTCGGGCGGACGATGGGCGCCCTGCTGTCCGCGGGGGACATGACGGGGGCCGCGGTCAGGAAGGCCGGACGCCGAAGGCAACACATCGTCAGTTAAAGACGACCGTCTACCCAATTCCTATCTCTTCATGCTCATGGACCCGCGAGTAACCGGAGGCATTGCGAAGATGCTGTGCGGGAGTTGTGTGGACAGGTAATTCAGTGACCTGCGGGTATTCACGGGGACGGAGCGAACCGTAGGGCACGATCTGTGACAGAAACGTGATGATCAAGGTCGTTCCGGCCCGGGGACGCCTACCGTGAAGGTATGCCTCACAACCCTCAGACCCCACAGGATCCGCGGCCCCCACGGAGCCCGGCCGACGACCCCGACGCCTACACCGGCCTCGACGCGCGGGAGGCCGAGCGCCTGGCCGAGCAGCGGGGCTGGCAGACGGTGCGCAGCCTGCCGCCCGGCGCGATCGTGACCATGGAGTACGTCGTCGGGCGGCTGAACTTCACCGTGGAAGGGGGCCGCGTCCAGCGCTGCTGGGTCGGCTGACGGGCCGAAGCCGCCCGGCTCAGCCCGCGATGCCCCGGCCGCGCACCTGCTGGTGCGCGAGCGGGGTCGTGGGCCTGGCCGGGCGCTCGACGGGCGGACGGCGGCTGCCGACCGGGGTGAGCGGTGTGCGTTCGTTGCGTCCGGTGGGCGGCCTGCCGGGCGCGTGCGGGGCGGCGGCGACCGGAGTGGTCGTGGTGGCCGTGACCGCCGCGGTGGCGCCCCGGGCGACCGCGCCGACCGTCGCGCGGCTCGGCGCGTGCTCCTCCTGCTCCGCGTCCGGGTCCTGGTCCTGCGCGGAGGCCGGGGAGCGCTGGGCGACCAGCACCGGGCTCACGGCCTCCGGACGGAGGACCGCTTCGGCGGAACCGGTGCGCATCCGGGCCCAGGCGTAGGCCAGGAAGTCCTCGGCCCGTGCCATCGCGGGCTCGAACCACGGCAGCGCCAGCAGGATCAGCAGACCGGCCGCCCAGCCGAGCAGCACGTCGCTCACCCAGTGCGTACCGAGGTAGACCGTCGTGGCGCCCACGCCGAGCGCGAGCAGCGCGCTCACCACGGACCCCAGCCTGCGGGCGCGCGGAGTCGTGGCCAGATACGCCAGAACGCCCCAGGTCACGACCGCGTTGGCGGTGTGACCCGAGGGAAATATATCGCCGCCGGCGAACATCTCGGCGGAGCCGACGGTCGTCGCGTAGTGCGGACCGAGCCGCCCGAGACCGTATTTCACGGCTCCCACGGTGATGTTCAGCAACAGCAGTGAGGTGCCGAGGACCAGCAGCGGGTGCAGCGTGCGGTGGCGCCACGCGCGCCACCCCAGCCACGCGAGCACCATCACCGCGGTGGGACCTCGTTGGCCGAGGACGACGAAATAATCCAGGAACGCGTGGATTTGCGGCCATTGTTTGTAAGGACGCCAGAGCATGACCTGCCAGTCCAGCGTCACCAGTTTGGAAGTGGTGAGGACGCCCACGACGATCGCCACGTAGACCGCCAGCGTCGAACCGAACAGCCACACGCGTGTTCGGCTCATCCGCGGCAGGTCGCGGGTGGTCGGGCGCTCCGCCGTACGGAGGCGCTTCTCATCGGTTCGCACTCAATCGACGTTACAGCGTGTGACGGCATAGTTCGGCCGTACGAGCTGCTTTGTAATGACGATGTGATGTGGAGTGCGTCTCAGGGAGCCCTTTGGCGGCCGGTGATTCGGGCGGAATGCGGGAGTGGCTGGAGTTTATGTTCGGGTGTTGATACTCACAGGGTCGGCAAGGTGCGGCCTTCTTATTTATTGCTTATTTCCCTCACCTTTCTCCGCAGTTTCCCCGTCCATACCCGGGCCGACGTGATCGAACGGGGCCGCGCACGGGCGGCGCCGGGGCGCGCGACGGGTGTCCGAGGGGGTCCCGCGGGGGCGGTGACCGGGTGTTGTGAGCCCGTGACCAGCGAGTGGTCTCGCGTACGCTGACGACTCACTCGTTCGTGGAGGTATGCGTATGACGAGGCCGGTCAGCAGGTGGACCATTCTGTTCGTCCTCTGCGTCAGCCTGCTGATCGTCGCTCTCGACGCGACGGTGCTGCACGTGGCCGTCCCCGCCCTCACCGAGGATCTGCGGCCCGGCGCCCAGGACCTGCTGTGGATCGTGGACGCCTATCCGCTGATCGCCGCCTCTCTGCTGATCCTTTTCGGGACACTCGGCGACCGCATCGGCCGCCGCAAGGTCCTGCTGATCGGCTACGCCCTCTTCGGCGTGGCCTCCGCCCTCGCCGCCTTCGCGCCGACACCTCACGTACTGATCGCCGCCCGCGCGCTGCTCGGCGCCGGCGGCGCGATGATCATGCCTGCCACTTTGTCGATACTTCGACAGGTCTTCCCCGACCGCCGCGAGCGCGCGACGGCGATCGGCGTGTGGAGCGCGGTCGCCGCGGTGGGCGCCGCCGTCGGCCCGGTGCTCGGCGGCTTCCTCGTCGAGCACTTCTGGTGGGGCTCGGTCTTCCTGATCAACATCCCGCTGATGGCCGTGATGCTGCCGCTCGGCCGGATACTCCTGCCGGAGTCCCGGGGCAGCACCGACGGCCCGTGGGACGTGCTCGGCGCGGTCACCGCCGCCCTCGGCGTCCTCGGCGTGGTCCTCGGCATGAAGCGGCTCGGCGGCGGCGCGAGCCCGCTGGACGCCTCCGCCTTCGTCCCGCTGCTGGCCGGAGTGGGCCTGCTGGTCTGGTTCATACGCCGCCAGCGCCGCCGCGAGCATCCGCTGATCGACGTCCGGATGTTCTCCCAGCCCGCCTTCTCCACCTCGGTCGGCTGCATCGTGCTCGCCATGCTCGCCCTGGTCGGCCTGGAACTGATCGCGGTGCAGTACCTGCAACTGGTCCTCGGCCTCAGCCCGCTCCAGACCGGACTGCGCCTGCTGCCGCTCACCTTCGCCGCCATGGCCGCGGGGCTCACCGGCTCCCGCATGCTGCGCGGCTTCGGTCCGCGCCGCATGGTCTGCGGCGGATTCGTGCTCACCGCCGTCGCCGTACTCGCGCTGACCGCCATGGGCCAGAGCGACCGGCCGGTCCTGCTCACCACCGCCTTCGTCCTGCTCGGCTTCGGCCTGGAGGCCACCCTCTTCGGCGCCTACGAGTCCATGCTCAGCGAATCCCCCGCGCACCAGGCGGGCGGCGCGGCGGCGATCGGCGAGACCTCGTACCAACTGGGCGCCGGGATGGGCATCGCGCTGCTCGGCAGTGTGATGAACGCCGCCTACGCGCCGGGCGTCGCCCGCACCCCGGGAGTGAGCGCCGCCGACAGCACCGCCGCGGGCCACTCGCTCGGTGAGGCGTACGACGTCGCCGATCGGCTCGGCGGCGGGTCGGGCGCGGCGCTGCGGCACGCGGCCCGGCACTCCTTCGTCACCGGGCTGCACATGACCCTGCTGGTGAGCGCGGGGCTGCTGCTCACCGGGGCGCTGGCCGCGCTGCGGCTGCCGCGGGTCATGGAATGCGGCGCGGACAAGGGGCAGGCCACCTGCGATCTGGTGCTCCCGGCCCGCCAGGAGCCCGCGGCGGCCGTACGGTCCGGCGCGCCGGGGGAGTGAGCCGCGTCCGGCCCCCGGCGGCCGGGCCACGGGGTGCGCGAAGGTCCCGGCGCGCGGCTCCCACCCGCTGCCTTTGGCCATGAGATCGGGCTCCCGCCGGCCGGGACGTCCGGCTCCCGACGCTCCCGGCGCGCGGCGGGCCGAGCGGTCTGGACGCACGGCAGACTGAAACGTAACGTCGGCGCCGAGCCGTAGGTTACCGCCGCTAGTTTCCGTGTCCTTCTGTGCCGGAGGTCCCCCGTCATGCCCGGAGCCGCAACCCCGCCCTTCGACCCGTACGACCCGCTGGGCCTCGACGACCTGCTGACGCCCGAGGACCGCGCGGTCCGCGACACCGTACGGAAATGGGCCGCCGACCGCGTGCTGCCGCATGTCGCCGACTGGTACGAGCGCGGCGAACTGCCCGTCATCAGGGAACTCGCCCGCGAGCTGGGCGCGATCGGCGCCCTCGGCATGCCGCTGACCGGCTACGGCTGCGCGGGCGCGAGCGCCGTCCAGTACGGCCTGGCCTGTCTGGAACTGGAGGCCGCCGACTCCGGCATCCGGTCGCTGGTCTCGGTCCAGGGCTCGCTCGCGATGTACGCCGTCCACCGCTACGGCTCCGAGGAACAAAAGCAGCGCTGGCTCCCGTTGATGGCCGCGGGCGAGGTGATCGGCTGCTTCGGCCTCACCGAACCCGACCACGGCTCCGACCCGGCCGCCATGACCACCCACGCCAGGCGGGACGGCTCCGACTGGGTGCTCAGCGGCCGCAAGATGTGGATCACCAACGGCTCGGTGGCCGGTGTCGCCGTCGTCTGGGCCCAGACGACGGACGCGCCCGGCGGCATCCGCGGCTTCGTCGTCCCCACCGACACCCCCGGCTTCTCCGCGCCGGAGATCCACCACAAGTGGAGCCTGCGCGCCTCGGTCACCAGCGAACTCGTCATGGACGACGTCCGGTTGCCCGCCGACGCCGTGCTCCCCGAGGTCACCGGCCTGCGCGGACCGCTGAGCTGCCTCAGCCACGCGCGCTACGGAATCGTGTGGGGCGCGATGGGTGCCGCGCGCAGCAGCTTCGAGGCCGCGCTGTCGTACGCGACGACGCGCGAGCAGTTCGGCAGGCCGATCGGCGGCTTCCAGCTCACCCAGGCCAAACTCGCCGACATGGCGGTCGAACTGCACAAGGGCATCCTGCTCGCCCACCACCTGGGACAGCGGATGGACGCCGGACGGCTGCGGCCGGAACAGGTGAGCTTCGGCAAGCTCAACAACGTCCGCGAGGCGATCGAGATCTGCCGCACCGCCCGGACGATCCTGGGCGCCAACGGGATCTCACTGGAGTACCCGGTGATGCGGCACGCCACCAACCTGGAGTCCGTGCTCACCTATGAGGGCACGGTCGAGATGCACCAGCTCGTCCTGGGCAAGGCGCTCACCGGACTCGACGCCTTCCGCGGATGACGCGGTGCGGCCGTACCCGCCCGGTGAGCGCCCTGCCCGGTCCTGATCGGGGGTTGTCCCCGGGGAGACAACCCCCGGCCCCCGGCAGGGGCGGGACCGGCGGGCTGGTGAGAGAGCGGCGGCCAGAGTGTCAGGTCTGGTCGAACCAGCGTGTCAGTTCTGGTTGAAGAAGCCGTCGCCGCCGCGCTTGGCGTCGGCGTTCATGACCATGTAGTCGGCGGGAGTCAGCAGGAACACCCTGGTGGCGACGCGCTCGATGGAGCCGCGCAGCCCGAACGTGAGACCGGCGGCGAAGTCGACGACGCGCTTGGCGTCGCTCGGCTCCATGCCGGTGAGGTTGACGATGACCGGGACGCCCTCGCGGAACAGCTCCCCGATGCCGCGCGCGTCCCGGAAGCCGTCCGGGGTCACGGTGGCGATCCTGCGGCCCTGCTCTTCGGCGGTCTCGGTGGCCACCCGCACCCGCGGGTCGGTCACCCACGTGTCAGCCCGCTCGGAGCCCTCGCCGTAGTCGGCGTACTCCTCGTCGTAGTAACCCTCGCCGCCGTTGTCGTCAACGAGGCCCAGCCAAGCACTCGCCCGTCGAACCGATCCCATGGACGCCTCCTCTCTCACACGGTCAGTACCGTCCGCAGTCCTATGGTCGTCCATGATGTGGATGATGTGCCAAGCGGATTGCCGCCAGTCAGGCGTCTTGTGACGGTACTGGTGCACACGATAGTGGCGGATCGTCAGGCAGGCCCAGGGATATGGCCCCTGACACTTCGTTGGGAGCGCTCCCCACTTCCGGGTGACACGCGGGGCCGTCCGGCCGTACGCGCGCTCGTAGGCACGGCCGTACGTGTCGTCGTAAGTCCGCTCGTATCCGGCGCCGACCGGTCGGCCCCGAACCGTCGTACGCGATCCGCGCGTCGTGTGAGCGGCCGACCGTGGGCCCGGACGGACCCGTACGGCTGCCGCCGACGACTGACCCCTGTCCCCGGCTGCGGATAATATGTCCGCCGGTCGCAGGGGTCGGCCCTGCGGGCGGGCGAGTTCAACGGGGGAGCACGCGATGTTCGGGATCATCAGGCCGTGTCGGCACCGCATGTCCGAGGGGCTCGCGGCCTCCTGGACGGCCCACTTGTGCGGCCTGTGTCTCGCGTTGCGGGACGGGCACGGCCAGTTCGCGAGAATCGCCACCAACTACGACGGACTCGTCGTGTCGGTGCTCGTCGAGGCGCAGACGGCCGTGTCCGGTGACGCCGACAGCCTGCGCCGCAAGGCCGGGCCGTGCCCGCTGCGCGGGATGCGGACGGCGCCGGTCGCCATGGGGGAGGGCGCGCGGCTGGCCGCGGCCGTCTCGCTGGTGCTCGCCTCGGCGAAGATGCGCGACCATGTGGAGGACGCCGACGGGGCGTTCGCCCGGCGGCCGGTCGCCGCGGCGGCCCGTACGGTCGCCCGCCGCTGGGACCGGGCCGGGGCGCGTACCGGTGACAGCCTGGGCTTCGACACCGCGGTGCTGCTCGACGCGGTCGGGCGGCAGGGCGGGATCGAGGCGGCGGCCGGACTCGGCACCTCGCTGCTGACCGTCACCGAGCCCACCGAGACGGCGACCGCCGCGGCCTTCGCGCACACCGCCGTACTCGCCGGGCGGCCCGCCAACCGGGAACCGCTGGCGGAGGCCGGACGGCTCTTCGGACGGCTCGCCCACCTCCTGGACGCGGTCGAGGACCTGGCCGAGGACACCCGCTCCGGCGCCTGGAACCCGCTCACCGCGACCGGCACCGACCTCGCCGAGGCGCGGCGGCTGTGCGACGACGCGCTGCACGGCATACGGCTCGCGCTCCGCGACACCGACTTCGCCGGGTCCGCCTCGGGCAAGCTCACCCATGTCCTGCTCGTCCACGAATTGGGACGGTCGGTGGACAGGGCCTTCGGCACCGGCGGTTGCGCGCACCAGGGCGCGGCGCCGTCCGCCGCCTCGCCCCCGCCGGGCAACCCCTACGCGCCGGGCGCGCCCGGCGGCACTCCGCACGGTCCGGGCCAGCGGCCGAACGCGCCCGGCGGCCCCGGTTTTCCCGGCGGCTTCCCGCCGCCCGAGCCGCCGCGCAGGCGCGGACTGATCATGGGCTGCCTGGTCTACGCCGGGATGTGCTGCACCTGTGAGCTGTGCTGCCGCGAGCACGACGACCCGTGGAGCGGGCAGCGCCGCGACTCCTGGTGCAGCAACTGCGACTGCGACTGCGACGGCTGCTCGGACTGCGGTGATTGTTGCGATTGCTGTGACTGCTGCGACTGCGGGTGCGACTGCTGAGGCTGTACGGCGGGGCGTGCGGGTGAGCTGTACGGGTGAGGTGTTCGGGTGAGCTGTACGAATGAGCTCTACGAATGAACTCTGCGAATGAGGTCGGGCCCGTAGCGGGAGCCCGGTGGGCGGGACGGCCTGCGGGGGTGACCTGCGAGGGGAGCGCCCGAGGGAGGGCGGCCAAACGGCGGGGCTGCGTGCGCGCGTGTGTGAGGACGGGACGATCCGTCGGAGAAAGGTCAGCTACAACAACACGACGCCGACCACACCCGACCGAAGTCGATGTGGCCGCGAGTGACGAGCCGACAGCTACGCATGCCCACAGTGCAGCAGCCCATCAGGGCATCCGTCAACCACGCTGAGACGCGTGGTCCAGCACCTGGACATGCTTGACAGCGGGTGACGGCGTCGGCATAGCCTCGTGTCAAGGCCCTTGACGGGCCCAGCCGCGTTGAGGGACGCGGCGGCCTGTGTGAAGACGACTCCCGTGCCCCTTCCGCGTGTCCACGGAGCCTTCGCATGCCTGCTGCCTTCTCCCCTTCTTCTCCCTCGCCTTCTTCCTCTTCTTCCCCCGCCTCCGCGTCGCGGGGTGCCTCCGTGACCGCCGCCGCTGCCGCCGCGCCGCCCGCACCCGCCGTCCGGCGCCGTACGCGCTCGCTGCATCTCGCCGCCGCGATCGACGTCCCCGACCGCTACGAGGTGGCCTCGTACGGGGAGTTGGCCCGGCTCGCGGAGGGCGGCGCGCTGGACTTCGTCACCCTGGACGGCGCGGCCGACGCCGATCCGCTCGCCGTACTCACCGCGGTGGCCGCCGAGACCGGCCGGATCGGGCTCGTCCCCGCGGTGCCCGTCACCCGCGCCGGGCCGCGTGGTGTCGCGGCGGCGGTCGGCGCCCTGGATTCGGCCAGCCGGGGCCGGGCCGGCTGGACGCCCCGGGCGGTGCCAGAGTCGGCGTCCGGTCCGGCGTCCGGTCGGAGGTCCGAGTCGAGGGCCGGGGGGACGGCCGGGGGGACGGCCGACCTGAGATCCGGTCCGAGATCCGCGCTCACGCCGAAAGCGAGAGCCGAGGCGATGTGGCGGGAGACGGCGGCCGTCGCCGAGGCGGTCGCGCGGGAGTGGGACGGCGGCGCGCCCGGCCCGCGGGTGCGGCAGGGGCGGCCGGTCACGGCGGTGGACGCGACCGAACCCGCCGCCCGCGCGGTCGCGGCCCGGTACGCCGACCTCGCCTTCGTCCGCGCCGCGGGTCCCGAGACCGCCGGGCTGGTACGGGACGAACTGCGGCGGCTGGCGGTCGGAGCGGGGCGGGACCCGGACCGGCTGCTGGTGCTCGCCGAACTCTCCGTCGACCTCGGCGGCGGCGAGATCGGCCCGGAGCCGGGCGCCGAGATCACCCTGGTGCCGGACGGCGCGGGCGGCGTGCTGTTCTGCGGCGGCCCCGTCGACCTGGCCGAGCTGATCGCCGCGTGGCAGCAGGCGGGCGCGGTCGACGGCTTCCGCGTCCGGCCGGTGGAGCCCCGACGCGATCTGGAGCGCTTCGTGAACGGGACCACCGCGCTGCTCCAGCACCGGGGTCTGTTCCGCTCCTTCCACCCGGGCGCGACACTGCGCGAACACCTGGGCCTGCACCGCCCGTTACCGGACCTCCGGTGAACCGCCCGTCTCACCAGTCGGACGGCGGTGCGTCGCCGCGCGCCTCCTCCCGAGACTCCGCGCGCCTCCTTCCGAGGCTCCGCGCGCCTCCTTCCGAGGCTTCGCACGTCCTGTCCCATGACTCCGCGCGCCCTCTCCCGCGACACTCCCCGTACCCCCTCACGGCACACTCCCCGCAGGTCACCGCCGTGCGAGCGCACCCGGCTCGCGCGGCCCGTATGGAAGGCTTGGTCGGCATGAGCGCAGAAACGGTTCTTGCTTGGAAGCGGTGGCACGAGCGGCGGGCCGAGACCGTCGCGGCGCCGTACGGTCCGCTGGCCCTGATCGGTACGTACTGGCTCGACGACGTGGCAGGGGACGGGACGATCCCCGGACTGCCGGGCCGGTGGCGGCAGGACGGCGGGGCGGTGGTGCACGAGGCGGACGGCGTGTCGACCGTGCTGGAGGCCGAGGGCGAGCCGGTGTTCCTGCCGGACGGCAGGAAACTGCTGGCGATCGTCCGCGAGGGCCTGCTCGCCGTACGGGTCTGGGACCCGCGGTCGCCCGCCCGTCGGGCCTTCGCCGGGATCGCGGCCTTCGACCCCGACGAGCGCTGGGTGCTGCCCGCGGTCTTCCGCCCGTTCGAGGCCGACCGCACCGTCCGGGTACCGAACGCGGACGGCCGTGAGCGCGGTCTCGGCCTCGGCGGCGAGCTGGCGTTCACGGTGGACGGGACCGAGCACACGCTCGCCGTGACGGTCGAGGATGACGGCAGGCTGTGGGGCGTCATCGCGGACGCGACCAGCGGAACCAGCACATTCCGGTTCCGTTTCCTGCACGCGCCCGCGCCGGACGCCGACGGTTCGCTGACGCTGGACCTGAACCGTACGACGCTGCCGCCGTGCGCTTTCGCGGACGCCTTCATCTGCCCGTTCCCGCCGCCGGGCAACACCCTGGCCTTCGCGCTGGAAGCGGGGGAGCGGGCAGTTCTCACCAACTGAGACGGCGTCACATCCGGTTGCCCCGGCGGTTTTTGGACCGCCGGGGCAGCGCTGTGTCAGGCGCCGTACGGCCTTTCGGCCGAACTACCCGGCCGAAAGGCCCCCTTGTGTGTTGCCTGTGGGATCTGAATACTCCTGTGAGTGCTTGTCAGGCGTATGAGGCGTTCGAATATCGGATCGAGTCTGACAGTACACCGACAAATACCCCCGCAACCTCCCACCCCCACAGGAGGAAACGAGTGAAGACCACCCGGCGCATACAGCTTCTGGCCGTCACCTCCGGCCTGATCGCCGCCACCGCCATCGCACTCCCGTCGGCGAGCGCCACCCCCACCCCCAAGGCCACGCCCGACGCGGCCGCCACCCTCGCGACCCACCTCGGCGCGAACAGCACCGCGGGCACCTACTACGACGCGGCGAGCAAGACCACCGTCGTCAACGTCACCACCCAGGCCGCGGCCGACAGCGTCCGCGCCGCGGGCGCCACCCCGCGCCTGGTCACCCACAGCGCCGCGCAGCTCGCCAAGGCGGGCGACGCGACCAAGGCGGCCGACGTCGCGGGCACCGCCTGGTCCGTCGACCCGCGCAGCAACACCCTGGAAGTCAGCATCGACAGCCGGGTCACCGCCTCCCAGCTCGACCAGCTCAAGAAGTCCACGGCCGGCTTCGGCGACGCCGTGCGCATCAACCGGGTCGAGGGCACCTTCAACACGCTGCTCTCCGGCGGCGACGCGGTGCAGACCACCCAGTGGCGCTGCTCGGTGGGCTTCAACGTCCGCAGCGGCAGCACGTACTACTTCCTGACCGCGGGTCACTGCACCGAGGGCAAGCCCGCGTACTACACCACCTCCGGCACCTACATCGGCCCGACGACGGGCACCAGCTTCCCGACCAACGACTACGGCATCGTCCGCTACGACTCGACGGTCGCCCATGACGGCACCGTCGGCAGCCAGGACATCACCAGCGCCGCCAACGCCTACGTCGGCGAGTCCGTCACGCGTCGCGGCTCGACCACCGGCATCCACAGCGGCACCGTCCAGGCCCTCAACGCCACCGTCAACTACGGCAACGGCGAGATCGTCTACGGTCTGATCAAGACCAACGTCTGCGCCGAGCCCGGCGACAGCGGCGGCTCCCTCTACGACGGCACCAAGGCCATCGGCCTGACCTCCGGCGGCAGCGGCAACTGCTCCTCCGGCGGGACCACGTACTTCCAGCCCGTCACGGAGGCGCTGAGCGCGTACGGGGTCAGCGTCTACTGAGCCGTCCGCCGAAACCCGCGCGAGTAAGCGAGGCCCGCGCGAGTCGGCGTGAATCGGCCGAGTGGGCGGAAGCCTTGCGAGCAAAGGCAGTTCACCCGCTCAACAGCTCCACCGTCCGGCGCCCCCACCGCACCCCGCGCGGTGGGGGCGCCGGTTCGTACAGACTGGACGGCATGCTGGAAACCTCGGCGCGGCTGTTGCGCCTGCTCTCGCTGCTCCAGTCACGCCGCGACTGGACGGGGCCCGACCTCGCCGAGCGGCTGGACGTCACCGCGCGCACGGTCCGCCGTGACGTCGAGCGGCTGCGGGCGCTCGGCTATCCCGTGCACGCGGCGCCCGGCACCGCGGGCGGCTACCGGCTGGGCGCGGGCGCCGCGCTGCCGCCGCTGCTGCTCGACGACGAGGAGGCGGTGGCGGTCGCGCTCTGCCTGCGCACCGGGGCGGGCAGCAGCGTCGAGGGGATCCAGGAGACGTCGGTACGCGCGCTGACCAAGCTGGAGCAGGTGCTGCCGTCCCGGCTGCGGCACCGCGTCCAGGCGATGCAGGCGGTCACCGTACGGCCGCGCGCCGCCGGTCCGACGGTCGGCCAGGAGGTGCTGACCGTGATCGGCGCCGCGTGCCGGGACCGGGAGTTGCTGCGCTTCGACTACCGCGACTACGCGGGCAAGGCCAGCCGCCGGGCCGTGGAACCGTACCGGCTCGTCCACCACGGATGGCGCTGGTACCTGCTCGCCTACGACGTCGACCGCGCGGACTGGCGGACCTTCCGCGTCGACCGGATGGAGCCCAAGCCGCCCACCGGCCCGCGCTTCACGCCCCGCGAACTGCCCGAGGACGCGGCGGAGTACGTGGCCAAGGGCGTCACCTCGCACGCGTACCGCTTCCAGGCGCGCGTGGTGCTGCACGCGCCCGCCTCGACCGTCCGGCAGATCTGGGCGGGTTTCGGAGCGGTCGACCCGCTCGACGCCGACACCTGCGAACTGACCACCGGCTTCGAGTCGTTGGACGCGCTGGCGATGTTCGTCGGCATGCTCGGGGTGGACTTCGAAGTGCGGGAGCCGCCCGAACTCGCCGAGTATCTGCGGGTGGTGGCGGGGCGGCTGACGCGGGCGGCGGACCGCGGGGTGGCCGACGGGACGGAGGCGTCCTCGGGGCCGGGGTGAGCAAGGCTCAGTCGAAAGCGACCGCTTGACGGAGCGTCACAGTCCGTTCGCCCAGGTAGGTGGTGTGCGAGCTGACCACCAGCGGCACCCGCAGCGCCTCGTGCTCGCGCGGGAGACGGCGGATTCCGGTGAAGGGGCCGCCCGCGGCGCTGAGTTCGGCGACCGCGTCGAGCAGCGCCACGTCGTCGGCGCCGAGCGCGTCGAACGGCTGGTCCATCGGCGGGTCGGCCAGCCCCCAGCCGTCCCACACCAGCAGTTCGGTGCTGTTGAGCATCGCCAGGTCGAGCAGCAGATTGTGCTGCACGAACCACCACCCTTGCAGACCGAGGAGTTCGACCCCGTACGTCCGCGGGTCCGCCGTGCCCGACCGGCAGTCCTGCCACGCCCGGCCCGCCACCACGAACCGGTCGCGCGGCACGTCGAGCGGGTCGAAGTCGATGCCGTGCGCGCTGATCAGCTCGGGCGCGGCCATCTGCGCGTCGACCAGCCGCCAGCTCGCGCGGTCCGCGTCCCAGTACTCGGTGATCCAGTGGTCGTCGTGGAAACCCGGTGTGAAGTACGTGGCGTAGCCGCCGCGGACCCTGGCGGGGACGCCCTTCTCGCGCAGCGCGGAGCACAGCAGCAGCGCGAAGTCCCGGCAGGTACCGGCGAATCGCTCCTCCGGGCGGCGCGGGCGGTCGAGCGGCGCGTCGCACAGGCCGCGCGCCACCGCGAGGATGTCCGCGGCGTAACGGGTCTCCGCCTCGGCGTCCTTGCGGTCGCGCGGCAGCTCGTACCCGAACAGGTGCGTCTCCTCCCGGTGGACGAGCAGACTGCGCACCGTCTCGGCGAGGACCCCCGGGTCGGCGGGCAGCCCGGCGAAGACGTCCGTGCCGCCCGGGTCGCTGGCCACGCTCTGCGTCCGGTAGAAATCGAACTCATTTTCGTCCATGAGGGAACTCTGCCGGGAATTCCCGCCGGAATTCAACCTGTTCGGCCGGCTGGCCGTATCAATCGGTGTCGCGGCGCCGGGCCTCAGGGGGCCTCAGGTCAACGGGCCGCTGGTGGCGCCCTCTTCGCGGCCCCAGCCATAGGCGCGGTCGGCGCGCAGCTTGATCACCAGGCGGTGGTCGGCGACCATCGCGGCGCGGTACTCGTCCCAGTCCGGGTGCTCGCCCCGGAGCGCGCGGTACAGGTCGACCAGCTCCTCCACGGTCGCGTCGTGCGGATCGGCGGCCACCGGGGTGAGTTCGGCGTCGCCCTCGGCGACCAGGTACGCGCCGAGGTCGGGCGTGGAGACGTAGAAGCTGGCCCGCGGGTCGCGGCGCAGATTGCGGGTCTTCGCGCGGTCGTCGGTCGCCGAGACGCGGATGGTGCGGGTCGAGTCGTCGTAGTGGAAGGTCACGTTGGACAACTGCGGCCGGCCGTCCCGCTTCAGCGTGACGAGGACGCCGTTGAGCTGCCGCTGGAGGAGGTCGAACAGCGGGTGGGCGGAGGTTTCCTGACGGCTCATCATCGCTCCGGTTCTGATCGTGGGGCTTCGGGGTGGTGGCCGGTGGCCGGTGCGGCCTCGGGCGCGGGTGCGTGGTCATGCTGGTGCTGGTGCTGGTGCTGGTGCTGGTGCTGGTGCTGGTGCTGGTGCTGGTGCTGGTGCTCGTCGTGGTCGCGCTCGCGGGCGGGCTCGTGCTTGTGGTCGGGCTGTGCGGGTCCCGGTCCGGCGTCGGGCTCAGTGAGGGGAAACGCCATCACCGTCGCGCCGATTCCGACCGTGCCCGGCGAATGCGGCGCTCGCGCCGCGTCGTGCAGCTCGTCGAAGAGCGCGGCCAGTCGGACACGGAAGGTGTCCCAGACCTCGGGCGCCACCCATAGCTCCGCGTCCGAGGTCACCCCCGCGGCGCCCGGCGCGCGGCGGCCCGCCCGGTCGCGCAGATTGTGGGCCAGCGCCTCGGCGATCAGCAGCGCCCCCTCGTCCCGCTGATCGGAGAGCGGGGAGCCGTGCACCGCGCGGTAACGGCGTTCCCTGCCGCCGCGGTTGGCGCGCACCTCGGCGAGTTCCACCAGGCCGACCGCGTCCAGCCTGCGCAGATGCTGACTGGCCAGGGCGTGCGAGACGCCCAGTTCGCGGGCGAGTTCCGCGGCGGACAGCGGCGCGTTCCAGACCAGGGACACGATGCGCAGCCGCACCGGGTGGGCGAGGGCTCTGAGGAGGGGATCGGTCGCCGTCATGTGCCCATTAGACCGTCCACGGGCGCGGGAAGCGGGCAGGCGGTTGCCGCCGCTGACTCCCAAGCAATATGTTGGGAGTCATGACGGTGCGCAAGGTCCTGGGGGACCGTGACGCGGCGACGTATCTGGGCGGTGTCCTGGTCTCCGGTTTCGGCGACTCGGCGATGCTGCTCGTCGCCGGTATCTGGGTGAAGACGCTGACCGGCTCCAGCAGCCTCGCGGCGGCCGTGACCTTCTGCGTGTGGGCGCCCGCCCTGGCCGGGCCGGTGCTCGGCACCCTCGCCGACCGGGTGCGCCGCCGCTCGCTGCTGATCTGGACCAACGCGGCCCTGGCCGTCCTGCTCCTGGTCCTTCTCGCCGTACGGTCCGGCCGCGAGGCATGGCTGCTGTTCGTGGTCCTCGCGGTGGTCGGCGCCGCCTCCGTGCTGTCGGACGCCGCCGAGGCCGGTCTCGTCACCGCCGCCGTCCCCGTCGACCTGCGCGGCGACTTCAACGGCCTGCGGATGACCGTCAACGAGGCCATGAAGCTGCTCGCCCCGCTCGTCGGCGCGGGCCTCTTCCTGCGCTACGGCGGCGGGGCCGTCGCCGTCCTCGACGCCGTCACCTTCGTCCTCGCGGCGGCGGCCTTCGCGATGCTGCGCACCCGTGAACTCCCGCCGGTCCCACCGGCCGAGGGCTGGCGCGAACAGACCGCGGAGGGCATCCGCTGCCTGCGCGACCACCCCCTGCTGCGCCCGCTGGTGACCGTCGGAGCGGTCGCGATGGTGCTGTCCGGGCTCAGCAGCTCCGCGATCTACGAGATGACCGAGGCCGGGCTGCACCGTCCGCCCGCCTTCGTGGCGGTGCTCTACGTGGTGCAGGGCGCCGGGTCGATCGTCGCCGGAGTGGTCGCGGGCGCGGTCATGCGCCGCCTGCCGGAACGGGTCTTCGCCGCCGTCGGCCTGCTGCTCTTCACCACCGGCGCCGCCCTGCGCGCCGTCCCCTCACTGCCCGTCGTGCTCGTCGCGACCCTCGCCATCGGGGTCGGGCTGCCCTGGGTCATCGTCGCGGCCTTCACCGCCGTCCAGCAGCGCACCGCTCCCGAACTGGTCGGCCGGGTCGCGGCGACCGCGAGCACGGTGATCTTCGGACCCACGGCGCTGGCCGCCGCCCTCGGCGCGGGGCTGGTCGCCCTGGTCGACTTCCGGCTCCAACTCGCCGCCGTCGGGGTCCTCGGGCTGCTGGCCGCGTGGCTTCTGCTGCTGCGTGGCGGGAGCGCGGGTTCGGCGGACGCGGGTTCGGTGAGGGCTGCGGGTTTGGCGGATGCCGGTTCAGCGCAGTGCGTTCCGGCGGACGCCGTTTCAGTGGGCTCTGTTTCAGCGAGCCCCGCCGTGGGGGGCTCCGCCCAGGGGGAACACGGCGTCCTGCGTCCAGCGGACGCCGTCGAAGACCACCAGCCGGACCTCCGCGATCCGCGTCCGCAGCAGCGCTAGCGCCGGGACGCACTCCGCCTCCACCGCGGCGTACACCTCGTCCGACTGCCCCTGCGCGACAGTCAGATGGGGGGCCGGATCACCGAACGCGCCTCCGTACGGCGGGGCTTCCGGCCACCGGGTCGCCACTGCCGCGGTCAGCGCCCGCACGGGTCCTTCGGGCTCGGGCGCCAGCCACAGCAGATCCGGGAACCGCCCGAAGCGGGGGAAGCGCATCTCGAACGGCGCGTGGCCCGCGAAGAGTTCACCCAGCGCAGCCCGCCCCCCCCGTGTCGATCCGCTCGGCCGGAAGGAACGGATACAGCACCGTGAGGTGCGCGGGCACCCCCTCCGCCGCGGCCGGGTCGTACCGCTCCCGCGCCGCGCCCACCACCTTCTCCGCCTCCGGCACCACAGCCACCAACGCGGTCGTACCCGCCGCGCGTCCCGACGTTCCCTTCTGACCCATACCTGGCATCGTCCCCCGTCCGTCCCTCGCACCGCCACCCAACACCCACCGTCACCCAACACCCTTCGCGGCCCTACGCCTTCGGCTCGCCCTCGCCGAGGGGGCGGGCGGTGTGGACGACGAGGTTGGTGACGTCGTGTTCGCGTTCGATGTGGCCGTCGAGCAGGACGGCGGGGGCGTCGAGGATGGTGCGGCGGATGAGGGCCCAGACCGGTGGGGTGATGACGAGGTTGGCCATGGCGGTCTCGTCCTCGACGACGGCGAAGGCCATGCCGTTGGCGGTCGGGGGGCGTTGGAGGTATTTGACGATGCCGCCGACGCGGATGCGGCGCTGTGCGGGCCAGGTGCGGATGGCCTTGGTGGGCTGTGCGCCGAGGTGGTCGAGGTAGGGGCGCAGGTGGTGGACGGGGTGCGGTCCCGCGGTGGCGCCGGTGGCGGTGAGGTCGGCCAGGGTGGTCTCGCCCGCGGTCATGGCGGGGAGTTCGGGGGCGTCGGGCAGGGCGTCGAAGCCGGGCAGGACCGGCTGCTGGTGCGCAGTGTGGGCGCCGGAGCGCCAGATCGCGGTGCGGCGGCCGGTGCCCAGGGACGCGAAGGCGCCGGCGGTGGCGAGCTGTTCGAGGAGCCGGGCGCCCAGGCCGCCGCGTCGGGCGACGTCGTCCAGGTCCCGGAACGGCCGCTCGGCGCGGGCCGTGAGGAGGGTCGTGGCGGCGTCCTGCGACAGTCCGCGGACGCTGGTGAGCCCGCGGCGGATCGCCGGATGTCCGTCGGGGCGCGCGGAGTCGGGTTCGAGGGTGGCGTGCACGCCGGAGGCGTTGATGTCGACGCCCCGGACGGCGATGCCGTGGTGGCGGGCGTCCTGGATGAGGGTCTGGGAGTCGTAGAAGCCCATCGGCAGGTGGGCCATGATCCCGGCGATCAGGGCCGCGGGGTAGTAGTGCTTGATCCAGGCGGACGCGTAGATGATGCCCGCCATGGACTGCGCGTGGGACTCGGGGAAGCCGTAACTGCTCAGCGACGAGATCATGGTGATGATCCGCTCCGCGGCGTCCGGGCCGATCCCGCGCCGCGCCATGCCGGTCAGCAGCCGGTCGCGCAGCCGGGCGACCTTCTCGGTGGCGTGTTTGGCGGCGAGGTCCTTGCGGAGCCGGTCGGCCTCGCCGGGGGTGAACCCGGCGCAGTCGGTGGCGAGCCGGATCGCCTGCTCCTGCCACAACACCACCCCCAGGGACTTCTTCAGCGCCGCTTCGGCCAGCGGGTGGGGGTAGGTGACGGGTTCCTCGCCCGCCCTGCGCCGCAGATACGGGTGCTTGCTCCCGGCCTGGATCGGCCCGGGGCGGATGATCGAGGCGGCGACGGTGAGGTCCTCGAAGCAGGCCGGTTTCAGCTGCGGCAGGGTGCTGATCTGGGCGCGGCTCTCGGCCTGGTAGACCCCTATGGTGTCGGCGCGGGCGATCATCGCGTAAACCCGCGGGTCGTCCTGCGGGATCGTCGCCATGTCGAGGTGTACGCCGTGGTGTCCGGCGATCAGGTCACAGGCGGTGTGCAGAGCCGCGAGCATGCCGAGACCCAGCAGATCGATCTTGACCAGATGGGCGGCGGCGACGTCGTCCTTGTCGCCCTGGAGGACGGACCGGCCGGGCATGGTGGCCCATTCGACCGGCATGACCTCGCCGATCGGCTGCGCGGTCAGCACCATGCCGCCGGAGTGCACCCCCAGGTGCCGTGGCAGACCTTTGAGCTGAGCGGCCAGGTCGGTGACGTCGGCGGGGATGTCCGGATCGGCTGTCGTGCCCGTGCCCGTGCCCGTGCCCGTGTTTGTGTTTGTGGCCGTGCTCGTGGCCGTGTTTGTGTCGCTGCTCGCGCCGTCGGGGGTGTGGGGGCGGCCGGGCCGGTGGTGCAGGGACCGGGTCATGGCGTTGACGGCGGCGGCCGGGTAACCGAGCACTCGGGCCGCGTCCCTGACCGCCAGCTTCGGCTGGTAGCTGATGAGGTTGGCGACCTGCGCGGCGTGGTCACGGCCGTAGCGGGTGTAGACGTACTGGATGACCTCTTCGCGGCGGTGGTTCTCGAAGTCGATGTCGATGTCCGGCGGCCCCGACTTCTCCATCGACAGGAACCGTTCGAAGAGCAACCCGTGCTTGAGCGCGTCCACCGCCGTGATGCCCAGGACGTAGCAGACCACGCTGCTGGCGGCGCTGCCCCGGCCCTGGCACCAGATGCCCTGCTCCTGCGAGAAGCGCACGATGTCGTGGACGATCAGGAAGTACCCGGCCATGCCCAGATCGCCGATCACCCCCAGTTCGTGGTCGAGCTGCCGCCACGCGGTCGCCGCCGCCGGATCGTCACGGGCCCCGTAGCGGGCGGCGCAGCCCCGCTCGGCCAGTCGCCGCAGCCAGGAGCTGTCGTCGTGACCGGGCGGTACGGGGAAGCGCGGCAGTTCGGGCCGCAGCTCGGCGAGGTCGAGGACGCACGACTGGCCCAGGGCGATGGTCGATTCGTACGCTCCGGGGTAGCGGGCCAGCCGCTCCTCCATCTCCGCCCCGGTCCGCAGGTGCGCGGTCGGCGCGGCCATCAGATGCCCGGTGGCCTGGTCGAGGGTCTCGATCCGTCGCAGTGCGGTGAGGGCCTGGGCGAGCCGGGCCTGCGCGGGCGCGGCGTAGTGGACGGCGTTGGTGGCGACCACGGGGGTGCCGGTGCGGTGAGCGGCCACCACCAGGGCGTCGGCGCGCACGCTGTCGACGGGAAGATTCCAGTCGATGAGTTCCGCGTGCACGCTGCCGCTGCCGAACACCTCGCCGAGCCGGTCGAGGTGGAAGGCGAGCTGTCCGATCTCCGTACCGTCCTCGCCCGCGTCGGCGGGCGGGCAGCCGGTCAGGACCGCCCAGTCGCCGCCGGCGGCGGCGCGGGCGAGCACGTCGAGGTCGTACACCGGACGGCCTTTGGACCCGGCGAGCTGGGCCGCGGTGATCGCCGCGGACAGGCGGTGGAACCCGTCGAGGTTCCGGGCGAGGACGACGGGGTGGCCGAGCCCGTGAGCGGTGAGGGTGAGTTCGGCGCCGAACACGGTCCGCAGCCCGGTACCGCGGGCGGCCTCGGCAACCCGCCGGGCCCCGTACAGCCCGTCCCGGTCGGTGAGCGCCAGCACCTCGATGCCCAGCCGCACGGCCTCCGTGACCAGCGCCCCCGGATCACTGGCCCCCTGGAGGAACGACAGCGAACTGTGCACATGCAGCTCCGCCCACGGCAACCGGCTCCGCTCTTCCCGGTATTCGGTGTGTGCCGCGTGTGCCGGGTCCGCCGGGTCCGCCGCGTGTGCCGGATCCGCTGGGCGCGCCGTGCGCGGAGCGGCGGCGGGCAGGCGCAGCAGACGACCGGTGCGGCGGTCAGCCATAGTGGGCCTCGGCCCACCACCGGCCCGCGGAGATCTGCAACAGCCATGCCCCGCCCGCGGCGGTGGTGATCTGCATCCGGGCGATCCGCCGCGCACGGTCCCGGTCCCACCACTGTTCCAGCGCGGGCCACGGCGCACTCCACGCGGTCACCTCCAGCACGCCGGGGAGCCCGTCCACGGTCAGCCGGACCGGAGGCGCGGAGACCGCCAGCCGTCCCGAGACGCCCACCACCTGCCCGGCGCCGTCCAGCAACCGGGCGGGCAGCAGCGGCTGGTACACCGTGGCCGGGTGCGGGGCGGGCAGCCTGCCGGGCCACGGCCCGCCACCGGCCGGGGGCGTGGCGATGTCGCCGACCGGGACCTTGCGGACCCGGTCGGCCGGGCCGCGGCCCCCGGTCAACTCCACCCGCGTGACCGCCCGGTGCCCGAGCAGCGCCTGCACCTGACCGGCCGCACGCTCCAGATCGTCCAGCGTGGCGCCCCCGCCGAACAGCACCGTCTGACGGCCGGTGGCCGCGCTGAGCTGCCGGGGCCGCAGCACCAGCTCCACCACTCCGACCGCGCCCCCGGCCCCGTCGGCGGCCGGGGCGAGATCCCCGGCATCGGTCCACGCCTGCACCTGCCAGCGCACCCGCTCCGCGACCGCCAACGACGACAGCCGTCCCTCGTGCCGCCACGCCCGCCGCAACTTGCGGCCGTCGGCCAGGCCCACCTCCACCTCCACTCGTGCTCCGACGACGCCCGCTGACGTCAGCCGCTCCTGCAACCGTTCGGCCAGTGCCTTCCCCGCGAACGCCAACGGCTCGGTGCGTTCCTCGGCAGGGTCGAAGCCCCACCGCACCGCGTGGTCGGGCTCCGCGCCCGAGGCGTTCAGAAGCCGCGGCTCACGCCCGGACGCGGTGCGGTGCGCCGCCGCCCCGTCGGCGCCGAAGCGGGCCGACACCTGGTCCGAGGGCAGCGCCGCGAAACCGCCCAGCGTGCCGATCCCGAGCCTGACCAGCAGTTCGGCCAGCCGGGGCCGACCGAGCACGCCCACCGGATAGGGGGCGAGTAAACCGGCCGTCTCCCCGGCCGGAACCAGGACCCCGGACCGGGCGCGGGCCGCCAGCGCCGCGGCGAACGTCGTATCCGCGGCCCCGCTCTGCACGGGGTGGCCGAGCCGGGAGAGCGCCGCGGCGACCCGCGCGGCCAGCTCCGCCTCGCCGCCCCAGTACCGCGCGGGACCGCGGGCCGGGGCGGCCACCATGCCCGGACGGATCACCTCCAGCCGCGGCATCACCTCCGCCTCCAACCGGCGTACCACCGGCTCGAACCCGCGCGTCTCGGCCGCCTGATCCCGTTCGACGACCCGCAGCCCGGGGCAGCGGGACTGCGCCTGCCGCACCCGCATTCCCCGGCGTACCCCGGCCGCCCGCGCCGCGGCCGAACACGCCACCACCCGTCCGTCCCCCGACACGACCGCCACCGGCTCCCCGTCCGGCAGCCCCGTGGTGATCAGCGGCCAGTCCGGGACCCACGACACCAGCACTCGCACGCCCGCTCACCCCACCACGCGCAGCGCCCGGCCCCGGCCCGGCGCGGCCCCGGCCCGCACCTGATCCGCGGGCGGAGAGACCGGTTCGGGCTCCGCCACGGGCATCGCCATCCCGGTCGGGCCGGGCAGCAACAGCTCCGCCCGGCGCGGGGCACCGCCCGCGGCGCCGCGCCCGGACACCTCCACCACCACGCGGCGATGACGCAGCACACCGTGGCCCGCACCGAGCCCGTCCCACCGCGCCTCGGTCACCCGCAGCCGCAGATCGGCGCCGTCCCACGGACCGGCCACGAGCAACACGGCCCCGTGGGCCCGCACCTGTCCTGCCACCCGTCGCACCACTCGCCCCGGCGCCGACCCCGGCGCGCCGAGCAGGATCACCGGCACCGTCGACACCAGCAACGACACCACCTGAGCCCACCGGCCCCCCGGCGCGTCCACCCACAGGCCCGCCCCGGCGTCCAGCCCCGCGTCCCGCGCGGCCAGCGCCCCCAAGGACGGCAGCCCCACCACGGCCCAGCCGGCCCCGGGACGCCGTCCCACCGCCTGCGCCGCCAACGCCAGCAGCAGCCCCTTGTCCCCGCCGACAGCGGTCACCGTGCCCGCCCGCAGCCGCCCTTCGGGCAGCAGCGGACCCCACACGGACCCCGGTCCGGCGACCGTCCCGTGTCCCGCCCGACCGTCTGCCGCCAGCACTGCACCCATGCCCCCGACATTCGCACGCGCGTTCGAACAAGGCAAGTCGGCGCACCACCATCACTGCACGTGAGGGGTGTCGTACGGTCGATACGCATGTCCTCTGCATCCGCTCGACCGCGGCCGCTCGGCCCGCCCCTGGCCGCCCCGGCGGGGGTGGTCGCGACGCCGTTCTCGGCCCGCTCGGCCGTCGTCACTCCGGTGGCCGACGTCCGCCCGCCGCCTGCCGTACTCGTGGACGCCGGTGGAGGCCGTCACTTCCGCCGAGATGCCGTGGAGGGGCGTGGGTTTTGTGACCGGCGGATAACGACGCGCCGACTTTTTACTCACGCGTAACTAGCCGCCCGTACTTACTCGCGCGTAATTTAACGGGTGTTCAGCAACCTCGTGATCCGGATCACAGGGCCTGCGTGTGTCCATTTTCCCGAACTGCGAGGAGATCACATGAGGCTGCCCTGGCGACGGCTCTTGGCCGCGCTTTCGCTGGCTGCCGCGATGGTTGTGGCGCCCGCTGCCACCGCCTCCGCATCTGCCAACTCGGCACCGTCAAGCGGGTGGAACAACTTCTCCTGCCGCCCCTCGGCCCAACACCCCCGTCCTGTCGTCCTGGTCCACGGCACCTTCGGCAACGGCACCGACAACTGGCTCGCCTTCGCCCCCTACCTGGTGCAGCGCGGCTACTGCGTCTACTCGTTCGACTACGGGATGCTGCCCGGTGTGCCGTTGATCGGCGGCCTCGGTCCGATCGCGGACTCCGCGCAGCAGCTCTCCGACTTCACCGACCGGGTGCTCGCCGCCTCCGGCACCTCCAAGGTCGACATCGTCGGGCACTCGCAGGGCGGCATGATGCCGCGTTACTACCTGCGCTTCCTCGGCGGCGCGGCGAAGGTGAACGCCCTGGTCGCACTGGCCCCCGACAACCACGGGACCACGCTCGACGGACTCACCAAGCTGCTCCCGTACTTCCCCGGCGCGGCCGACGCGCTCCACGGGATCACCCCCGGACTCGCCGACCAGGTGGCCGGATCGCCCTTCCAGCAGCACCTGAACGCGGGCGGCGACACCGTGCCCGGCGTGCACTACACGGTGATCTCGACCATCTACGACGAGGTCGTCACGCCGTATACGACCCAGGCGCTGTCCGGGCCCGACGTGCACAACGTCGTGCTCCAGAACCTGTGCCCGGTCGACGTGTCCGAGCATGTGGCCATCGGCCTGACCGACCGCATCGCCTTCCACGAGGCGGCGAACGCGCTCGATCCGGCGCACGCGACCCCGACCACCTGCCTGTCGGCGTTCAGTTAGCCCATGGCGGTGATATGCGCGAGCCGTCGGCCAGCGTGGCTTGCAGGCCGATGCTCGTGGTGACCCACAAGGTGGCCGGCTCCTCCGTGCGGTTGGACAGACCTATGGAGGAGCCGGGCCGTGCGATGGCGGCATCTCCCGTTGTCAGGGAGCGCGTCTCCCCGTCGACGGACAGCTCCACCGACCCGGACAGGACCAGGAACACCTCCTCGCGAGTGATGGTGTGCGGAGGTCCCGACGTCCCGGCCGGGATCTCGCTGCGCCAGGCGCACAGTTCCTCGCTGCCGAGTGCGGGCGCCGCGTAGGACACGAAGCGCACCCCGTGGATCTCATGTGCGACGGCGTCGGCCGCGGTGATGAAAGGCATGACAACCTCCGGTATTAGGCAAGTAGCTTGCGTAAGCTCCTTGCCTATATGTTCAAGCAGCTTGCGCACTGTGTCAAGGTGTTCCTGTGAAGAATTCCGATGCCATGAGCCTGAGCGCGGCGCTCCTCGCCGCCACCGGCTCGCTCGTCGAGGACATCCACAACGGCGTCGTGGCCCTCGGCTACACCGACCTGCGCCCCACGCACGGCTTCGTCTTCTCCCGGCTGGCCCCGTCCGGCGCGACCGTCACCGAGATCGCCGAACACCTCGGCGTCACCCGCCAGGCGGCCAGTCAGATCGTGGACGAGCTGGAGCGCAAGGGGTACGTCGAACGCCGCCCGCACCCCGACGACGCGCGGGCCCGGCTGGTCGTGCTCACCCCGCAAGGGTGGCGGTGCACCCGCGCCGCCGAGGAGTCCGCCGCGGAAGCCGTCCAGCCCTGGATCGAACTCCTCGGCGAGGAGCGGCTGCTCGCGCTGCGCGACGAACTCGTCCGCCTCGCGCCCACCGGCCCCATCCGTCCGAGCTGGTAGCGCGGCACGCGGCCGACCGCCGGAGGAGAACGCGGCCCGGCCGCACCGGCCGTGGCAGGGTGGCGCCATGAGCGACCCAGACCGCCGGCCCACCGCCCTCCGGATCATCGGGACCGTCCTCGACCCCGGCACCTGGCGCCGCTGGGACGAACCGGTGGCCGAGGCCGACCTGCCCGAAGCGGGCGACTACCGGGCGGATCTGCTCGCCGCCCGCGCCCGTACCGGCCTGGATGAGTCGGTGGTGACGGGGGAGGGGCGGATCCGGGGGCGCCGAGTGGCGCTGATGGCAGGGGAGTTCGGCTTCCTCGGCGGGTCCATCGGAGTCGCCGCGGGCACCCGGCTGGTCACGGCGGTCGAACGCGCCACCCGCGAACGGCTCCCGCTGCTGGCCACGCCCGCCTCCGGCGGCACCCGCATGCAGGAAGGGACCATCGCCTTCCTCCAGATGGTCAAGGTCACCGCCGCCATCGCCGACCACAAAGCCGCCGGACTCCCTTACCTGGTCCACCTGCGGCACCCCACGACCGGCGGGGTGCTCGCGTCCTGGGGATCGCTCGGCCATGTCACCTCGGCGGAACCCGGCGCGCTCATCGGCTTCCTGGGACCACGGGTGCACCTGGCGCTCTACGGCGAGGAGTTCCCCGCCGGAGTGCAGACCTCCGAGAATCTGCTTGCCCACGGTCTGATCGACGCGGTGCTGCCCGCGGGCGCGCTCGCCGCGGCGGCGGCCACGGCGCTCGACGTGCTCTGCGGCGAGCAGGGCCCGCTCTCGCACCGGCCCCTGACCACGCCCCGGCCCCTGACCGCGTCTCCGTCCGTGTCCACGCCCGCACTCCTATCTCCGCCCGCACTCCTATCTCCGCCCGCGCCCGCAGGGCAGGAAGAGAGAGGACAAGGAGAGGACACGCCGCTACCCGTGGACGCGTCGCTTCCCACGAGCGCGTCACTTCCCGCCGACACCGCCGACACCGCCGACTCGCTGCGCCGCAGCCGCCGACCCGAACGCCCCGGACTGCACGACCTGTTGGCCCGTGCCACCGATGTGACACCGCTGAGCGGCACCGGCGCGGGAGAGCGTGACCCCGGTCTGCTGCTGGCACTCGCCCGCTTCGGACCCTCGCCGTGCGTGGTGCTCGGCCACGACCGCCGCCCCGCGGAAGCCGGACCCGCGCCGCTGGGACCCGCCGGGCTGCGCGAGGCACGGCGCGGGATGCGGATCGCCGCCGAACTCGGCCTGCCCCTCCTCACCGTTGTCGACACGGCGGGCGCCGCGCTCTCCCGCGAGGCGGAGGAAGGCGGTCTCGCCGCCGAGATCGCCCGCAGCCTCGCCGACCTCGTCACGCTCCCCGCGCCCACGCTGTGCCTGCTCCTCGGCCAAGGGGCGGGCGGCGGCGCGCTCGCTCTGCTGCCCGCCGATCAGGTGCTCGTCGCCCGGCACGCCTGGCTGTCCCCGCTCCCGCCCGAAGGCGCCTCCGCGATCCTCCACCGCACGACGGACCGCGCCGTCGAACTCGCCGAACAGCAGGGCATCGGCTCGGCCGCGCTGCTCGCCCACGGCATCGCGGACGCCGTCGTCCCGGAGGACCCGGACGCCGCCGACGACCCGGACGCCTTCCTCACTCGTCTCGCCCACGTCCTCGGCGCGCGTCTCGCGGACCTCCGCGCGATGGACCCCGAGCGGCGAACTGCCGCCCGCAGAGCGCGTTATCGCAGGCTGGGCGGGGTCTGAGGGGCCATTGTCAGTGGTGGGTGGCAGGCTTTTCCCATGAGCACCGAGACGGACAACCGCGACTTCTGGGACGGCGAAGCCGACCGCTTCGACGACGAGCCCGACCACGGCCTGCGCGACCCGAGGGTCAGGGACGCCTGGGCCATACGGCTGCGCTCGTGGCTGCCCGGGACGCCGTCCGACGTGCTCGACCTCGGCTGCGGCACGGGAAGCCTGGCGTTGCTCGCGGCCGAGGCGGGACACCGGATCACCGCTGTCGACTCATCGACAAAGATGGTCGCGCGGGCCGAGGAGAAGCTGGCGGGTACGGGGGCGCGGGTGCTGGTCGGCGACGCCGCCCGGCCGCCGGTCGGCCCTGCCGGATTCGATGTCGTCCTCGTCCGGCACGTGCTGTGGACCCTGCCGGATCCGGCGGCCGTACTGCGGCACTGGGTGGGGTTGTTGCGGCCGGGCGGCAGGCTCGTACTGGTCGAAGGACGCTGGGGCGCGATCAGCCCGGTCGGCATCGGGGCCGCGGAACTCGTCGAGCTGACCGCACCGCTCGGCGGCCGACTGGTGATCGAACAGCTCGGGCACGACGCCGCGTTGTGGGGCCGTGAGGTCGAGGACGAGCGGTACGCGGCGGTGCTCCGGCCGCCCGCGCCCCAACGGCACAAGGAGATCGTCGACGTCCATCTGCTGCTGCTCCGCGGCGACGAGGTGCTGCTCGCCCGCCGCTCGGGCACCGGCTACGCGGACGGTCTGCTGAACGCGCCGTCCGGACACCTGGAGGACGGCGAGGACGTCAGAAGCGGCATGATCCGCGAGGCCCGCGAGGAGATCGGCATCGAGTTGGCGTCGGAGGAGTTGGCGGTCGCCCTGGTCATGCAGCACCGCGCACCGGACGGCGCGGCCAGGATCGGCTGGTTCTTCACGGCCGAATACGGCAGCGGCGGCGAGCCCGTCAACCGCGAGCCCGACAAGTGCTCCGAGCTGGGCTGGTACCCGCTGGACGCCCTGCCCGACGACATGGTCGCGTACTGCCGAGCGGGGATCGACGCCTACCGGGGCGGGCAGCCGTTCCTGCTCCACCTGCACGAGAGCGGGGACCCGATCGCCCACGACCCGGCCGGCAGCGGCCGAGCGGTGCCGCTGCCGCCGTCCGCTGTGCCAGGATCCCGGATATGAGCCTGAAGATCACCGTAGACGCGGACGCGGCCACCGCCCCGTACGAGCAACTGCGCGGGCAGATCGCGGAAGAGGCCCGCGAGGGACGCCTTCCGGTCGGCTACAAGCTGCCCACCGTACGGGGACTCGCCGAGCAGTTGGGGCTTGCGGCCAACACGGTCGCCAAGGCGTACCGCGCGCTGGAGGCCGACGGGGTGATCGAGACCCGCGGCAGGCACGGCACCTACATCGCCGCAGCCGACGCCCGCGCACGGGAAGTGGCCGCCGCGGCGGCGGAGTACGTGGCACGCACGCGCCGCCTCGGGCTCGACCGGGACGCCGCGCGGGCCGCGGTGGACGAGGCGCTGCGCGCCGTCGACGAGACCTAGAGCCCCGGACCCCGGAGGTTCTCGCTCTCGGAGGGGCGCCAGCGTGGCAGGTCGGCGGCCGGGGGGCCGGGCGGGCGTGACCAGGTGGTGGGGGAGCCGTCGTAGTGGATCGGCGGGAGTGCGTAACGGAGTCGGCCCATGGGGGAGTCGGCTTCGGCGAGACGGGGGGAGTGATCGCGATGGTCCGCAGGTGGTGGAGGGTCGGTCGCCGGGATGCTGTCGAGGAGCCAGGCGGCCGTGGTGGCGAGGGCCAGACGCAGACGGCAGCCGGCGCCGGTGCCCGCGGTGAGCCGGTCGGTGAGGGCGCGCAGTACGGCAGCGGCGATCAGGTAGCCGGTGCCGTGGTCGAGGAACTGGGCGGGCAGTGCGGCGGGCGGCAGCGTGAGGCCGCGGGCCGACGCCGTGGCGGCCGGTCGGCGCTGGACGATCGGCTGGGCAGCCGCCGCCCGGCCGGGTTCGCTCGCCGCCCAGGCCGACGCGGTACGGACGGCCACGGAGAGACCGCCCGCCGCGTACACCGTCTGCTCGGAGCGTTCGCCAGGCGCTGCCGCGAGTTCCTCCGCCACTCGGGCCACGAGGGCGTCGGTGCTGTCGGAGTCATGACAACAGCGGACGTCTGCAAGGCGGCGTCCGGTACTCGCGCGTCTCCTCGTGCGTCTTCTCACCCGCGGGCCGCGCGGTTCCCGGACGCCTCATCGGCCTTGGCGGCGTCCGGGGCGGGGAAACCGCCGGAGCTGCTAGAGGTAGAGGCCGTCCGACGCCTGGGCGGGGACGGGCAGGGCGGCCGTGCTGCCGCGGCGGAGCGCATACAGCTCGGCGAGGGTGGCGCCTTCGCGGCCGATGCCCTCGGGAGTGCCCAGCCAGTTGACGGCCTCGTCACGGGTCAGCGGGCCGACCTCGATCCTGGCCAGGCAGCGGCCCGGCCGGACCACCGCGGGGTGCAGGCGTTCCAGATCCTCGTTGGTGGTGATGCCGACCAGCACATTGCGGCCCTGGCCGAGCAGCCCGTCCGTGAGATTGAGCAGCCGGGACAGCGCCTGGCCGGTCTGGTGCTTGGCCTGGCCCCGGATCAGCTCGTCGCAGTCCTCCAGCAGCAGGAGCCGCCAGCGACCGCCCGCCGTGCCGTCGTCCTCGCCGATGGCGATGTCCATCAGATAGCCGACGTCGTTGAAGAGCCGCTCGGGGTCGAGCACGCAGTCGACTTGGCACCAGTCGCGCCAGGACCGGGCCAGGGTGCGCAGCGCCGAGGTCTTGCCGGTGCCGGGCGGGCCGTGGAGCAGCAGCAGGCGGCCGGTGATGTCGTCGGCCGTGAGCTTCATCAGGCCGTCCATCGAGTCGGCGACCGGCGCGGTGTAGTTCCCGCGCAGCTCCTCCCACGTGGCGGCGGAGATCTGCCGGGTGGTGCGGTGCGGTCCGCGGCGCGGCGAGACGTACCAGAAGCCCATGGTGACGTTCTCGGGCTGCGGCTCCGGCTCGTCCTCGGCGTCGTCGACGGAGGACTTCAGCACCTGCTCGGCCAGTTCGTCCGTGACGGCGGCCACGGTGACGTCGGCGCCCCGGTTCCAGCGGGAGATGAGGACGGTCCAGCCGTCGCCCTCGGCGAGGGTGGCGCTGCGGTCCTTGTCGCGGGCCTGGCGCAGTACCACCGCGTCCGGCGGCAGCAGTGTGAGGCCGGACTTCACATTCTCCAGCGAGGCGCCGCGCGAGAACGGCTGCTCGCCCGAGGTGAACCGGCCCAGGAAGAGGGCGTCCACGACATCGGACGGGGAGTCGCTGTCGTCCAGTCGCAGATGGACGGGGAGCGCCTGGTGCGGGGCGGTGGCGGCGGTCGGCTTGGCGGCCGGTCCCTTGCCGGTTCCGGTGGTGGGCGGCACTTGCCTCCTCGGTTCACTGGGTGTCGCGGACATGCGGCCCATGATCCGGCACGCGGGCCCGATTCGCCCAGTCTTTTTCCATGCCGGGCCTCCCACCACGCCGTTGGTGGATTCATACCGTCTTGTCAGTATTTGGCGAGCGAGGTGTCGGGCGGCTTGAACTTCTCGTACAAGCGTACGTCCACGCTCGTGGGTGTCCCCGGCGGGGCGGCGGGGGAGACCCAGGGGAACGGCACTGTTGCCAGGTCACAGCGGTCGCCGCCGATCGGGCGGCCGAGCTGGGCACATGCCCTTGGAATGTCAACGCCCTTGAGGAGAAGGTGAATACGGCGTCGCGAATGAGTCCAGGATGCGCACGTGACGTGGCGGGGCGATAGGGTTAGCCTGCCCGAGCCGGGTGCCCTCGTAAGGGTGGGGAGAGTAATGGAACAGATAGCGACGCACAGCAGGCCACGAGTGCCTGCCATCAACTGCGGTACAGGCGCGTCCAGTGCGCGCCTCGACCGGCACCTCGCGATACTGGCCGGGCCTGCCCTGCCCCAGCGCGACACAGAGGAGGCGACTGTGCTGATGCAGGAGCTGACCTCGCGCAACACCGTGCACACCAAGGCCAACCGCGGTGCGAGGGTGTCGCTCTTCGCGCCGCTGCGACGGCTGCGGAGATCGCTGTTCGGCAACCGAGGCTGAGTCCGCTCCGCCCTCTCCCAGGACTCGGACTCCCAGGTCCCGCCGTCCCCTGACCTCGGTCGGGGCCGCGGACCGGCCAGGTGCTCGGATCGTCCGGCGGCCACACCGTCCCGGCTCGGCGCTGCTTCGCGCGGCGCTTCGGTGTGTGCCCGCCGCGGCCGTCCCTCCCCACCGGACGGTCCGCCGCGACACCAGGTCGCGCGGACACCCTTCACCCGGCCGCAGCAGGACCGCTTACGGCAAGGTCGTTCACGGCACGGCTGGTCACAACGGCTGGTCACAGCAGGGCGAACTGCCCGTCCGGCCCTTCCTCGTGGTGTTCCAGCACGGAGGCGGGCCTGCGCCTGGCGGCGGGTACCGGCAGTACGCCGCCGGTCCGCAGTTCGGCCGTCGTGATCGTCTCGCCGCGCACCGCCAGGCGGCGCGCCAGACCCTCGCGGTCCGCGCGCAGACCGGCCAGCAGCGTCAGCACACTGATCAGTTCCAGCAGTTCCGACGTGGTGGCCCGCGTCCAGGCGGCGGGTCGCAGCGCCTCCAGGGTCCCCGGCGCACCCGGCGCCGTACGCCGCTCGAACCACGCCTCGATCACCCGCACCCCACCCGCGGTGACCTCCCAGGCGGCCGGTGAGACCGGCGAGATCCGGCCGTCACCGATCAGCAGCGCCCGCTCGTCCGGGTCGTACGACAACTCCCCGGCGGCCGGGGTGTCCGGCAGCGGCGAGCGGACGTAAGGGCGGCTTCCTCCGGGCAGCCGGAGCCGACCGGCGTCGCGTCCCTCGGCGGGATCGGCGAACCGCGCCCCGTGGGTCTGGAGCCACAGCGTCCGGCGCCCGAGCGCCAGCCCCTCCTGCCAGAGCGCGGGATCACGGGGCAGCGGTACGAGGGCGCCGCCGGGGCCCGGCCGCGCCGCCGCGCCGATCCAGGCCAGCACGTCCGCGGCGGCGACCTCGGTGCCCAGCCGCGCGGAGAGCAGGGCGGTCAGCCCCGGCGCGATGTTGGGGTCCCGGCCGCCCGGCTGCCGGAACAGCGGCCGTATCCAGCCCGGCCGCCCGGCAGGGGAGCGCCCGTCGGGCAGCAGCGCGCAGAACACCACGGCGGGCTCCGGCGCCCCGGACTCCGCCACCGACGCGGCCCGCGCCTGATACGCCTGTTCCAGCGCGAAGACCTGCCGGTCGTCGGCCGTCCGCCATATCTCGGCCCGCGCCACGTCGATCAGCCGGTGGTCGGGTATCAGCCACTGCCGGTCGTACGGGCCGTGCTGCACCCGCACCGGCTCGGGGCAGCGACCGGTCTCGCCGGCCAGCGCGGTGGTCGGGGTGCGGTGGCCCGGCAACTGCGCGACGGGCGTGTGCAGATTCCTGGCCCGCGTCGGATGCAGCAGCGCCGACCGGGCGTCCTGGTCCGCGGTGCCGGTGAACAGCGCCCACCGGGCACGCAGACAGGAAGGCTCCGCGGCCATCGGCCAGCCGCGGCCGATCCGCAGCGGGCGTACGGACCACGGCATCACGTCGTGCAGCAAAGGCGCGTCATTGCTCACCGCACGCATGCTACTGACGACCCTCAGGGCGCCTCCATCGTCACCGTGAACGAGAAGCGGTCACCCCGGTAATGGATGCGCACCACGTCCACCGCCCGGCCCGACTCGTCGTAGGTCACCCCGGTGTAGTGCAATATCGGGCTCAACAGCGGCACTTGCAGCAGCCGCGCCGTCTCGGGATCGGCCAGCCGCGCCTCCACGGTGTCGGTGATCCGGCTGATCCGCACGCCGAGCACGTCCCGCAGCACCTTCGTCATCGGCCACCGCTCCAGGTCGGCGAGGTCGATCCGGGCGCCGAGTTCCGGACGTACGAAATTCTCCGCCCAGTTGGTGGGCTCACCGCTCTCGTCGCAGCGCAGCCTGCGGTAGGCCATGGCCCGGTCGAGGTCGGGGAAGTGCTCGGCGGCCCCCGGCGGGAGCGGCTCGGAACCGTAGCGCAGCACCGCCGTACGGCCGCCGGACTGCTGCGCCACGATCGCGTCCACCGAGCCGAGCAGCTTCACCGGCGCCCCGCGCAGCGCCGTCGGCTCGATGAAGGTGCCACGCCTGCGGTGCCGGCTGATCAGGCCCTCGTCCTCCAGCTCCTTGAGCGCCTGCCGCATGGTGAGGACGCTCACCCCGTAGTGCCCGGCCAACTCGTCCTCGGTGGGCAGCCGCAGCGGGGCCTGCGCGTGGCGGCCCAGTATCGAGGCGCGCAACGACTGCGAGACCTGGTACCACAGCGGCAGCTTGCGGTTCAGGACGAGGGAGTCGGGGGCGAAGGACGTCACGGCCGGAAGTTTCTCGCAAGCCCCTCCCACACCCGGTCGTAGCCCCCCTGCCGGTGCCTCCCGTTCAGCGCGAACTCGGTGGGCACGACCGGCCAACGGGTCTCGAACATGAACGCCAGCCCGTCGTCCACGCGCTGCGGCGCCAGTTCGGCGGCGCTCGCCTTGTCGAAGGTGGCCCGGTCAGGTCCGTGCGCCGACATCATGTTGTGCAGCGAGGCGCCGCCGGGCACGAAGCCCTCGGCCTTCGCGTCGTACGCCCCCTCGATCAGGCCCATGAACTCGGTCATCACATTGCGGTGGAAGTACGGCGGCCTGAAGGTGTCCTCGCCGACCAGCCAGCGGGGGGCGAAGACCACGAAGTCCGCGCCCGCGAGCCCCGGCGTGTCCGAGGGCGAGGTGAGCACCGTGAAGATCGACGGGTCGGGGTGGTCGTAGCTGAGCGACCCCAGCACGTTGAAGCGGTGCAGGTCGTACACGTACGGCACATGGCTGCCGTGCCAGGCGACCACGTCGAGCGGCGAGTGGTCGTAGACCGCGGCCCAGAGATTGCCGCCGAATTTGTTGACCACCTCCGTCTGCTCGTCCCGGTCCTCGTAGGCGGCGACCGGGGCGCGGAAGTCCCGCGCGTTGGCGAGTCCGTTCGCACCGATCGGGCCCAACTCGGGGAGCTGGAAGGGCTGGCCGTAGTTCTCGCAGACGTAGCCGCTCGCCGTGCCGTCCGGCAGTTCGACGCGGAAGCGCACGCCCCGCGGGATCAGCGCGACCTCGCCCGGATCGGCGCGGATCAGCCCCAACTCGGTCCGCAGCAGCAGGGCGCCCCGCTGCGGCACGATCAGGAACTCGCCGTCAGAGGAGGAGAACACCCGGTCGTGCATCGAGAGGTTGGCCGCGTACCAGTGGATGCCGATGCCCTCGCGGCGCAGCACATCGCCGTTGCCACCGACCGTGACCAGGCCGGTCACGAAATCCGTCGGCTCCTGCGGCATCGGCAGCGGGCCCCAGCGCAGCCGGTTGGGGTCGGGCTCCACGTCCAGGAACGGGGCGCTGCGCACCTGGCCGTTGGGGACCCGGCGGAAGGGCGGATGGGCGGCCGAGGGCCGGATCCGGTAGAGCCAGCTCCGTCGGTTCCGGGCGCGCGGCTCGGTGAACGCGGTGCCGCTGAGCTGTTCCGCGTAGAGCCCGAAGGGGGCGCGCTGCGGTGAGTTGCGCCCCTCCGGGAGCGCGCCCGCCACGGCTTCGCTGCTGTGCTCGTTGCCGAAGCCCGAGGAGTACGGCAGGTCCTTGCCGTCCTCGGCGTCGGCGCCGCCCGGCCCGTTCACGGCGTTCGTGGCGTTCATGGTCTGCTCCCGGTGGGGTCTCGTCCGTGATTCCTATGCTGAACCATAGGAATCACGGCGGCAACCCTCAGCCCGAGCCTGTGGAAAACTCCGCTGCCAGGGCCCGGACGGTGGCCGCGGCCGAGACCGCGTGGCCGCGCGCCGAGGCGTGCACCAGGTCGGCGCTGTACAGGTCGCGGTCGGCGACGGCGGGATGGTCGTACATCTCGACGACCACCGCGCCGTAGCGCTCCGCGACCGTCCGGGTCACCTGATTGAGGACGGCGACGCCGGTCTCCAGCGGGCCGCCGCGCAGTTCCGGCACGGCCGCCGCGACATTCATCAGCGCGTACGCGAACAGGGTCCTGCCGGGCGCGGCCAGCCGGGCGAAGAGCAGGGCGAGCTCCTTCTCCAGCACCTCGGGGGAGAAGCCGGGCAGCAGCAGGTCGTTGCCGCCGCAGACGATCGCGACCAGGTCGGGCGTGAAGCGCGCGGCGCGCTCGGCCTGGTCGGCGCGTACCTGGCCCGCGGTGAGACCGCGCATGCCGAGGTTGAGATACGTCAGCTCCGGCACGACCCGGCGCAGGGCCTCCGCGGTGCGGTCGGCCCAGGGCACGGTGCGGTATCCGGGCACGGGGTCGCCCAGGCCCTCGGCGATGCTGTCGCCGACGACCGCGAAGCGCTTCCAGGGCGCGCCGCGCAGCAGCCGGTCGCTCTCCTCGGGTGACAGGCAGTGGGGGTCGGCGGCCTCCGCCGGGTGATTGGCCGCATAGGTGGCGGAGAAGGCGCTGACCGCGCTGCGGACGGGACCGGGGACGGGATCGGGACCGGGAGCGGGGACGGGACTCTGAGCGGGATCGGGAGCGGGAGCGGGGAGGGGAACGGGAACGGCGTCGCCGTGCTGCGTCATCTCAGGACTCCTTGGCAAGAGTGCGGGTCAGGCCGAGGCCGACCACGGCGGCGACGGCGGCAAGCGCGGCGCAGACGAGGAACACCTCGCGGAACGCCCGCGTCCCGTCCAAACCGTGGGCGGCGATGACCGAGGCGGTCGCGGCGACGCCGAGCGCGCCGCCCAACTGCCGCGCGGTGGTGGTCATGCCGACGCCCGAGGCGAACTGCCGGGGCGGCAGCGATGTCGCGGCGGCGGTGGACAGGGCGGTGAGCGTGGCCCCGAAGGCGGCGCCGCCGATCAGGCCCATGGGCAGCCACAGCGCCAGGAAACGGGTGTCGGCGCCGAGTTGGCACCAGGTCCAGACGCTCACCGCGGCGAAGGCGGCCATGGACACGGCGACGACGGCGGGCAGATGGTGCGGCCGGGCGCGCTTGCCGACCACCAGGGCGGCCACCGCGGAGGTGAGCGCGCCGGGTGTGAGGGCGAAGCCCGCCTTGAGGACCGAGTAGTGCCACACGGTGGTGAGGAACAGCGGTCCGCAGAGCATCCAGGCGAAGAGCGCGGCCCCGGCGAAAGCGGCTGCGGCGGAGGCGACGGCGAAGGCGCTGTCGCGGAACAGGCCGGTCTCGACGGCGGGCGTCACCTGGTGCGTGGAACGGACGAGCGCCACGACGAGCAGTGCCGCGCCGCACAATGCGCTGCCCACAGTGGCCGCGGACGCCCAGCCCCAGTCGCTGCCCTTGCTGAGGCCGAGCGCCAGCAGGCCGATGCCCAGGGTGACGGCGAGCGTGCCCAGCGGGTCGGGCAACCGCCGTTCCGCGCCGACGCGTTCCGGCAGGCCGCGCAGTCCCGCGGCCACCAGGAGGATGCCCACCGGCACATTGATGAGGAAAACGGAGCGCCAGCCGAAGGCGTCGACCAGCAGACCGCCCAGGCTCGGCCCGGCGGCGCTGGCCATCGAGCCCGCGGCGCCCCAGACGCCGATCGCCGCCGCGAGCCCGGCGGGGGGCGTGGTGGCGAGCAGCAGCCCGAGTGCGGCCGGGATCATCCCGGCCGCGGCGGCGCCCTGGAGGGCGCGGGCGGCGATCAGCCAGGGCAGGCCGGGCGCGGCGGCGCACAAGGCGGAGGCGACCGTGAAGCCGGTGAGCGACAGCAGGAAGACGCGCTTGCGGCCGAAGGCGTCGGCTATCCGTCCCGCGGGGGTGAGCAGCGCGGCGAAGAGCACCGCGTAGCTGCTCACGACCCACGACAGGTCGGACACGCGGTCGGCGGGGAAGCTCTCGGCCAGGTCGGGGAAAGCGACGTTGACCACGGTGGCGTCGAGGAACGCGATGAAGGTGGCGCCCGCGCTGAGCAGCAGGACGAGCCCCGGTCTGACGTCCGGGGTCCGTCCTGAGCCGGGCGGTGCGGGGAGGGTGGAAGCGGGGGAGGACATGGGCCGTCCTTGCCTGGGCAGCGAGAAACATACTGGGAGTACATACTGGCGGTATGAAAATACATACCGAAGGTATGTGCGTGTCAAGAGTGGGCAGGCCCTAGGGTGGGGAGGGCATCGCGAACGACAGGAGGGCGCCGCCGTGGCAGCACCGCGCACAGGCACCGGAAGCGGGACGGGCACCGTCCCGGCCCGCAGGACGGCGGCACGCCCCACGCAGCGCGAGCGGTCGGACGCCACCGTCGAGGACCTGCTCACCGCGGCCCGCGCGCTGTTCGCCGCCGAGGGCTACGCGGCCACCTCGCTGGACGCGGTCTGCGAGCGGGCGGGCGTCACCAAAGGCGCCCTGTACCACCACTTCTCCGGCAAGAGGCAGCTCTTCAGTGCCGTCTACACCCGCGAGCAGGAACGTCTCGCCCACCGGATCTCGACCGCGTATCTCCAGGTCGCCGACCCGTGGGAGGCGGTCTACGAGGGCAGCCGCGCCTATCTGGAGGCGTCCTTGGACCCCGAGGTGCAGCGCATCACGCTCTTCGACGCTCCGGGCGCGCTCGGCTGGGAGGCGATGCGCGACCTCGGCGTCAACTGCCGCCAACTCACCCTGCGCGGCGTGAAGTACGCCATCAAGGCGGGCGCGATCTCGCAGCGCCCCGCCGACCCGCTGACGTCGATGCTCTACGGCGGACTCAGCGAGAGCGCGATGGCGATCGTCAGGGCCGACGACCCGCCGGCCGCCCTGGCGGAAGCCCTCGCCGACCTGCGCAAGCTCTTCGACGCGCTCGCCGCGAAGGGCTGAGGGAGCCGTGCCACGGGCCGTGGGCGCCGACAGCGGACTGCGCCGCGCACCGGTGCAGCAGCGCAGCACCGAACGCCTGGAACGCATCCTCGACGCCTGCGCCCGGCTGTTGGACGAGGGCGGTTACGAGCGTCTCAGCACCCGCGCCGTCGCCGCCCGCGCGGGCGTCCCCATCGGGTCGGTCTACCGTTTCTTCTCCGACAAGCGCGCCCTCGCGGACGCCCTCGCCCACCGCAACCTCGACGAATTCCTCGACCGTACGGCCGCGCGTCTCGCGGAGCCCGGCACCGACCCCGACTGGCGCACGGCGGTGAACATCCTGGTCGACGAGTACACCGCCATGAAGCGCACCGCGCCCGGTTTCGCACTGGTCGACTTCGGCGTGCCGGGCGAGACCAACCACGACCTCGCCGACCGGCTGCCCGCGCTGCTCGGGGAACGGCTCTCGGTCGACCCCTCGGAACCCCGGCTGCGGCTGGCCCTGGTGATCGCCGTCGAGACGGCGGACGCCGCGCTGCAACTCGCCTTCCGCACCGACCCGTCGGGCGACCCCGGGGTGATCTCCGAGACGAAGGAGCTGATCCGGGCCTATCTCGCGACCGTCCTGGACTGATCTCCCAGGCCCCCAGGTCCCCTGGCCTCCCCGCCCCTTCCCGGATCTCCCCGCACCTCCGCGGGCCTCCCCGGCCTCCCGCCTCGGCCACGAGCCGGCCCGGGCCCCCGCTCCCGCGGCGCCTCCGCACCCGCCCTCGCGAGGCCCGATGCCCGCTCCAGGGGTCGTTGTCAGTACCGCCGGGTAATGTCGAAGACGACCGCGCGCCAACGTCGCCGCCCGTCCAGGGGAGTCCCCGATGACCCGAACCGCCCTGCGCATCTGTCCGCTCTGCGAGGCCACCTGCGGCCTCACGCTGTCCGTCGACGACGGACGGGTGACGCATGCCCGCGGCGACCGGGACGACGTGTTCAGCGCGGGCTTCATCTGCCCCAAGGGCGCCGCTTTCGGCGCGCTCGACGCCGACCCCGACCGGCTGCGGCGCCCCCTGGTGCGCCGCGAGGGCCGGCTGACCGAGGCGACGTGGGACGAGGCGTACGCGGCCGTCGCCGCCGGGATCGGCGCGGTCACCGGCGCGCACGGCGGTGACGCGGTCGGCGTCGTCCTCGGCAACCCCAATGTGCACACGATGGCGGGCGGCCTCTACCCCGCGCAGCTCATCGGCGCGCTGCGCACCCGCCGCGTCTTCACCGCGAGCACGCTCGACCAGATGCCCAAGCACGTGTCCTGCGGCTACCTCTTCGGCGACCCGAACGCGATCCCGGTGCCCGACCTGGACCGCACCGACCATCTGCTGCTCATCGGCGCGAACCCGCTGGTGTCCAACGGCAGTCTGGCCACCGCCGCCGACTTCCCCGGCAAGCTCAAGGCGCTGCGGCGGCGCGGCGGCAGACTCGTCGTCATCGACCCGCACCGCACCAGGACCGCCCGCGCCGCCGACCGCCATGTGGCGCCCAGGCCCGGCACCGACGCGGCCCTGCTGCTCGCCATGGTCAGGACACTGTTCGCCGAAGGGCTCGCGGATCCCGGCGAACTGACCCCGTGGCTCAGCGGCGTGGCCGAAGTACGCGACCTGGTGACGGATTTCGCGCCGGAGGCGGTCGCCGCGTATTGCGACGTCCCGGCCGACGACATCCGGGCCCTGGCACGCGAGTTGGCGGCGGCCGAGCGCGCCGTGGTCTACGGGCGGCTCGGCAGCACCGCCGTGGAATTCGGCACCCTGGCGAGCTGGGCGGTCGACGTGCTCAACGCGCTGACCGGCAATCTGGACCGGCCGGGCGGCGCCATGTTCCCGCTCGCGGCCACCGCGCGGGCGCCCCGACCTCCCGGCCCCGGCAAGGGATTCCGCGTCGGCCGCTGGCACAGCCGGGTCTCGGGACACCCCGAGGTCAAGGGCGAACTGCCCGCCGCCGCCCTCGCCGAGGAGATCGACACCCCCGGGGACGGCCGCCTGCGCGCCCTCGTCGTGGTCGCGGCCAACCCGGTGCTGTCCGCCCCCGACGGCCTGCGGCTCGACCGCGCCCTGGACGGCCTGGCCTTCATGGTCAGCGTCGATCCGTATCTCAACGAGACCTCGCGCCATGCCGATGTGGTGCTGCCCCCGCCCCCGCCCGCGCAGAGCGCGCACTACGACTTCGCCTTCAGCACGCTCGCGGTCCGCAACACCGTCCGCTACAGCCCGCCCGCGGTGCCGCTGGAGGACGGACTGCTGGACGAACCGGATATCCACGCCCGGCTGATCCTCGCCGTCCTGGGACAGACCCGGGAGCAGGGAGCCGACCCCGCGCTCGTGGACGAACAGGCGGTGGTCCGCAAGCTCACCGCCGAGACCGGCGACCCGCACTCGCCGGTCCACGGCCGGGACGTCGCGGGACTGTCCGCCGCGCTCGGCGGGAGCACCGGATACGAGCGGCGGCTCGACATGATGCTGCGCCTCGGCCCGTACGGCGACGGCTTCGGCGCCGACCCCGACGGCCTCACCCTGGCGAGGGTCCTGGACCGGCCGCACGGCATCGACCTCGGCCCGCTGCGCCCGCGCGTGCCCGAGGTGCTGCGGACACCGTCCGGCACGGTCGAGCTGGCGCCCGAGGCCGTTGCCGCCGATCTGCCGCGGCTGCGGGCCGCGGTGACGCGCGGTGCGGACGGCGAAGGGCTGGTCCTCATCGGGCGCCGCCATCTGCGGTCCAACAACTCCTGGATGCACAATGTGCCCGCGCTCACCGGCGGCACCAACCGCTGCACGGCGCAGATACACCCCGTCGACGCGGCCCGGCTCGGGCTGGCCGACGGGGCGCTCGCCCTGATCAAGGGCGACGGCGGGGAGATCACCGCGGCCGTCGAGATCACCGACGCGCTGCGCCCCGGAGTGGTCAGCGTGCCGCACGGCTGGGGTCACGACCGCGAGGGCACCCGGCTGACCGAGGCGGCCCGCGAGCCGGGCGTCAACGTCAATCAGTTGCTCGACGGCACGCGGCTCGACCCGCTCTCCGGCACGGCCGTGCTCAACGGATTCCCGATACGGATGGAGGCCGTCCGCTGACCCGCGCCGCGCCCGTGACACGACCGGGTGACACGGCGCCGCCGAGTGGTGTGACACCCGGACAGCGGGGCACGGGACCCCTGGGCGCGGGTCGCCCGGGGAGGGCGGCCGGACGTCACGGGCCCGGCCCGGCCCCGCGCGGAGCCCGGGTCGTCGGGTGTTCCCGGCGCGACGTGACTGACGGCACGCGACATACCCTGGCCACAAAAAACTAACGGCGCTAGTTTGGGCGTCGGACGCAGAGCGGTGACCCCGGAGGGCAGCAACGGTGGACGGTACGGCAGAGGGCGCACAGGACCTGGTGACATCGCGCGACGCCCAGTACATCGGCGGGAAGTGGCGCCCCGCCGCGGGCGGCGGCCGGATCGACGTCGTCAACCCGGTGACCGAGAAGGTCATCGGACAGGTGCCCGCGGGCACCGCGGAGGACGTGGACGAGGCCGTACGCGCCGCGCGCGCCGCCCTGCCCGGCTGGGCGGCCACCCCGCCCGCGGAACGCGGCGCGATACTCGGCGCGGTACGCGACCTGATGGCGGCGCGCCGCGAGGAGATCGCCGCGACCGTCGCCGCCGAGCTGGGCGCCCCGCCCGCCTTCGCCGCCGCCGTCCACACCGACATGCCCACCGCCGTCATGGGCAGCTTCGCCGCGCTCGCCGCCGGGTATGGCTTCGAGGAACAGGTCGGCAACTCACGGGTGTTCCAGGAGCCGGTCGGCGTCGTCGGCGCGATCACGCCGTGGAACTACCCGCTGCACCAGGTCGTCGCCAAGGCCGCCCCCGCGCTGGCCGCGGGCTGCACCGTGGTGCTCAAGCCCGCGGAGGACACCCCGCTGGTCGCCCAGCTCTTCGCCGCGATCCTCGACGAGGCCGGGCTCCCCGCCGGAGTCTTCAACCTGGTCACCGGCCTCGGCCCGGTCGCCGGACAGGCGCTCGCCGAGCACCCAGGCGTGGACATGGTCTCCTTCACCGGTTCCACCGCGGTCGGACGGCAGATCGGCGCCACAGCGGGCGCCGCCGTCAAGCGCGTCGCGCTCGAACTGGGCGGAAAGTCCGCGAACGTCATCCTCCCCGGCGCCGACCTCGCCCGCGCCGTCAACGTCGGCATCGCCAACGTCTTCGCCAACTCCGGCCAGACATGCAGCGCCTGGACCCGGATCCTCGTCGACTCCGCGCGCTACGACGAAGCCGTCGAGGCGGCCACCGCGGCAGCCGCCAAGTACGTACCCGGCGAACGGCTCGGCCCGGTCGTCAACGCCAAGCAGCGCGAGCGGGTGCGCGGCTACATCCGGCGCGGCGCCGCGGAAGGCGCGCGGATCGTCGTCGGCGGCCCCGACGCGCCGGACGGACTGGAGACCGGCTACTACGTACGCCCCACCGTCTTCGCCGACGTCGACCCCGGTATGACGATCGCCCAGGAGGAGATCTTCGGCCCGGTCGTCGCCCTGATCAGGTACGAGGACGAGGACGACGCCCTGCGCATCGCCAACGGCACGGTCTACGGGCTCGCGGGCGCGGTCTGGGGCGCCGACGACGCGGAGGCCGTCGCCTTCGCCCGCCGGATGGACACCGGACAGGTCGACATCAACGGCGGCCGGTTCAACCCGCTGGCGCCCTTCGGCGGTTACAAGCAGTCCGGAGTCGGCCGCGAGCTGGGCGCGCACGGGCTGGCGGAGTACCTCCAGACCAAGTCCCTCCAGTTCTGACCGCAGGACCGCAGGACCGCAGGACCGCAGGACCGCAGGACCGCCCGACCCGGCTGAACCGCCCGCCCCTCCCGACCCGTTCGGGCCGACTCGGTCGACCGGGATCACCCCGGCCGACCCGGTCCGACCGGCCCGTTGCCCCACCCCGCTCACGCCCGCTCGTCCGCACCCGCACCCGCACCCGCGTCCGTCCGCATCCGCACCCGTCCGCATCCGTCAGCCCCCGACCGCATCCGTCCGCATCCGGATCCGCTCGCAGCCCCGCACCCAGGAGACCTCGTGGTACGCGCAGCCGTCCTGCCCGCCGTCAACGCGCCGCTGGCCGTCGCCGACATCGAGCTGCCCGACCCCGGACCCGGACAGGTCCGGGTCCGGCTGGCGGCGGCGGGCGTGTGCCACTCCGACCTGTCGCTGTCCAACGGGACGCTGCGCCAGCCGGTACCCGCCGTCCTCGGCCATGAGGGCGCGGGCACGGTGGTGGCGGTCGGAGACGGCGTCGCCCATCTCGCCCCCGGTGACCCCGTGGTCCTCAACTGGGCGCCCGCTTGCGGCGACTGCCACTTCTGCGGCCTCGCCGAGCCCTGGCTGTGTGCCAACTCCGCCACGGCAGCCGCCAGTCCGTACGCCACGCTGGCCGCCGACGGCAGCCCGCTCTACCCGGGCCTGGGCACCGCCGTCTTCGCCGAGGAGACCGTGGTCGCCGCGGGCGCGGTCCTGCCGCTCCCCGACGGCGTCCCGCTCACCGACGCCGCGCTGCTCGGCTGCGCCGTACTCACCGGCTACGGCGCGGTGCACCACTCGGCGCGGATCCGTACCGGCGAGAGCGTCGCCGTCTACGGGGTCGGCGGCGTGGGGCTCGCCGTGCTCCAGTCGGCGCGGATCGCGGGCGCCGAGCGGATCATCGCGGTCGATGTCGCGCCCGCCAAGGAGGAGCTGGCGCGGGCGGCCGGCGCCACCGACTTCGTCGTCTCCGGGGACGACACGGCCAAGCGGATCCGCAAGCTCACCGACGGCTTCGGCGCCGACGCGGCCATCGAGTGCGTGGGCCGCGCCGACACCATCCGCACCGCCTGGTCCTCCACGCGCCGCGGCGGCCGTACGACGGTGGTCGGCATCGGCGGCCAGGACCAGCAGGTCACCTTCACCGCGCTGGAACTCTTCTACTTCGGCCGCACGCTCTCCGGCTGCGTGTACGGAAACTGCGACCCGGCCGTGGATCTGCCGGTGCTCGCCGAGCACGTACGGGCGGGCCGCCTCGACCTGTCCGCCATGGTCACCGACCGCATCACGCTCGACGGCATCCCGGCGGCCTTCGAGGCGATGACCGCCGGGCGCGGCGGCCGGGCGCTGGTGGTCTTCTGACCGGTCGGTCGGGCCGGATTCCCGCGGGACCGCGCACCCGCCGCTGTCAGCGGGCGCGTCCCTAGGCGTACGTCTAGGCGTACGTCTACGCCTGCGCGCCGTCGACCATCGCCAGCCAGTGCCGGTGAGTGCCGTCGAAGGGACCGGTGCCCTCCGCCACCGCCGTCATCAGCCACGCGGCGGCGGATTCGGCGGCGCCGATCACATCGGCGGGGTAGCCGTACCGCACCTGGTGCTCGGCGAATTCGTCCTCGTCGACCAGGATCGGCAGTTCGGCGCCGCGCTTGAGCAGGACGTCCAGGTCGAGGTCGACCATGGTGACCTCGGCGGGGGACGGCCACCGCGGCGGGGTGGTGATGTCGCAGTAGATCTCGGTGCGGCGGGGCGCGGCGTTGAAGGTCGCCGTCCACCAGGCGTCGCGCGGGAAGAGGATGATGTGCGCCTCGGGGATCGGGACGTGGGGGTTGTGGCCCTTGCGCACCAGGCCGAAGCCGGGGAGGCCGAGCCATACGCCGTGCTCGTCCTCGCCGAGCCGCCGCATCCGCAGATTCCAGTGCAGAGTGCCGTCGTATTTGCGGTAGTTGACCTGGACGAAGTCGGGCTCGGGGCCCTGCGGGACCGATTCTGACATGGCGCCATCCTGTCAGCAGGCGCGGCAGGTCCGCCCCCGGATTTCCCGCCGGGAGGCCACCCTTGCCGGGCTCACGCCGGGGCGGTTCCCGGGCCCGCGAGCGCCTCGAACTGGACGGCCAGACCGTCGATCAGCGCGCGCAGCCCCGTCTCGAAGGCGCCGCTGTCGATCTGCCGCTGGTGCTTGGCGAGGAGGTGGGCCTGGCCGAGGTGCGGATAGTCGGCGGGGTCGTAGACGTCCGCCTCGCCGACGAAGCCGCCCGCGAAGGAGCCGAGCGCGGAGCCGGTGACGAAGTAGCGCATGAGGGCGCCGATCCGGGTGGCGTGGGCGGGCGGCCAGCCCGCCTCGACCATGCCGCCGAAGACGGCGTCGGCCATCCGGAGCCCGGCGGGCCGCAGGCCGGGCCCGACGGCGAGGAACGGCACGATGTGCGGGTGGTCGGTGAGGGCGGCGCGGTAGGAGCGGCCCCAGTCGAGCAGCGCCTGCCGCCAGTCCCTGCCGTCACCGAACATCGACAGGTCGACCTGGGTGACGACGGTGTCGGCCGCCGCGTCGAGGATGGCTTCCTTGGTGGCGAAGTGGTTGTAGAGGGAGGGCCCGCTCACGCCCAGTTCGGCCGCGAGCCGCCGGGTGGACAGGGCCGCCAGACCCTCCTCGTCGATGAGGGCGAGGGCCGCCGTGACGATCCGGTCGCGGCTGAGCAGGGGCTTGCGGGGGCGGGCCATGCGGCACATAGTAGAGCCTGCCGCCCGAAAACTAGCGGTGGTAGTTTCGAAGGATCGTCCGGACGATCGTGGGATGCGGTGACGACGCAGTGAACCTTGAGCTGACCGAGGAGCAGGCCGCCGTCAAGGAGCTGGCCAGGGACTTCACCGAGCGCGAGATCACGCCGAACGCGGTGGCGTGGGACCGCGCCGAGAGCGTGGACCGCGCCATCGTGAAGAAGCTCGGCGCTCTCGGTTTCCTGGGGCTGACCGTCGACGAGGAGTACGGCGGCTCCGGCGGCGACCACCTCGCCTACTGCCTGGTGACCGAGGAGCTGGGCCGCGGCGACTCCTCCGTGCGCGGCATCGTCTCGGTCTCGCTCGGCCTGGTCGCCAAGTCGATCGCGCGCTGGGGGAGCGAGGAGCACAAGCGCGCGTGGCTGCCCCGGCTCACCGCGGGCGACGCGGTCGGCTGCTTCGGGCTGACCGAGCCGGGCACCGGTTCGGACGCCGCGAATCTCACCACCCGCGCGGTACGGGACGGCGACTCGTACATGATCACCGGCAGCAAGATGTTCATCACCAACGGCACCTGGGCCGATGTCGTCCTGCTCTTCGCCCGCACCGGCCGCGCCGACGAGGGGCACAAGGGCGTCAGCGCCTTCCTGGTGCCGACCGACACGGCGGGCCTGACCCGCCGCGAGATCCACGGCAAGCTCGGGCTGCGCGGGCAGGCGACGGCCGAGCTGGTCCTCGACGGCGTCCGCGTCCCGGCCTCCGCGATGCTCGCGCCCGAGGGCAAGGGCTTCTCCGTGGCGATGTCCGCGCTGGCCAAGGGCCGGATGTCGGTCGCGGCGGGCTGCGTCGGCATCGCCCAGGCGTGCCTGGACGCGGCGGTGGCGTACGCGGGGGAGCGCGAGCAGTTCGGCGCGCCGATCGCCGGGCGTCAGCTCGTCCAGGAGCTGCTCGCCGACATCGCGGTGGACGTGGACGCGGCCCGGCTGCTCACCTGGCGGGTCGCCGACCTGATCGACCGCGGGCTGCCCTTCGCCACCGAGTCCTCGGTCGCCAAGCTCTACGCGAGCGAGGCCGCCGTGCGCTGTGCCAACAACGCCCTCCAGGTCTTCGGCGGCTACGGCTACATCGACGAGTACCCGGCGGGCAAGCTGCTGCGGGACGCGCGGGTCATGACGCTGTACGAAGGCACCAGCCAGATACACAAGCTGCTGATCGGACGGGCGCTGACCGGCGTATCGGCGTTCTGACCGCAGGCCGCGCGCCTGTACGCGCCCGTACCGCACTCCCCGGACACCCGTACTGCTTCCACGCACCGCGCCCCCGTACCGCACTCCCCGTACGGCACCGGTACCGCTTCCACGCACCGCGCCCCCCTACCGCTTCGACGTCCTGTCTCGACGTCCCCCTGCCCTGGTCACGACAAGTGACGAGCGACCGCTTAGTATCTAAGCGCTTGCTCAGCCCCGCGATAGGGTGGCGGCTGTGACCGGCGGTGAGGAGCGTGCGATGAGCGTCGAGGCGACAACCGGCGAGGCGTGGGGGGACATCAGCCCCGACGCCGCGAGGCGGCTGGTGATCGCGGCGGTGCAGGCGTTCGCCGAGCGCGGCTACCACGCCACGACCACCCGCGACATCGCCGGGCGCGCGGGCATGAGCCCCGCCGCGCTCTACATCCACTACAAGACCAAAGAGGAACTGCTCTACCAGATCAGCAAGGTCGGCCACCTGCGCTCGCTCGCCATGCTCTCCGAGGCCAGGGACGGCGACGGCAGCCCGGCCGAACGGCTGGAGAGCGCCGTACGCGCCTTCGTCCGCTGGCACGCCGAGCACCACACGACCGGGCGGGTCGTGCAGTACGAGCTGGGCGCGCTCGCCCCCGAGCACCACGCGGAGATCGTGGCGCTGCGGCGGCAGAGCGAGGACGCGATCCGCACGATCATCAAGGACGGCGTGACGGCGGGCGAATTCGACGTCCCCGAGGTCTCCGGGACCACGCTCGCCGTGCTGTCGCTCTGCATCGACGTGGCCCGCTGGTTCAACCCCGAGGGCCGCAGGACCCCGGACGAGGTCGGCGCGCTCTACGCCGACCTCGTGCTGCGCATGGTGCGGCCCACGGCCTGAGGGCGCGACCCGCGCGAACGCGTCCACGGACAGCCGCCCGAACGCGTCCGCAGAGCTACAGATAGAAGCGGGCCACCGTCTCCGCCACGCACACCGGCTTGTCGCCGCCCTCGCGCTCGATGGTCACCTTCGTCACGAGCTGGATGCCGCCGCCCACCTCGGTGACCTCCGCGACCTCGGCGGTCGCGCGGAGCCGGGAGCCGACCGGTACGGGAGCGGGGAAACGCACCTTGTTCACGCCGTAGTTGACGCCCATCTTCACGCCCTCGACCAGCAGGAGCCGCGGGGTGAGGGACGGGATCAGGGAGAGCGTCAGATAGCCGTGCGCGATGGTCGTGCCGAACGGGCCGAGCGCCGCCTTCTCCGCGTCGACGTGGATCCACTGGTGGTCCCCGGTGGCCTCGGCGAACAGGTCGATCCGCTTCTGGTCGATCTCCTGCCACTCGGTCCAGCCGAGCTGTTCGCCGACGGCGGCGCGCAGTTCGTCCGGCGAAGCGAAGATGCGGGGCTGCGACATGGGGTGGCCTCCAGGGGCGGTCCGGTACGGCGCGCTACGGGGTTTCTAAGCGCTTGCTCAGCGACTCTCAGCATGGTTCGGGGGCCGCCGGGTGTCAATCGCCGCCGCGCGGTCGGCCGCCCCTCGCGCCGCCCGGCCGCCGATCCCGTACCCCCGGCTCCCGCGCCGATCCCGTACCCCCGGCTCCCGCGCCGCTACCAGAGCTCCGGCCGCCGCCCCGCCCAGGGCCTGGCCCGTTCCAACTGCGCCGACAGCGACACCAGCGTCGCCTCGTCGCCGTACCGCCCGCCCAGCATCACGCCGATCGGCAGCCCCGCGTCCGTCCAGTGCAGCGGGACGCTGACCGCGGGCTGGCCCGTCGCGTTGTACAGCGGGGTGAAGGGCGTGAAGGCGGCCATCGCGTCGAATTCGGCCGTCGGGTCCGCGTCGTCGCGCATGCCCCCGACCAGGGCGGGCGGCTGCGCGAGCGTCGGCGTCAGGATCACGTCGTACGACGTCAGGAGCGCGTCCGCGATGAGCTGGCCGAGCATGCGGAAGACGTAGAGGGCGCCCGCGAAGTCCAGCCCCGACACCTTGCCGCCCGCCGCCCGCAGATGCCGGGTCAGCGGCATCAGCAAGTGCTCGTCGCCCGGCGCGACCGGCCGGGCCGCGGCCATCACCGACCAGACCGCGTTGAACGCCTGCCGCACCGAGTCGTCCACCGGCAGCGCCATCTCGTCCACGTCGTGGCCCAGTTCGCGCAGCAGCCCCGCCGCGCCGTCGAGCGCGGCCCGGCAGTCGGGGTGCAGCGCGACGCCGGGCACCGGCGGATCGGCGAGCGCCACCACGCGCAGCGGCCCCGGCTCGCGGCGGGCGTGGGAGAGGAAGGTCTCGCCGGGCGGCAGCGAGGGCGCCCCGTACGGGGCGCCGGCCTCGGGGCCCGCGAGGATGTCGAGCAGCGCCGCCGCGTCGGCGACGGTACGGGCGATCGGGCCCGACGTGCTGAGCCCGCTCACGTCGTGCAGGACGGGACCGCCGCTCACCCGGCCGCGGCTCGGTTTTATGCCGAACAGCCCGCAAACCGAGGACGGGATACGGATCGAGCCGCCGCCGTCGCTGCCCTGCGCGACCGGCGCGAGGCCGCCCGCCACCGCCGCCCCGGCGCCACCGCTCGAACCGCCCGCCGACCGCTCCAGGTCCCAGGGCGTGCGGGCGGGCGGCGCCAGCCGGTTCTCGGTGTAGCAGGGCAGCCCGAACTCGGGGGTGTTGGTCTTGCCGAGCAGGATCGTGCCCGCCTTGCGCAGCCGGGCCGCCACATGGTCCTCGGCGTCGGGTACGTGCTCCGCGAAGGCCGCGGAACCGAAGGTGCAGCGCACACCCGCCACCAGATTCAGGTCCTTGACCGGCACCGGGACGCCGTGCAGCACGGGCAGTTCGTCGGCCGCGCCCTCGCGCCGCGCGGCCAGCGCCCACGCCTCGGCCTCCGCCGCCTGCTTGCGGGCGACCTCCGGCGTCACGGTGATGAACGCGCCGAGCGTCGCGTCGAGCCGGTCGATCCGCTCCAGATAGTGCTCGGTCAACTCGACCGGCGACACCGCCCCCTCACGTACCGCAGCCGCCTGCTCCACCGCCGTCAGATCGTGCAACTGGGCCATGCCCGCTCCCGCCTTCCGCCGCTCGTACCGCCGTGCGCCACGCGTCGTGCGCCGCGATCCTCGCACTACCGGCGGGTAGCGACCAGCCCCTCGGCGGACTCGGTCACCGCCCGGAACCCGTCACGCCTGATGACCGCGGCTCCGTGGCGGTGACGCCCGTCGGCCGGTGACGCCGCCGACCGGTGACGGCCGTCGCCCCGCCGTCGGCCACTATGGAGCCGAGCCGACGGGCCAAAACGAGTGGCACCCGCCATCCCGATCGGGGACCATCGCGAACGCCCGAGCCCGCCTGTGAACGACCAGCACCGCCAAGGAGCCACATGAGCCTGCGCCACCACGAGATCGCCGAGGCGGACAACCGCATCCTCAACCCCCTCAGCCAGGAGAAGCTGCGGCTGCTCGGTGAGATCTGCCGGTTGAAGGAGGGGCAGCGGCACCTCGACCTCGCCTGCGGGAAGGGCGAGATGCTGGCCGGCTGGGCGAAGCGGTACGGCACGGGCGGTGTCGGCGTCGACCTCAGCGAGGTCTTCCTGACGGCGGCGCGCGAGCGGGCCGCGGAATTCGGCGTTTCGGAGAGCGTGACCTTCGAGCGCGGCGACGCCGGGAAATACCAGCCGGAGCCCGCCGCCTTCGACATCGCCTCGTGCCTCGGCGCCACCTGGATCGGGGACGGCCTCGCGGGCACGATCGAGCTGCTGCGGCCCGCCCTGCGCCCCGGCGGACTCATGCTGATCGGCGAGCCGTACTGGCACGAGACACCTCCGGAGGAGGCGTACGAGGCCCTCGGCACCGAGCCGGACGACTTCGTGTCGCTCAGCGGCACCCTGGACCGCTTCGAGGCGGCGGGCGTCGACCTGGTCGAAATGGTGCTGGCCGACGGCGACAACTGGGACCGCTACTACGCGCCCCAGTGGTTCGCGATCTCCGAATGGCTCCGCCGCACCCCCGCCGACCACCCCGACGTACCGGCCATGCGCGAATTCCTCGACCACCAGCGGCGCGGCCATCTCACCTACGGCAAGCGCTACTTCGGCTGGGGCGTCTTCGTCCTGCGCCCCCGCTGACCGCGACGCGCGCCGCTGATCCCGGTGTGCCCCCGCTGACCGCGACGCGCGCCCGCTGACCCAACCCGCGCCCGCTCACCCCAACGCGCCCCCACCCACCCCAACGCGCCCCCACCCACCCTCGCGGCTGCGGGAGTCGGGGGCGGCGGGATGTGGGGGAAGTGAAAAGCTGACGCATGTTCATCTTCCGGGAAGGAGGTACCGGCGGTAACGTCCGGGGACTGGTATCCGGAAGGAGCAGACATGCCGCTGCGGACCCCACGACGGATCGGCAAGCTGGGCAGGATCGGCAAGTGGAGAACGGCGACAGCCGCGGCGCTGCTGGCGCTCGGGGCCACCTTGGTGGCCCCGTTGCCGCTGGCGGCGCACGCCGCGGACAACTCGGGCGACTACTGCGCGGGACAGTGCTCTGACATTCTGCCGCCCGGCGAGAACGGCAACGCCACGCTCGCGGACATTCTGGCGAACAAGGTGCTCGGGACACGCCCCGCGCACACCTCTGACCAGCTCGGACCGTATTCGTCGCTCGCCGACGGATACCCAGGGCTGACCGACGCGACCATCAGCAACTTCTTCAACAGCTCGTCCTTCGGCGTCCCTTCGGGCCAGGTCGCCTCGGTGATCAGCCCGCGCTCGGACGTGACGATCACCCGTGACAAGGCGACGGGCGTCCCCCACATCAAGGGCACGACCAGGCAGGGCACGGAGTACGGCGCCGGATACGCGGCGGCGCAGGACCGGCTGTGGCTGATGGACCTCTTCCGGCACGTCGGACGCGGCGAACTGTCGTCGTTCGCGGGCGGCGCGGCGGCCAACCGCGGCCTGGAGCAGGAGTTCTGGCGGCAGGCCCCGTACACCGAGGCCGACCTCCAGGACCAGGTCACCCGGCTGGCGAACAGCGGCGGCGCCCGCGGCCAACAGGCGCTCGCCGACGCGCAGGCGTACGTCGACGGCATCAACGCCTACATCACGCAGTCCAAGAACGGCCGTTACTTCCCCGGCGAGTACGTCCTCACCGGGCACATGGACGCGATCACCAACGCGGGCACGATCGACCCGTTCCAGCTCACCGACATGATCGCGCTCGCCTCGGTGATCGGCGCGCTGTTCGGCACCGGCGGCGGCGGAGAGGTGGAGTCCGCGCTGTCGCTGCTGGCGGCGCAGCAGAAGTACGGGGTCGCCGAGGGCACCAAGGTCTGGGAGTCCTTCCGCGAGCGGGACGACCCCGAGGCCACGCCCACCGTGCACGACGGCAGCAGCTTCCCGTACGCCGGCAAGCCCGCGCAGGCCAAGGGCCAGGCGCTGCCCGACGCCGGCTCGGTCGTACCGGAACCGCTGGTCTACGACGCGACCGGCGGCGCCAAGCAGGCCACCACCAAGAGCCCCGGAGTGCTGCCGAGCAACCTCTTCTCCGGCGACGCCACGAAGAAGGGAATGTCCAACGCTCTCGTGGTCAGCGGCGCGCACACCGCCAGCGGCCACCCGGTCGCCGTCTTCGGTCCGCAAACCGGCTATTTCGCGCCACAGTTGCTGATGCTCCAGGAGTTGCAGGGCCCCGGCATCAGCGCGCGCGGCGCGTCCTTCGCGGGCCTGGGCATGTACGTGGAACTCGGCCGGGGCCAGGACTACGCCTGGAGCGCGACCTCCGCGAGCCAGGACGTCACCGACACCTACGCCGTGGAGCTGTGCCAGGACTCCACGCACTATGTGCTGCACGGCGCGTGCGTGCCGATGGAGAAGCTGGAACGCACCAACTCCTGGTCGCCGACCGTCGCCGACTCCACGGCGGCGGGCTCGTACCGCATGCAGGTCTGGCGCACGGCGTACGGCCCGGTGCAGTACCGGGCGACCGTCGGCGGCAAGGCCGTCGCCTATACGGCGCTGCGCAGTTCGTACCGGCACGAGGCCGACTCGATCCTGGGCTTCCAGGAGCTGAACGACCCCGGATTCGTGCACGACGCCGCCTCGTTCCAGCGGGCGACGCAGGACATCAACTACACCTTCAACTGGTTCTACGCGGACTCCCAGCACACCGCGTACTACAACAGCGGCACCAACCCGGTCAGGGCGGACGGCGTGGACCCGTCGTTCCCGGTGTGGGCGCAGGCCGCCTACGACTGGCGCGGCTGGGACCCGGTGACCAACACCGCCTCCTACACCCCGCCCGCGCAGCATCCGCAGTCCGTCGACCAGGACTACTACGTGTCGTGGAACAACAAGCAGGCCAAGGGGTACACCTCGGCGGGCTTCGGCAACGGCTCCGTGCACCGCGCCGACCTGCTGGAGGACCGGGTGAAGGCGCTCACCCAGGCGGGCGGCGTCACCCGCGCCGCGCTCACCAAGGCCATGGCGGACGCGGCGCTCACCGACCTGCGCGGTGAGGACGTCCTGCCCGACCTGCTCCAGGTGATCCACAGCGCACCGGTCACCGATCCCCAGGAGGCCACCGCCGTACAGCAGTTGGAGGCGTGGAGCACGGCGGGCACCAAGCGGCACGAGACCTCGCCCGGCTCGCACACGTACGCCAACGCGGACGCGGTACGGGTGATGGACGCGTGGTGGCCGCTGCTGATCGCGGGCGAGTTCCAGCCCGGCCTCGGCAGCGACCTCTACAACGCGCTGGCCGCGAACCTCGCGATCGACGAGTCGCCGTCCGCGGGACACGGGCCGACCGGCTCGCACGCGGGCAGCGCCTTCCAGTACGGCTGGTGGTCGTACGCCGACAAGGATCTGCGCAAGGTGCTCGGCAAGCCGGTGCAGGGCGCGCTCGACCAGACGTACTGCGGCGGCGGCCAACTGACCGCCTGCCGCGACATGTTGCTGTCCACGCTGAAGCAGGCGGCGGCCGTCCCGGCGGCCACCGTCTACCCGGCCGACGACAGCGGCTGCTCCGCCGGTGACCAGTGGTGCGCCGACTCGATCGTCCAGCGTCCGCTGGGCGGAGTCACGGACGACCGGATCGCGTGGCAGAACCGGCCCACCTTCCAGCAGGTGGTGGAATTCCCGTCACACAGGTGACGCGTTCCGCTCAGGGGTGAGCCCTTGAGCGGTCCGCGGTGACAGTCGCGGGCCGGGTCCTCAGCCGGGGACCCGGCCCGCGGCGCGCAGCACCAGGCGGGCCAGCTCCTCGTGGCAGATGTCGCTGTGCGCGCCGGACGGCGGCCCGCCCGAGCACACCACCGAGGACGCGTCCACGCTGACGCAGCCGGTCCTCGGCAGCCCACCGGCCAGGGCCCGCTCCAGGGTCAACTCCGGTGCGCCGTCCAGAGCTTGGAAGCCGTCGTGGCCCAGCGCTCCCCAGCGTTCGCCGAAGCCGAGCAGATCCGCTCCCGCGTGGGCGATGTCGCCGAGCAGCGACTCGTCCTCACCCGCGAGCCGCGAGGCCAGCGGGTAGAACACGCCGAGCGCCTGGTCGTGCCGCGAATGGCAGGCCACCAGGGGCCCGGTGACCCGCTGTTGTCTGCCGTGCAGTGCCCCGCCCCGCGCGTCGAAGGGCTGCGGGCCGCTGAACGCGTAGTGCGAGAGGGCCCCTTGGAGCAGGGTCACCGACGAGACCCGGACGCTGGACGGCATGCCGTCCAGCGCGAAGGACACCAGCCGCGCGCCGAAGCTGTGCCCGATCAGGTGGACCCGGACCGAGGGCGCCCGGCGCGCCAGCACCCCGAGCAGCGGCCCGAGCCCGCGCTGCCCGACGGTCCCCGCGCGCCGCTTCATCGCGTAGTACGTGGCCTGCCGCAGCAACTCCTTGGCGCCGTCCCACACGCGCCGGCCGAGCCCGCCGAACACCGCCTCGCCGGAGACGGGTTGGGCCGGGGCGACCTCGGCGCCCGCTGTCGCCAGGGCGTCGGCCAGTGAGAGGCAGGTGGTGACGGGGTCCTGGGTGAAGAGGAGCGGCTCGGCGCCCGGCGCGGTGCCCATGTCCTCGGCGAGGAGGCTCTGGGCGGCGACGCCTTGTGCGCCGGGACCCCGTGCGGCGGGAATCTGTGCGGCCGGACCCTGTGCGGCGGCGCCCGGACTCGGCGGCAGTCCGGTGAGCGTACGGACCAGCGCGGCGAATTCGTCCAGCCGCTCGGGCGCTTCCGGCCGCTCGGCCAGCAGTTCCGCGATCCGGTCGAGCGTAGGTCCGCTGCCGGGGAAGACCTCGCCGAGCGCGGCCCTGGTCAGGGGGTCGAGCGCGGCGCCCGACGCGGCGGCGCCGTCCGCCACGGGCGCGGCGAGCGTCGGGGAGGTGCGTGGGAAATCGGGGATGGGCTCGTCGCTGAAGCGCATCGACGGCCAGTGCACGCCGACGTAGCCGAAGCGGAGGTCCGGCGCGGCGGCCAGCAGGCCGGGGAAGTGGCCGAAGAAGCCGTCGTAGAGCGCGGTCGCGGTGGCGATGTCGTTGTTCCAGCCGTGCGAGAAGACCACCAGATCGGTCCGGTCCCCGACCGCCTCCAGCAGCGCGTCCCGCTGCCGGGGGTCGGGGTCGCCGTCCGCGTCGAAGGTCAGGTCCCAGTACGGCCGGACGCTGGTCACTGAGGTGCTGGTCACTGAGGTGCCGGTCACGGCCATGGTGCCCCCCTGGAAATACGCCGTGATGGTGTGGTTCGCCCGCATCATCCCGACAGGGCCGGGTGTCGTCCATCCCCCGGACGGCTGAATACGCACCGGCTACGTACGCGGCGGCACCGGCTACGTACATGGCGCGCGGGCGGACCCCAGGCCCCGGCGTCCGGGGTCCGCCCCCGGCGCCCGGCCCGGCACTACCGGATTGTGTGACCGACCGCTTAGTATGCGAAGGAGCCGAGTCGAGTCGAAGGAGACACGATCGTGGTCGTGGAAGCAGTGCGCGGCGCCCGGGTGGTCGTCACCGGGGCGGGCGGCGGCATCGGAGCCGCCCTCGCCCGCAGATTCGCCGCCGAGGGCGCCCGGGTCGTGGTGAACGACCTGGACGCCGACGCCGCCCGCGCGGTCGCCGACGAGATCGGCGCGGCCGTCGTCCCCGGCGACGCCTCCGGCATCGTGCCCGCCGCCCGCACCGCGCTCGGCGGCGGCGTCGACATCTTCTGCGCCAACGCCGGGGTCGGCACCGGCGGCGGCCCCGAGGCGGACGACGCCGCCTGGGAGCTGGCCTGGGACGTCAACGTCATGAGCCACGTCCGCGCCGCCCGCGCGCTGCTCCCCGAATGGCTGGAGCGCGGGCAGGGGCGCTTCGTGTCCACCGTCTCGGCCGCCGGACTGCTGACGATGATCGGCGCGGCCCCGTACTCGGTCACCAAGCACGGCGCGCTCGCCTTCGCCGAATGGCTCTCGCTCACCTACCGGCACCGCGGCGTCCACGTGCACGCGGTGTGCCCGCAGGGCGTGCGCACCGCGATGCTCCGCTCCACCGGGGTCGCGGGCGACCTCGTGCTCGCGCCGAACGCCATCGAGCCCGAGGACGTCGCCCAGGCGGTGCTCGACGGCATCGCGGCCGACCGCTTCCTGATCCTGCCGCACCCCGAGGTCGCCGGTTATTACGCGGCCCGCGCCGCGGAACCCGACCGCTGGCTCCGCGGCATGAACAAACTCCAGCGCACCTACGAGGAGTTGCGGGCGAAGGAAGCCGGACAGGCCGAGGGCGCGGGGAAGGCCGGGGACGCCGGGAGAGCCGACGACACCGGGAAAGCCGAGGACACAGGGAGAGCCGGGCAGACCACGGAATCCGCCAACGCCCCCGCGCGGGAAGGGGAACCGGCATGACCACCTACGCCGACCAGCCCTGGCTCAAGCACTTCACCGACGAGCAGCGCGAGGACGTCGAGCACCCGCCGTCCGTCCTGCACACCTTCCACGACGTCGCCGCGCGGATACCCGACCACCGCGCGCTCGCCTACTTCGACGGCGCGCTGAGCTACCGCGAACTCGACGCCCTCTCCGACGGGTTGGCCCGGCATCTGGCCGCGCGCGGCTTCGCCCCCGGCGACCGCCTCGCGGTCATGCTGCAAAATGTGCCGCAGTTCGTCGTCGGCCTGCTCGCCGCGTGGAAGGCGGGCGGCACCGTCATCCCGGTCAACCCCATGTACAAGCAGGGCGAGTTGGCGCACATCCTGACCGACGCCGGGGCCGCCGCGATCCTCTGCTCGGAGCGCGCCTGGCAGGGATACGTCCGCGCCACCGTCGTGGACTCGCCGGTCCGTATCGCGCTGACCGCCAGCGAATTCGACCTCCAGACGCGCGACGACAGCCGCGTACTGACCGGGGAACGGCCGCCCGCGCAGGCCGGTGAGGGCGCGGACGACGTGCTCACCGCCGCCCGCGCCGCGGCCGGACCGCGCCCCGACGTCCCCCTGCCCGCCGCCCGCGACATCGCGCTGATCAGCTACACCTCGGGCACCAGCGGCAAGCCCAAGGGGGCGCTCAACACACACGGCAACATCTCCTTCAACGCCCACCGGCAGGTACGCGTCCAGGGCTTCGCCGACGACGCCGTCATCTTCGCGCTCGCGCCGCTCTTCCACATCACCGGCATGGTCTGCCAGCTCTCGGCGGGGCTGGCGGGCGGACACACCGTCGTCCTCGCGTACCGCTTCGAGCCGGGCGTGGTGCTCGACGCCTTCCGCGAGCACCGCCCGACGTACACCGTCGGCCCGTCCACCGCCTTCATGGCGCTGCTGGCCAGGCCCGACGCCGACGCCGCGGACTTCGCGTCCTTCCGGCTGATCTCCTCGGGCGGCGCGCCGCTGCCGCCCGCCGTGGTGGAGGGCTTCCGCGCCCGCTCCGGCGGCCTCTACCTCGCCAACGGCTACGGCCTCACCGAGTGCACGGCCCCCTGCGCCAGCGTCCCGCCCGGCACCGAGGCCCCCGTCGACCCCGCGTCCGGCACCCTCGCCGTCGGCGTTCCGGGTCCCGGCACGATGGTCCGGATCCTGGACGACACGGGCGCCGAGGTGCCCTTCGGCGAATCCGGTGAGATCGCCGTCACCGGACCGATGGTCGTACCGGGCTACTGGAACCGGCCGGAGGAGTCCGCGGCGGCCCTGCCCGGCGGCGAGCTGCTGACCGGCGACATCGGCTTCATGGACGAGGACGGCTGGCTCTATGTCGTCGACCGCAAGAAGGACATGATCAACGCGTCCGGCTTCAAGGTCTGGCCGCGCGAGGTCGAGGACGTCCTCTACACCCACCCCGCGGTCCGCGAGGCGGCCGTCGTCGGCGTCCCCGACGCCTACCGCGGCGAGAGCGTCAAGGCGTACGTCAGCCTGCGGCCCGGCGCCACCGCGGGACCCGAGGAGATCGTCGCCTACTGCAAGGACCGGCTCGCCGCCTTCAAATACCCGCGCGAGGTCGAGGTGCTCGGCGACCTCCCCAAGACGGCCACCGGGAAGATCCTCCGGCGCGAACTCAAGGTCCGGGCCGGATAGGGTTCCCTACCGGCCGGAACGCGCGTCGCTTTGTCGGTACGGCGCCACATCGGTTCACCGGCAGGTCGGTACGGGGATACGTGGGCACGTGGGTACGGAAAGAGGTCAGGCCATGGCACGCAATGCGACGGGCGGCGGCAGCGGCGGCTCCGGCGAGGGCGGCACCGCCGCGGTACCCGAGCGGCTGCTCGCCGAGGCCACCCGGCTCTTCGCCGAGCGCGGCTACGACCGCACCTCCGTCCAGGAGATCGTGGAGGCCGCCGGAGTCACCAAGGGCGCGCTCTACCACTACTTCGGCTCCAAGGACGATCTGCTGCACGAGATCTACGGCCGGGTGCTGCGGCTCCAGACCGAACGTCTCGACGCCATCGCCGCCCGCGACACCGCCGTGCCCGACCGGCTCGCCGAGGCCGCCGCCGATGTCGTCGTCACCAGCATCCAGAACCTGGACGACACCAAGATCTTCTTCCGCTCCATCCACCAGCTCGCCCCGGAGAAGCAGAAGGCGGTACGTGCCGAGCGCCGCCGCTACCACGAGAAGTTCCGCTCCCTGATCGAGGAGGGCCAGCGCGGCGGCCACTTCCGCGCCGACCTGCGGCCCGACCTCGTGGTCGACTTCTTCTTCGGCTCCGTGCACCACCTCGGCACCTGGTACCACGCGGAGGGCCCGCTCTCCGCCGAGCAGGTCGCCACCGAATTCTCCGACCTGCTGCTGCACTCGGTGCGGCGGCACTGACCCGCTGGGAGCTTTGACGTGAAGGCATGGCGCGTGCACGAGAACGGCGAGCCGCGCGAGGCGATGCGCCTCGACGAGGTCCCCACCCCCGAGCCGGGTCCCGGCGAGGTGCTGCTGCGGGTACGCGCCGCCGGGGTCAACTTCCCCGACGCGATGCTCTGCCGGGGCACCTACCAGATCCGGCCGCCGCTGCCGTTCACGCCCGGCGTGGAATTCTGCGGCGAGGTCGTCGCCGTCGGTGAAGGGGTCACGGACCTGGACACCGGCGCCCGCGTCATCACGCCCGCCGCCCTGCCGCGCGGCGCCTTCGCCGAATACGCCGTCGTCCCCGCCGCCGGGGTGCTGCCCGCGCCCGAGGCCCTGGACGACGCCGAGGCCGCCGCCCTCCACATCGGCTACCAGACCGGCTGGTTCGCCCTGCACCGCCGCGCCGCCCTCAGGCCCGGCGAGACGCTGCTCGTGCACGCCGCCGCGGGCGGTGTCGGCAGCGCCGCCGTCCAGCTCGGCAAGGCCGCGGGCGCCACCGTCATCGGTGTCGTCGGCGGCCCCGACAAGGCCAAGGCCGCCCGTGAGCTCGGCGCCGACATCGTCCTGGACCGGCACGCGGAGGACTTCGTCGCGGTCGTCAAGGAAGCGACCGCCGGACGCGGTGCCAACGTCGTCTTCGACCCCGTCGGCGGCGACTCCTACACCAAGTCCACCAAGTGCGTCGCCTTCGAAGGGCGCATCGTCGTCGTCGGCTTCGCCGGCGGCACCGTCCCCGCGCCCGCGCTCAGCCACGCCCTCGTCAAGAACTACGCCATCCTCGGTCTCCACTGGGGGCTCTACAACACCCACGATCCGGTGGCGGTCCGCCAGGCCCACGAGGCGCTCTGCGAGCTGGCGGCTTCCGGGGCCGTCCGCCCCCTCGTGAGCGAGCGGGTGGCTTTCGACGGCGCCGCCGAGGCCGTTCAACGCGTCGCGGACGGCACGACGATCGGCCGGCTGGTCGTCCAGCCGTAACGCCCTCAGCGCCCCTGAAAAGACCGGCGCGCCGCCCACCGCGGAGGTACCCCTCCGCGGTGGGCCGCTCAAGACACCGGCGTATCGCCCAGCGCGGGCGCGGTCCCCTTACGGGGTCAGGTACTTCTTCAGCTCGCGGCGGGCGAGCGAGCGCTTGTGGACCTCGTCGGGTCCGTCCGCGAGCCGCAGGCTACGGGCGGCGGCGAAGAGTTGGGACAGGGGGAAGTCCTGGCTGACGCCGCCGGCGCCGTGGACCTGGATGGCGCGGTCGACGATGCGCTGGACGGCGACGGGGGTGGCGATCTTGATGGACTGGATCTCGGTGTGGGCGCCCTGGTTGCCGACGGTGTCCATGAGCCAGGCCGTCTTGAGGACGAGAAGCCGCAACTGCTCGATCTCGACCCGGGCTTCGGCGATCCACTCCTGGACCACGCCCTGGGCGGCGAGCGGCTTGCCGAAGGCGACACGGGAGGCGGCGCGGCGGCACATGAGTTCAAGCGCGCGCTCGGCCATGCCGATCAGCCGCATGCAGTGGTGGATGCGGCCGGGGCCGAGCCGGGCCTGGGCGATGGCGAAGCCGCCGCCCTCCTCGCCGATCAGATTCCCGGCGGGCACGCGCACGTCGTGGAAGACGATCTCGGCGTGACCGCCGTGGTCGCCGTCGTCGAAGCCGAACACCCGCATGCCGCGCCGTACTTCGATGCCGGGGGCGTCGCGCGGCACGAGGATCTGGCTCTGCTGGCGGTGCCGTTCGGCGTCCGGGTCGGTCTTGCCCATGACGATGAAGACCGCGCACTTGGGGTTCATCGCCCCGGAGATGTACCACTTGCGGCCGTTGATCACGTACGAGTCGCCGTCCCGTACGATCCGCGTCTCGATGTTGGTGGCGTCGGAGGAGGCGACGTCCGGCTCGGTCATCGCGAAGGCGGACCTGATCTCCCCGGCGAGCAGCGGCTCCAGCCACTCCTTGCGCTGGGCGGGGGTGCCGAATTCGCTGAGGACTTCCATGTTGCCGGTGTCGGGAGCGGCGCAGTTGAGGGCGGGCGGGGCCAAGTGGGGGCTGCGGCCGGTGAGTTCGGCGAGCGGCGCGTACTGGAGATTGGTCAGTCCCGCGCCGTGCTCGCCGGGCAGGAAGAGATTCCACAGGCCCTGCCGCCTGGCCTCGGCCTTGAGGTCCTCCACCACGGGCGGCGCGGTCCACCGGTCGTCCCCCGTGGCCTCGGCGCGCTGCTCGGCGAAGACCGGCTCGGCGGGGTAGACGTGCTCGTCGAGGAACGCGGTCAGCCGCGACCGCAGCTCCTCGGTACGGGTGTCGAAGGCGAATTCCATGGCTGCTCAGCCTTCCTTCCGGGGGGAGTCCTGCGAGGGGCGCGGCCGGCCCTGCCGCTCGGCGTGCCGCCGGAGCCGGTCGAGGCCGCGTTCGACGAAGTGGGGGACGATGCCGCCGATCCGGTCGAATCCGGCGCCGATCGTCTGCCCGAGGGTGTAGCGGTAGTGGATGCCCTCGGAGATGACGGCGAGCTTGTAGCAGGCGAAGGCCGTGTACCAGTCGACGGTCGACACGTCGCGGCCGGACCGCTCGGCGTACCGCTGGAGGAGTTCCGCCTCCGAGGGGTGGCCGGGCGCGCCGCCCGCCGCCTGGATGGGGAAGTCGGACGCGATCTGCGGCTCGCTGTAGACCAGCAGCAGCCCGAGGTCGGTGAGCGGGTCGCCGAGGGTGGACATCTCCCAGTCCAGCACGGCGGTGAGCCGGTCGGCGGTGTCCACCAGGACGTTGTCCAGCTTGTAGTCGCCGTGGATGACGGCGCCGCCGGGGGAGTCGGGCAGGGCCGCGCCGAGCGCGGCGTGCAGCGCGTCGATGCCGGGCAGTTCACGGCTGCGGGAGGCGTCGAGCTGCTTGCCCCAGCGGCGCAACTGCCGTTCCAGATAGCCCTCGGGGCGGCCGAAGTCGCCGAGGCCGACCGCCGCCGGGTCCACCGCGTGCAGGTCGACCAGCGTGTCGACCAGCGCGAACACGACCTCGCGGGTCCGCTCGGCGCCCAGCTCCCTGAGCTGGCTCTCGGTGCGGAAGGGGGTGCCCTCGACGAATTCCATGACGTAGAACGGCGCGCCGATCACCTCGCCGTCCTCGCACAGCAGCACCGTGCCGGGCACCGGCACCGGGGTGGCGGCGAGCGCGCTGATCACCCGGTGCTCGCGCGTCATGTCGTGCGCGGTGGCCAGGACGTGCCCGAGCGGCGGTCTGCGGACGACCCATTCGGTGCCGCCGTCGGTGACCCAGTACGTGAGGTTGGACCGGCCGCCCTCGATGAGCTTGCCGCGCAGGCCGCCGCCGACCAGCCCCGGCCGCTCCCGGTCGAGATGGGCGCGCAGCCGGCCCAGATCGAGACCCGGGGGGTTGTCGGTATCGCTCATGCCGTCTCCTCGTCACCGTCGTGGCTTCAGAAATCGTACCGACCAGTCGGTATGTCGTCCAGCTCTTCGCTCTCCCCGTCGCGTCCCGTCCGTCACATCCGCGCTCGGGAGGCCGCATTGACGGCCGTGGTCGCCGCACCTACGCTCTGGACTTATGGGTGAACGTAATTCACATATGCAGACAGCAGATCGCTCCGCCGGACTCGTGATCACCGAGGTGCGGCTGACCCCCATCCTCATCGCCGATCCGCCGCTGCTCAACACCCAGGGTGTCCACCAGCCCTACACGCCCCGCCTCATCATCGAGGTCGTCACCGCCGACGGTACGGCCGGGGTGGGCGAGACCTACGGCGACACCCGCTATCTCGACCTCGCCGCGCCCCTGGCCCGCGCGCTGCCCGGCCACACGGTCAGCGATCTGAACGGGCTGTTCACCCTCGCGGAAGAGGTCTGCGGCGACCCCGCCGACGTCTCCGACTCCGTCGACGTCGGCGGGCTGCGCGGTGTGCAGACCGCCGACAAGCTGCGGCTGTCGGTCATCTCCGGCTTCGAGGTGGCCTGTCTCGACGCCCTCGGCAAGCACCTCGGCCTGCCGGTGCACGCGCTGCTCGGCGGCAAGGTCCGCGACGCCGTCGACTACAGCGCCTACCTCTTCTACCGGCTCGCCGCCCACCCCGAGGGGCAGGGCGAGGCCGACGACTGGGGTCCCGCCCTCGACCCGGAAGGCGTCGTCGCCCAGGCCCGCCGCTTCGCCGACACGTACGGCTTCGGCTCCTTCAAGCTCAAGGGCGGTGTCTTCCCGCCCGACGAGGAGATCGCCGCCGTACGCGCCCTGGCCGCCGCCTTCCCCGGCCGGCCGCTGCGCCTCGACCCCAACGGCGCCTGGTCGGTGGAGACCTCGCTGTACGTGGCCCGCGAACTGGGCGAGGTGCTGGAGTACCTGGAGGACCCGGCCAGCACCACCGACCGCATGGCCCGGGTCGCCAGCGGCACCTCCGTGCCGCTGGCGACCAACATGTGCGTGACGACCTTCGCCGAGATCCAGGACGCCTTCACGCGCGGCGCCGTCCAGGTGGTGCTCTCCGACCACCACTACTGGGGCGGCCTGCGCAACACGCAGCAACTCGCCGCGATCTGCCGGACGTTCGGCGTGGGCCTGTCCATGCACTCCAACACCCACCTCGGCATCAGCCTCGCCGCCATGACCCATGTCGCGGCCACCGTGCCCAACCTCGACTACGCCTGCGACTCGCACTACCCGTGGCAGACCGAGGACGTCATCACCCGCCGCCATGTCTTCGAGGACGGCCGCCTCGCCGTCAGCGACCTCCCCGGCCTCGGCGTCGAACTCGACCAGGACGCGCTCAAGGCGCTGCACCAGCGCTGGCTCGACGACGACGGCGCCATGCGCGACCGCGACGACGCCGCCGCGATGCGCAAGGCGGACCCGGACTGGCGGACGCCGCCCGTGCCGCGCTGGTGACACACGCGTGTGGGGCGGCGGACCCCACGGCCCGCCGCCCCACACGCCTCACGACGTCAGCGCCTCACAGCACCAGCGACAGCAGCATGACGAAGCCCAGCGCCACCACCGAGATCACCGTCTCCATCACCGACCAGGTCTTGAGGGTCTGCGGGACGTCCATCCCGAAGTACTCCTTCACCAGCCAGAATCCGGCGTCGTTGACGTGCGAGAAGAACAGCGAACCGGCGCCCACCGACAGCACCAGCAGCGCGGTGTGCGAGGACGACATGCCCTCGGCGAGCGGCGCGACGAGACCGGCGGCCGAGATGATCGCCACCGTCGCGGAACCGGTCGCGACCCGGATCAGCACCGCGATCAGCCAGGCGAGCAGCAGCGCCGAGATGTGCCAGCTCTTGGACCAGTCGAGGATCATCTGACCGACCCCGCAGTCGATCAGGGTCTGCTTGAAGCCGCCGCCCGCGCCGACGATCAGCAGGATGCCCGCGATCGGGCCGAGCGAGGCGTCCACGGTCGAGGAGACGCGGTCCTTGCTGAAGCCCGCGGCTCGCCCGAGGGTGAACATCGCCACGATCACCGCGGCCAGCAGCGCCACCAGCGGCGTGCCGATGACGTCGAAGATCCGGTACGTCAGGCTGCTCTGGTCGTCCACGATCACGTCGACCAGGGCCTTGGCCAGCATCAGCACCACCGGCAGCAGCATCGTGCAGGTCGTCGCGGCGAAGCTCGGCCGCCGCTCCAGGTCGTCGGAGGCGCGCGCGGGCGTCATCCGCTCCGGCGGCGTCACGTCCACCCAGCCCGCGGCCACCCGGCCGAAGAGCGGACCCGCGATGGCGAGCGTGGGTATCGCGACCAGCACGCCGAGCGCGAGCGTGATGCCCATGTCGGCGTGGATGGCGCTGATCGCGGCCAGTGGGCCGGGGTGCGGCGGCACCAGACCGTGCATCACCGACAGACCGGCCAGCGCCGGGATGCCCAGCCGGATCAGCGACTGGCCGCTGCGCTTGGCGACCAGCAGCACCACCGGGATGAGGATCACGATGCCGATCTCGAAGAAGAGCGGCAGGCCGACGAGACCCGCGATCAGGGCCATCGCCCACGGCAGCCGTTTCTCGCTGGTACGGGCCAGGATCGTGTCGACGATCTGGTCCGCGCCGCCGGAGTCGGCGAGCAGTTTGCCGAGTATCGCGCCGAGCGCGATCAGGGTGCCGACGCTCGCCACGGTCGAGCCGAGGCCGGTCGAGAAACTGGTGATCGTCTTGGCCAGCGGCGCGCCCGCGACGGAGCCGAGCACACCGGAGCCGATGGTCAGGGCGAGGAAGGCGTGCACCTTCCAGCGGGTGATCAGCAGCACGATGACGGCGATACCGGCCAGGGCGGCCAGTGCCAGGCGGGTGTTGCCCGCGTCGGTGATCGGGGACGGATCGGCGGCCAGCAGCTCCACGCTGAGTGCGGACACGGAGGACTCCAGGGGGAAGGACGGGGACAGGGGGAGGGGGTTCGAACAGGTGGGGCGGCTCAGCCCTGCGACGTCAGCGGGGTACGGCGGCGAGCGCGCGGTCCGCGATCTCCCGCGGGCCGCCCTCGATCGTCACGACCGCGCCCGCCTCGTCCGGCTCCAGCGGCTCCAGCGTCGCGAACTGCGAGCGCAGCAACTCGGACGGCATGAAGTGCTGCATCCGCGCGGCCAGTCGGGAGGCGATCAGCTCCGGGGACCCGTCCAGGTGCAGGAAGAACAGGTCGGGCGCGCTCTGACGCAGGTGGTCGCGGTAGCGACGGCGCAGGGCGGAACAGCTCACCACCCCGCCCTTGCCCTCGCGTTGCGCGATCCACGCGCCGATGGCGTCCAGCCAGGGCGCCCGGTCGGCGTCGTCCAGCGGGTGACCGGCCGACATCTTGGCGATGTTGGCCGCCGGGTGGAAGTCGTCGGCCTCGGCGTACGGGACGCCCAGCCGATCCGCCAGCAGGCCGCCGACGGTCGACTTGCCCGAACCGGAGACCCCCATCACGACGACGACGGGGGAGTGCGGTGGGCGCGGGGAGCTGGTCATGCGCTCGAACCTCCTTGTGCAAGCGGTCGGGGACACTCAACGCCATAGGTACTACTTATTCAAGAGTCTGTGATGTAAAAGTCACATGACTGTGCTGCCGCATAAGCTGTCCTCATGCCTCAGCAGGAAGCACCGCGGGACGACGCCGGGGGTCTGCACGCCCGTGTTCTGGCCGAACTCGGCCCCGCCATCGCCTCGGGCGACTACCCGCCGGGGACGGTTCTGCGCATCGACGAACTGGAAACGCGCTACGGCGTCTCGCGCACCGTCGTCCGTGAGGCGGTCCGGGTGCTGGAGGCGATGCACCTCGTGGAGTCCCGCCGCCGCGTCGGCGTCACCGTGCTGCGCAGCGAGGAGTGGAACGTCTTCGACCCGGCCGTCATCCGCTGGCGCCTGGCCGGCGCCGACCGCCCCCGCCAACTGCGCTCCCTCACCACCTTGCGCACCGCCGTCGAACCGGTCGCCGCGGGACTCGCCGCGACCGCCGCCGGTCCCGCCCAGTGCCGCGAACTCACCGTGCTGGCCGCCGAGATGGCCGCCGCCGCCCGCGCCGCCGACCTCGACGCGTACCTCGTGCACGACGTCGCCTTCCACCGCGTCGTCCTCGACGCCTCGGGCAACGAGATGTTCGCCCGCCTCGGGGACGTCGTCGCCGAAGTCCTCACCGGCCGCACCGAACACCATGTGATGTTCGCCGAGCCCGACCCCGCCGCCGTCACCCTCCACGTCCGCGTCGCCGAGGCGATCCGCTCCCGCGAGGCCGCCGCCGCCGAGGACCTGATGCGCGAGATCTGCGTGGGCGCCCTGCACGAGCTGGACATCCTGGCGCCCTGAAAATCCGTTTACCCGCACGGCCCGGCAGTGCTGCACTGTTACGCGTGACCGCTCGTCAACCCGCCCCGCCGCAGCCCTTCCGCTGGGCGCTGTCCTCGTACGAGGGCCGCCCGCCGGACCGCCTCGGCACGCTCGCGGACGGCTCGGAACCCGTACGGCTGTGGCACCTTCCGGCGCTCACACAGTGCACGGGCAAGGTGCTGGCCCGCTCCCGCGCCGCCGACCTCCGCTTCGTCGGCCGCTCGCTGGACAGCATGTACGACCTGCTCACCGGCGCGCTGGAACACGCGGACCGCCCTGGCGGACTCCTGCGGCTCCCCCTGTCGATCCGCCGCTCCGCCCGCCTCCCGCAGCCCCAGCGGGAGCGCTTGCGCGAGCACCTGGCCGCGGCGGGTCTCGAACCGCGCGCCCTGGCCCGCCGCAAGCGCCCGCTGGCCGTGGTCGACGTGGTCCACAGCGGCTCCACCTTCGACGCGCTCCACCGCGAACTGGCCGCGTGGATCGCCGAGAGCCGCGAACCCTGGTCGGTGATCCGCCGCAAGCTGCGCTACGTCGGGGTGACGCCCCGCGGCAAGAGCGGCCCGAACGCCGACCGCTGGCAGCAGTCGCCCGATTCCGCCCGCTGGGTGCGGACACTGCCCGCGGGACACGTGGTCAACGTGTCGCTGCCCTGGCCCGAATGGGGCTGGTACGGCAATGCGCAGCCCAAGCTCAACGGCACCTTTCCGCCGAGCCGCTGGTTCGACGAGGACGCGGACACACCCTGGTACCACCAGGCGCTCCCGCAGGCGCTGGCCGAGTCGCTGGCGCTGGTGGAGGCCGGCCGAAGCCGTACCGTGCGGGACGGACTCGTGCGGACTGTCGCGGGCGAGCCGGGCTTCGCCGACCGGGAGGTCCGGGCGCTGGTGAGCGCGCTGCGACGACGCTGAGGGACGCGGCCGGCGCGCCTCACCACAGCTGGGCGCTTCACCACACGAGGGCGCGCGTCACCACAGCTGGGCGCGCCTCACCACACCAGCGCCGCGCCGAACACCGCGAGCGCCACCGTGCAGCCCACCACCGCGACGGCGGCGCCCGGCGCCATCACCGCCGGGTGCGGCGCGCCGCCGAGCTGCTGAATCCTGCGGTGCGCCAGCCGGAGGAAGGCCAGGAACGCGAGCGCGGTCAGACCGATGGCCACCGCGGGGAGCGCCCCGCCCTCGTGATGCAGCACCTGCCGCCCGGCCAGCACGGCCGTCACCGCGCAGGACAGCGTCGTACGCCGCCACGCCAGCCGCGTTCGCTCCGGCTGGAGCCCCGGATCCCGGTCGTCACCGGGTCGGCCGCCGACTCCCGACGGGCCGCCGTCCTGGCGGTCGTGGCTCATCCGGCCCAGCCGAAGAGCACCACGCACACCATCGCGACGGCGATCACCGCGATGGCGACCGCGAGCAGCGCGGGGAAGCGGGAGACGGGCAGGTCGGCGCCGCGGCGCATGGCGCGTTCGCAGCGGGCCCAGTGGTTGACCGCGCGCAGCGTGCAGGCGACGCCACCGGCCAGCAGGACGAGCGCCAGCGAGACCCGTACCCAGTGCGCGAGGTGGTCGGTGAGGAACTGGTCGACGGCGAAACCGCCGCCGATCAGGGCGAGCGCGGTGCGGATCCAGGCGAGGAAGGTCCGCTCGTTGGCCAGCGAGAAGCGGTAGTCGGGGGTCGTGCCCTCGTCCCGCACGCGGGCGGGGGCGAACCACAGACGTACGGAATCCCGCGCGGCACGCAGCCGCGCGGGCAGCTCCTGGGCGAAAGCGCTCACGCGTCCACACTAACGACCAGGTCGGAAGCGGGCGCGGGCGGTCACTTCCGGCGGGAGACCGCCGCGATGATCACGGCGAGCACCGCGGCCAGCAGCACCACGCCGACCACGGCGATCACCACATGGCCTGCGGAGCCGCCGCCACCGTCCTGCGGCGGCGCGACGTCAGCGAGCAGCATCGGAGGACTCCTTCCTTCCGTCGGTCGCACGCGCGTCGGTCGCGCTCTCTTCGGGCACGCCCATTGCGGGCGGGCTCTTCTCGGGCGGCCTCTTTTCGGTCGCGCTCGTCCCGGTCGGCCTCGTCCCGGTCAGGTCCGCCCCGGCCGCCCGGCCCCGCTCCCCGAGCCCCAGCACCAGCATCAGCAGCACCGGGAACTCCAGATACGCGTGGTAGCTGGCCACCGCCGCGTACAGCGACCTGCCCCGCGTGTAGTCGCTGACGAACAGCACCGACAGGGCCGCCGCCCCGCCGAGCCCCAGCGCCCAGGCCCGGACACCGCGCAGCACGGGCGCGCGGCGCTCGAACGCCTCGGTCGCGTCCGGCGCGTACCGCGGCATGAACCACACCCACACCACGTAATGCATGGTCTGGAGGAAGGCGAAGACCGCGACGAAGCGCAGCCCGGCGTGCGTGTGCTGCCAGGCGGGCGGGGTGTACGACAGCGCCAGCCGGTCCGTCCAGCCCGAGCCCGCGCCGAGCAGACCGTCGAGGGCGCCGGACAGCAGCAGCGCGGGGATCACCAGCACCCACCCGCACTGCACCGCCCGGAAGGCGGCACGGCCGCGCGGCATGGCGCGCGACCACTCCCACAAGAAGAGCAGCGGCACCACATTGTGCAGATGGGCCAGCACCACGAAGTGGTAGGCGGGGAAGGCCAGCGACGCCATGGCGGCGCCCGCCAGCAGCGCGCAGGAGGCGGCCAGCGGTACGGGCCTGGTCCGCAGCGCGTGCACGCAGGCCGCGGCGAGCAGCACGTACGCGAGCAGGATCTCGGCGGTACGGGTGCCGGAGGACGGCGGCAGCAGGCGGCACACGACGATGCCGGTGATGAGCGCGCCCAGCAGCCGCAGGAACGGGCCGTGCAGGACGCCTTCGAACCGGCCGGTCACGTACCGCAGTTCGAGCACATTGTGCAGAATGCCGAAGACCGCGAGGCCCACCACGGCCGTGCCCGCGGGCAGCCGCAGCGAGACGGCGAGCGCCACCGCCGCCGCCAGGACGAAACCGGCGACCGGCAGCGTAGGCCCCGCGCGTCCCGTATCGGCCGTGCCCGTATCGCCCGTGCCCGCACCGCCCGCCAGGGGCGCCCCCACCGCGCTGGCCACTCGTCCCCTCCCCGTGGCACGATCCGCCCGTGCCGTATCCGCTGGCCCTCGTCCTCACCCTGCTCGTCGAGGTGCCCTGCTACGTCGCGGCGGTCACCGCGGCGTCCGCCGTCCGACCGACGCGGACCGCTCTCGCGGCCGTCATGGTCAACTGTGTGACGCACCCGCCGCTGTGGTGGTTCCTGCGGCAGACGCACGGCGCCGCGTACTGGCCCGCATTCGCCGTCGCGGAGAGCGCGGTCTGCCTCGTGGAGGGTCTGCTGCTCGGCCGACTGCTGCGGCTGCGGGGCCCGTTGCCGTACGCGGCCTCGGTCGCCGCCAACTGCGCCTCGGTCATCGCCGGTCTCCTGGTGGCCGGTTGAGCCGCCGGGCGGTCAACTCCCGTGCTTCGCACGCCATTCGAGCAGCCTGCGGTAGCCGTCGAGGCCGTCCGGCACCCACTCCCACTCGGTGAGCCTGGCGGCCAGCTCCTCCTCCGTGAGGAAGGTGTGCCAGGCCACCTCCTCGGCCTGCGGGGCGACCGGCTGTGTGCACCGCACCTGGTAGACCGACGACCACCACGTCCGCGGCCCGTCCTCGTAGAGGAATCGGAACAGCGGCTCGGGGCGCGGCAGTCCGCTCACCCCCAGTTCCTCCTCCGCCTCGCGCAGCGCCGCCTCCTCGTAGGACTCGCCCGCGCCGACGACACCGCCGACGAACATGTCGTAGAGGGAGGGGAAGACCAGCTTCTCCGCGGTGCGGCGGTGCACGAAGATCCGGTCCTCGGCGTCCCTGGCCAGGATGAAGACGCAGCGGTGCCGCAGGCCCCTGGCGTACGCCTCGCCGCGCGGCGACCTGCCGACGACCCGGTCGTGCTCGTCCACGATGTCGATGATCTCGTCGGCGGACAGCGGGGGTCGCGGTGTGGGCTCGTTCATGGAGCCGATTCAACCACCGGCCGCCGGACCCGCCCCGGGCGCGCCCCCTGGTGGTCTTGCGCGGCGCGGACACCGGCAAGATGATCGTCCCGGTTCGGTGAGACGGGGGAGTGACGGGAGTGTGGGATGACGGCACACCAGGCGCCCCAGGTACCGCAGGCGCCCCAGACGCGACAGGACCGGCGGGCACCGCGGGCGCAGCGGGAGCGCGGGGCGCCGCTGCGGATCGCGAACTGCTCCGGCTACTACGGTGACCGGCTGTCGGCCGCCCGCGAGATGGTCGAGGGCGGCCCCATCGACGTCCTCACCGGCGACTACCTGGCCGAACTGACCATGCTGCTGCTGTGGAAGGCGCGGCAGCGCGACCCGGACGGCGGCTACGCGGTCTCCTTCCTCGCCCAGATGCGCGAGGTGCTCGGCACCTGCCTGGAGCGCGGCATCAAGATCGTCGTCAACGCGGGCGGCCTCAACCCGGCGGGACTGGCCGCCAAACTCGCCGAGTTGGCCGCGGTCGGCGGCCTGCACCCGTCCGTGGCGTACGTCGAGGGCGACGACCTGCTGGACCGGCTGCCCGAACTCCAGTCCCGCGGCCACGACTTCGCGCACCTGGCCACCGGCCGCCCGCTGGCGGGCTCCGGCGTCGAGCCGGTCACCGCCAACGCGTACCTCGGCGGCTGGGGCATCGCGCAGGCGCTGCGCGGCGGCGCCGACGTGGTGATCTGCGGCCGGGTCACCGACGCCTCGCTGGTCGTCGGGCCCGCCGCCTGGGCCTTCGAGTGGGCGCTCGACGACTGGGACCGGCTGGCGGGCGCCGTCACCGCGGGCCACATCATCGAGTGCGGCACCCAGGCCACCGGCGGCAACTACTCCTTCTTCACCGAGATCCCCGACCCGGTGCACCCCGGCTTCCCGATCGCCGAGATCCACGCCGACGGCTCCAGCGTCATCACCAAGCACCCCGGCACCGGCGGCGCCGTCACCATCGGCACCGTCACCGCCCAACTCCTGTACGAGATCGGCGGACCCGGCTACCTCAACACCGACGTCGTGGCCCGCTTCGACACCGTCCGGCTCATCCAGCAGGGCCCCGACCGGGTCTCCGTCGGCCCGGTCGCGGGCGAGCCCGCGCCCGACACCCTCAAGGTCTGCCTCAACCACCGCGGCGGCTACCGCAATTCCGCGACCTTCGTGCTCACCGGCCTCGACCTCGACGCGAAGGCGGACTTCGCCGAGGCCACCCTGCGCGACGCGACCGGCGGGCCGGGCCGCTTCGCCGGGTACGACCTGCGGCGCGAACACGGCGGCGAAGCCGACCGGTTGACGCTCACCGTCAAGGACCCGGACCTCGACACCGTCGGCCGCGGCTTCTTCACCGACGTCGCGGGCTCCGCGCTGGCTGGCTACCCCGGGCTCTACCTGGAGCACGCCTCGCCGCGCCCCACCGAGTACGGCGTGTACTGGCCCGCGCTGGTGGCCGCCGACGAGGTCACCGCCGTGACCGTGCTCGCCGACGGCACCCGGCTGCCCGTACCGCGCCCGCCGCACGGCGCCACCGACCTCCGCGAGGGACGGCCGGGTCCGGTGCCCGACTCCGGCCCCGTACCGCCGCCGCTGGTGTCGCCGGTCACCGGACCCGCGCCGCGCCAGGCGCGGACCGGGCCGCCCGAGCCCTTCGGCCGGACGGTACGGCTGCCGCTCGGGACCGTCGTCGGGGCGCGCTCGGGGGACAAGGGCGGCGACGCGAACGTCGGGCTGTGGGCGCGGGACGACGAGGGGTACGCGTGGCTGCGCGCGTATCTGGACGTACCCCGGCTGCGGGCCCTGCTGCCGGAGACCGCGACGCTGCCGGTGAGCCGCTGGGAACTGCCGAATCTGCGCGCGGTGAACTTCGTCGTGCACGGGCTGCTCGGCGACGGCGTCGCCGCTTCCACCAGGGCCGATCCGCAGGCCAAGGCGCTGGGGGAGCGGCTTCGGGGATGCCTCGCGGACGTGCCGGAAAAGCTGGTGGATCTTTTGCAGAGCCAGTACACGCCGTTGCCCAAGAGGTGACATTCGTGGAGTCATGATGGGAATCGTCCGAGGGCGACGGGCCCGCGGGGGTAGTGAAGGGCGGTCCCCATGGACGGCGACATCCTGCGCAAGGCGATCTTTCTGCTGCGTGAGTGCCACGAGTCGGAGCAGCAGGTCGTGACCAGGCTCAAGGACTACTTCCCCGGCCTGACGCTCGGCGACCGGGAGATGTACGTCAGCGAGGCCCGCGACCTCGTGCACGGCATCCACCCCGCCCACTCCGCGCCGCCCGCCCGGTAACCGCCCGCCCGGCCCCTGGCCTCGGGATTCCCGCCGCCCGGGACCGACGGACCCCCTGACCCGCGCGACCGCCCGGTCCCCTCCTCGCTTCGGGCGGTCGCGCGCGGCATGATCGGCACCATGAGCAATCTCGACACGACGCCCGCCGCCACCCGCTGCGGCGGGCGCGCCGACGTCTCCGCCGCCCCGGTCCGCGACCTGCTCGCCGGCCGCACCGTCCAGCTCGGCGAGAGCACCGAGGTACGGCGGCTGCTCCCCAACCTCGGACGGCGCATGGTCGGCGCTTGGTGCTTTGTTGACCATTACGGGCCCGACGACATCGCCGACGAGCCCGGCATGCAGGTGCCGCCCCATCCGCACATGGGCTTGCAGACCGTCAGCTGGCTGCACGACGGCGAGGTCCTGCACCGCGACAGCCTCGGCAGCCTCCAGACGGTGCGCCCCCGCGAGCTGGGCCTGATGACCTCGGGCCGGGCCATCGCCCACTCCGAGGAATCACCGCGCGACCACGCCCGCTACCTGCACGGCGCCCAGCTCTGGGTCGCCCTGCCCGACGCCACCCGCGACACCGCGCCCTCCTTCGAGCACCACCCCGTACTCCCCGAGGTCACCGGCGGCGGCGGACTCCACGCCACCGTCATCCTCGGCGAACTCGACGGCGCCGCCTCGCCCGGCACGATCCACACCCCGCTCGTCGGCGCCGACCTCACCCTCGCCGCCGGTACCGACGCCCGGCTCCCGCTCGACCCCGACTTCGAGTACGCCGTCCTCACCATGTCCGGCGAATCCCACGTCGACGGTGTCCCCCTCACCCCCGGCTCCCTGCTCTACCTCGGCTGTGGCCGCCGCGAACTCCCCCTGCGCGCCGACACCCCCGCCTCCCTCATGCTGCTGGGCGGCGAGCCCTTCGCCGAACGCATCATCATGTGGTGGAACTTCGTCGCCCGCACCAGCGAGGAGATCACCGAGGCCCGTACCGCCTGGCAGTCCGCCACCCGCTTCGGCGACGTCCACGGCTACGACGGCGACCGCCTGTCCGCCCCCGCCCTCCCGCCGGGCCCGCTGAAGGCGCGCGGCCGGGAGCGCTGACCGGGCGGGGGGCGCGGCGGGGAACGACGCAGGGCCCCTGGGCGGCGGGTGCGCGCCGGGCAGGGGCCCTGGGGGGAGCGGGGGTCAGGACGCGGAGTGGTCCTGGGCCGCCTTCTGGACGTACTCGTCGGTGTACGTCTTCGACAGGTCGATCGTCTTGCCCTTCACGGTCGGGTCGACCGCGGTCAGGACGCGGAGCACCGTCTGCGGGGCGTCGGCCGGCATCTGGCCGGTCGGGTTGTACATGCCCATCTCGTTGGCCAGCGCCTGGACGTACTGGTCCTTGCCGCTGCCGGCGTAGAAGTCGGCCGGGACCTGCTCGGTGATCTCCGCGGCCGAGTGGGCCTCCATCCACTGGAGCGTCTGGTAGACGGCGTTGACCATCTTCTGGACGGTCTCCTTGTGGCTGTTGGCCCACGCCGTCTGGACGGTCAGCGCGGTGCCGGGGTACGGGCCGCCGAGCGCGGCCTTGGTGCCCGCCGCGGTGCGCATGTCCGCGATGATCGTCCCGAGCTGCTTCTTGAGCAGCGTCGAAATGGTCGGCTCGGTGGTGACACCCGCGTCGATCCGGTTGTGCTCGAAGGCCGCCACGAAAGTGGCACCGGCCGCCACCGCCACCAAGTGGGTGTCGGCCACCGCGATGTTGTTGTGGATCGCGAGGTACGAGGCGATGGTGGAACTGGCGGAACCGAGCGAGGTGACGCCGACGTTCTTGCCCTTGAGGTCCGCGGGCGACTTGATCGACGGCGCGTTCGTACGGGCCATCTCGACCATGCCGGGTGCCTGGAGGAGCTGGACGACCGCCTGGGTGTTCTTGCCCTTGAGCTGGAGCTTGAGGTTCGAGTCGTAGAAGCCGATCATGCCCTGGGCGTCACCCTTGAGCAGCGCGTCGGAGACCTGCGGCGTGCCCTGGAGGTTGGCGATCTTCACGTTCAGACCCTGCTTCGTGAAGTAGCCCATCCGCTGCGCCAGGATCAGCGGGAGGTAACTCTGGTTCGCCTGGTTCGACAGGGCGATCGTCACCGTCTCCAGCGACCCCGCGCTCGCCGCGTCGGTGGTCTTGTCGGACTTGCTGTCCGAGCAGGCCGTCACGCCTGTCGCCAGGACTACCGTCGCGGCTGCGAGAACGATCTTCTTGTGCCACATGTGCGTTGTCTTCTCCTCGGAAGCGGGTGGGTCGTGCGCCGTCTCGGGTCGTGCCGCGGGCCGCGAGTCGCCGCGGGGCGGTTGACCGTCGGGGGGATGGCGGAATGGGCGGGGATGGCGGGAGTGCCGGAGGCGGCCCCGGTCCCGGCGGTGCTGTCGCCGGTCACGGCGGTCACGCCTGCGCTCCGGACTTCTGCGGACGCGGCTGCCAGCTCAGCAGCCACCGCTCCAGCAGCGAGATCAGTCCCTCGGCCGCCAGCGCGAACGCGGCGGTGATGACGAGTCCCGCGTAGACCCCGTTGGGATCGAAGTTGGCCTGCGCCTGGAAGATGAGCAGCCCGAGGCCCTGCTGCGCCCCGAGCAGTTCGCCCACGATCGCGCCGGTGATGGCGAAGCCGAAGGCCACGTGCAGGCTGGTGGTGATCCAGCTCAGCGCGGACGGGACGACCACGTGCAAGGTCACCCGGGTGTTGCTCGCGCCGAGGATGCGGGCGTTGGCGAGGAGATTGCGGTCCACCTCGCGGGCGCCCTGGAAGGCGTTGAAGAACACGCCGAAGAAGACCAGTACGGCGGCCAGCATGACCTTGGAGCTGATGCCGAGACCGAACCAGATCGCGAACACCGAGCCCAGCAGGATGCGCGGGATCGAGTTCAGGGTCTTGATGTAGGGGGCGAAGACATCGGCCAGGAAGCGCAGCCGGCCCAGCACGATGCCGAGGACGACACCCAGGGTGACCCCGATGCCGAAGCCCATCAGGGTCTCCTGCAACGTCACCCACACCTGGTCCCACAGCGGTCCCTGCGACGTACCGTCGCGCACCCAGTCCCACAGCTTCGAGCAGATGCCCGACGGCTTGCCGGAATAGAACGGGTCGACGACCTCCGTCGAGGCGAGCACCTGCCACAGGCCGATGAACGCGGCGAGGACGGCGGCCCTGACAACGTTGACCCACACGCGGCGCCTGGCCCGTTGTCGCCTGGCCAGCGCGGCGCGGGCCGCTCCGGCGTCACTCTTCGGCGGTTCGGGTCGCGCGAGGATCTCGTCGGTCGCCGACCCGGTCGCGGTGTCGGTCTTCATAGGCTCATGCCTCTTCCGTACGGATGGTTCAGGCCGCCGATTCGGGCGTCACGGTCTCGGCCGACACGGTCTCGGGCCGCGCGGCCGTGCGGGAGTACGCGAGCTGCACCTCGTCCCGCAGCGCCTGCCAGACCCGTTCGTGGAGCTTGACGAATTCGGGAGTGTGCCGGATCTCGCGGGGATTGCGCGGCCGGGGGAGATCGATCTCGAACTCCTCCTTCACGGTGGCCGGTCCCGCCGTCAGCACCACGACCTTGTCGGCGAGCGAGATCGCCTCCTCCAGGTCGTGCGTGACGAACACGACCGAGGGCCGGGTCAGGTCCCAGAGCGAGAGCAGTTCGTCGGACATGATCTGACGGGTCTGCACATCGAGCCCGGAGAAGGGCTCGTCCATCAGCAGCACCCGCGGCTCGTTGATCATCGTCTGCGCGAGCGCCACCCTCTTGCGCATTCCGCCGGAGAGCTGGTGCGGGTGGTACCGCTCGAACCCGGCGAGGCCCACCCGGCGGATCCACTCGGCCGCGGCGGCGTGCGCCTCCTTGCGGGACGCGCCCCGGAAGCGCGGACCCGCCGCGACGTTGCCGATGACGGTCTTCCAGGGGAACACCGCGTCCGTCTGGAAGACGAACCCGACGTCCTTGCCAATGCCCTCCACCGGGCGCCCGTCGACGAGCACCTCACCGCTGTCCGGACGTTCCATGCCGGAGATCAACGAGAGAGTCGTCGATTTCCCGCATCCGGTGGGACCCACGACCGCGGTGAACTCTCCGGGCCTGACGGTGAAATCGATGTTGCGCAGGACGTCATGATTTCCGCCCTGCGGGGTACTGAAGGACTTGCACACGTCGCGCATCGCGATAGGCGATGTCGTCGGTTGCGGCGATTTGACTAGACCATTGCTGTGCCCGTGCTGGGATTCGCTTGCCACGCGAGTGAGGCTGCCAGAACCGACGGGCAGACACCAACCTCGTCGAACAAGGGTGCATTGACTTAAGCGTCCGGAGGCCGCTGACCTCACTCTCCGTCGACGTCGTTGTCCGGAGAAATTCCGTCTAGTGCCTCTTTCTCCCGACTATCCATAGTGGGTTAGACGCGGAGGGTTCTCCGGGGGTAGCTTCTGGCGAATGACGTTTCGCCATCTCGACATATCGCCTGAAACGCATCTTCCCGACCGGCTCGCACTGCGCATGCTCGTGGAGACTTTCCGGCCGGATGTGATGGACCGGCTCGTGGACAAAACCGAGCGCCGAGAGCGCCGCAGGCGTCTCCTGCCCGCACAGCTCATGATGTATTTCGTTCTGGCGATGTGGCTCTTCGGGGCCTCCTCTTATGAGGAGGTGCTCGCCAAACTCACCGGCGGTCTGCCCGAGATGTTCCCGGGCGCAGGCGTCGGCGGCTCGGGCGACGTGGCCAGCGCGGCCGCCATCGCGCGGGCCCGCATGCGGCTCGGCGTCGAACCCCTCAAGGCGCTCTGCGGCCACCTCGCCGACGCCGCGGGCCACGGGACCCGGCTGGACGGCGAGCGGGTCTTCGTCTACGAGAGCGTCGCGATGGAAGTGCCGGACACCCCCGCGAACAGGGCAGGTTACGGCTCCCCCGACACCACGGCGCCGCGGTTGGACAAGCACCGGTCGCTCGACGTGTGGGTGTCCTCGCTCACCGACTGCCGGCTGCGCGTCTCGGCGGTCGCGGCCATCACGCCCCGGGCCGAGGAAGGCGCCGAGGGTCTGCTCGCGCAGTGGCCGGAAGACCTTCTCGACAAGCGGGCGCTGGTGGTCGGCGACGAGGAACTGATCCCGGTCGCGCTGTGGTCGGCGCTGGCCGAGACCGGCGCCGACCAGATCTGGCGCTCCGGCGGCCTCGGACCCGCCCCGTACTCACTGCCGGTGATGCGCGAACTCCCCGACGGCTCCTACCTGTCGGAACTGGCGGCGGACGCCGGTCCCGGCGAAGGTCCGGGGCCTGGGACCGCGGTCCGGGTGGTGCCGTGCGGCGACCGCACGGCCGCGCGAGCCGCCGCCGCGGGACCGGTGCTGGGCGCTCCGCTGCTGGTCACCTCGGTACTCGACAGCACGGTGCCGGCCGACGAGATCAGGGCCCGCTACGAACAGGCGGCCGTCGCGAGCGGTGACGGGGTCGCCCACTTCGTCGAGCAGATCACCGGGCCACGGGTGCTATTACGGTCGAAAAGCCCTGAACTCGTGCAGCAGGAAATATATGCCCTCCTGTGCACCTATCATGCCGTCGGACACCTCGTATCGCCGCCGCTTTCGGTGGGTCCGATTTCGACCGATCCGACCACTGGACTGGGGGAGTGGGCGGCGGTGAGGCCGCGTTAAGTCAGTAGCGCAACCCTTTGCTCCTGCGGGCACGCGTGTGCTGCAATAAAGTTCCCGCAGAGGGCGTGGAAGTGAACAGACACAAAGAGCCTCCGACCTGGTACGCAGTGGTATGCGGTCGGAGCCGAACGTCTCATCGCGGTGAACCGGATAATCAAGCGTCGCCGCGCCATGCGGCGGCGTTATGAGGGTTAAGGGTTAGTGAATGGAAGACCAGCGGTCTCACGGAGCCGGCAATCCGTTGACATGCGGGGACCGCTTGACACAGCACGATGCGGCGACGGCATGACGAGCGCGCGGAGACGGGGTCGCGCGCCCGCACCGAAATGGATCTCCCCCCTCACCGGGCTCGGCTCCAGGCTCTGGACCAAACGCAAGCTCGGTGACTGGCGGCTGCGCAATCGCATGCTGCTCCTCGTGCTCGTCCCGCTGATCGCGATCATTCCGCTGGCGGGCGTGCGCGTGTTCTCCGCGGTCGGCAACCTCCGGAGCGCGGCCCATATCCAAGGGCAGGCGCAACTCGCCCGGCAGGTGTCCACGCTGGTCAGCGCGCTCGACGACGAACGCGACCTCACCCAGTTGGCACTCACCGGGTCGGGTACCGCCAAGGACGACAAGCTCGCGGCGGCGCAACAGGCCACCAACGCGCAGGTGAAGGCGTTCGGCCAGAGCCTGGACGAACACCGGAGCAGCGTCGACGCGCTGCCCGCCGCCGTACGCCTGATCGGCGTGCGCGCCGAGGCCCGGCTCGGTGACCTGACCCCGCTGCGCGCCTCGACCAAGGGCCTCGCCCACGGCGCCAACACGCCGACCTTCAGCGCCTACAGCACGATCATCGGCAATCTGCTGGACTTCAGCCAGCAGCTCGCGGCGGTCGGCTCCGACCACACGCTCGGCAGCCTGGTCACCACGCTCGCCTCGATCGAGCAGATCGAGCAGCAGACGTCGAGCGAACGCGGCTTCATCGTCGACGCGCTCGACCGCGGCTTCACACTGGAGCTCAAGGAGAACATCGAGCAGGCGCACTTCGAGACCGCCAACGGCACCTTCACGAACAACGCGTCGACCTCGCTGCTCAACCTGTACCAGTCGACGGTCAGCGGCGACAAAGTCGGCGCGGCCGACGGCACCATCCAGGTGGTCGCCACCGCCGCGCAGGAGGACATCCCGCTCGACAGCCTCGGCATCACCAAGGCCACCGCGTTCCAGCAGATCACCGACAAGCTCGACGCCGTACGCACCGTCGAACGGCAGACCGTGGCGGACCTCAACGACCGGTCCTCGCACCTGCTGTCGGCCGTGCGCACCCAGCTCTACCAGAACATCGCCATCATCGTCGCCGTGGTCGCGCTGTCCTTCCTCGGCGCGCTGATCCTGGCCAGGTCCGTGGTCCGGCCGCTGCGCCAACTGCGGGTGTCCGCACTGGACGTGGCCGACAACCGGCTGCCGGGCGCGGTCCGCCGACTGCGCGACGTGAACCCCTCGGAGACGGACCGGCCGGTACGGGTCGAGCCGATCGAGGTGCAGTCGCAGGACGAGGTCGGCCAGGTCGCGCGCGCCTTCGACCGCGTGCACTTCGAGGCGGTCCGGCTCGCCACCGAGCAGGCGCGGATGCGCTCCAACGTCAACGCGATCTTCACCAACCTCTCGCGGCGCAGTGAGAGCCTGGTGCTGCGCCAACTCCAGCTCATCGACGACCTGGAGAACAGCGAGCAGGACCCCGGCCAGCTCACCGCCCTGTTCCAGCTCGACCACCTCGCCACCCGCATGCGCCGCAACAACGAGAACCTGCTGGTGCTCGCGGGCGAGGAGCAGAGCCGCCGCTGGGACCAGCCGGTGTCGCTGTTCGACCTGGTCCGCGCCGCAACCGCCGAGGTCGAGCAGTACGAGCGCGTGGTGCTCTACGAACTGCCCGACGTGGCGGTGGTCGGACATGCCGCCACCGACGTCGTCCACCTGATGGCCGAGATCATCGAGAACGCCACGACGTTCTCCGGCCCCGAGACCCAGGTGCTGGTGGGCGCCAAGATGCTCACCGCGGGCGATGTGGTCCTGGACATCGCGGACGCGGGCATCGGCATCCGGCCCGAGGAGCTGGAGCGGATCAACCGGCGGCTCGCCGAGCCCCCGGTCCTCGATGTCGCGATCTCCCGCCGCATGGGCCTGTTCGTGGTCGGCCGGCTGGCGGCCAAGTACGGCATCCAGGTGCGGCTGACCAGTACGGGCAGGACCGGCCTGAACGCGCTCATCCGGATCCCACTGACTTTGCTGGTGTCCGCGAGCGAGTTGGAGGTGGACGGCCCGCAGGTCTTCGACCAGTCGGCGCTGCGGCCCGGACCGTACGACACCGGCGAGACGGCCGGGCTGCCGGGCGGCGGGGTCGCGGCCGGACAGGCGGGCGACCCGCGCTTCGACGGCCCCTACGGGCCCGCGGGCACGCCCTCGCGCGGCCGGTCGTACGACGACGTTCCGGCGGGCCGCCACTCCGGTCAGCCCGACGGCGGCTTCCCGTGGTTCCACGACCAGGAGGAGGGCGGCGGCCCCGACGGCGACTTCTCGTGGTTCGCCTCGGAAGAGGAGGAGGCCGAGGCGGTCGCGCGCCTGGAAGGGCACGGGTCCGACCGGTTACCGATCTTCGACGCGATGAGGTCGCAGTGGCCGGCCGGGCAGGGACCGCAGCAGGCGCGGCCCCCGCAGGGGCACGTACGTCCGCAGGTCCCGCCGCAGCCGCAGGCGCTGCCCCACCAGCGGGTCCAGCCGCCGGCCCAGCGTCCGCAGCCCCTGCCGCAGCCCCAACCCCAGGCGCAGCTCCGGCCGCAGGCGCAACCCCGCCCGCCGGTCCAGCCGCCGGGCAACCCCGGTCACCCCTCACCCTCGTGGGCCCGGCCGGGACCCGAGGACGCGGGCGGCCAGGCGACCGGAGGCACGACCGCCCAGGGTCTGCCCCGGCGGGTGCCCCTGAACAACCTCTCGGCCGAGGCGCGCCCGCGCGGCCCGGTGCCGCAGCCGAACGCGGCGCCCACCGCCCCGCGCGCGGCGAACCTGATGAGGGATCGGCTGTCGAACTTCCACCAAGGGGTCAGACAGGGTAAGGATGGGTCCGACCGCGAGGGGCCCGGCCGGACGCCGGGCGGATCGGGTCCGCTATGAGCGGACTCACAGCTCCCACGACCTCCGTGTTTCCCGTGTTTCCCCTGTCCGTAGCGCCGTCGGACGACGTCCTCGGCAGCATAGGAAGCAGCTACACCCATGAGCGATCTGAGCAACGAAGCACAGAACCTGAACTGGCTCATCGCCAACTTCGTGAAGCAGGTGCCGGGAGTCGCGCACGCGGTCGTGATCTCCTCGGACGGCGTTCAACTCCTGGCCTCCGCGTCCCTGCCCAGGGACCGCGGCGAGCAACTCGCCGCGATGGCCTCGGGCCTGGCGAGCCTGACGCAGGGCGCGGCCCTGCTCTTCGAGGCCGGGGTGGTCACGCAGACCGTCGTCGACATGGAGAACGGATTCCTCTTCCTGATGTCGGTCAGCGACGGCTCCGTGCTGGTGGTGCTGGCCTCGCCGACCTGCGACATGAAGGTCGTCGGTTACGAGATGGCGTTGCTGGTCGAGCGGACCGGCGACGTCCTCACGCCCGACGTGCGCAGGGAACTGCAGAACGCGCTGGCCGGCTGAGGGCCGGCGCGATGGGCCGTCCGAATCACACCCGGAAGGATGTGCGTTCGTGAGTGGAGACCGAGACCGAAGGCGCAACTCGCCGTTCGTCCGTCCGTACGCCGTCACCCGCGGCCGGACGACGGCGCGGACCGACTTCGCGCTGGAGGCCCTGGTCGGTACGACCGCTCTCGCCTGGGAGAGCGGTGTGCGGTTCTTCCCCGAGCAGCAGGCGATCTGCCGGCTGTGCATGAACCTCACATCGGTGGCCGAGATCTCCGCGCTGATGAACATCCCGCTCGGCGTGACCCGCGTCCTGGTGGGCGACCTCGCCGAGAGCGGCTTCGTCATCGTCCAGCAGCCCACGTACGCCGAGGGCCGGCCGGACGTCACGCTGCTGGAGCGGGTGCTCACCGGGCTGCGCGGCCTCTGAGGCCGCGCGGTCGCGGTACCCGAGGTCCGGTCCCGCGCCGGTCCTGCCCTGTTCCCGGCCGTACGACGGCCGCGCCCGACGACCTACGGAGTGCCGTGCCCGAACTGTCCAGCCTCGCCCTGTCCTTCGGGGCCGCGGCACGGGACTACGACCGCTACCGAGTGGGTCCCTCGGCCCGGATGCTCGACTGGCTGCTGCCCGCGGACTGCCCCTCGGTGCTCGACCTGGGCGCCGGGACCGGGCTGCTGACCCGGTGGCTCGCCGAACGGGTCGAGGACGTCGTGGCGGTCGAACCCGACGCGCGCATGCGGCGGGTGCTGACCGGCGTCTGCCCGCGGGCGACGGTGCTCCACGGGTTCGGCGAGCGCATTCCGCTGCCGGACGCGCGGGTCGCCGCGGTCACGGTGTCCTCGGCGTGGCACTGGATGGACCCGGCCCTCACGCTCCCCGAGATCGCCCGGGTGCTCACCCCGGGCGGCTCGCTCGGCATCCTCTACACCCGCCGCGACCGGCGGGTGCCCTGGGTGGACGTGCTGGACGCCTACGTCCACGACGAGATGGGCAACGACGACTGGATCGGCGACCTGATCCAGCGCATGTCCGACGGACCGTGGCTCCCCGACGGTGTCCCCTTCGCGCCGCCGCAGGCTCATGTCGTCACCTGGACGGCCGAGTTGACCGTCGAGGAGGTCGTCGCGATGTTCGCCACCTACAGCAGGTACATCGCCCTGCCGGACGGCCAGAAGCGCGAACTCGCGGACCTGATCGGGGCGAAGGTCCGCGAGACGGCCGAGATGCGGGACGGCCTGGTCGTGATGCCCATGATCTGCCACGGCTGGCGCACCCGCCTGACCGCCTCCTGATCCGTCGGGCGGTCAGTTCGCGCGGGGCGCCTCGGCCTCCGCCGGCCGGGTCGCGGTGGCGATGCCGATCCGGTTCCAGGCGTTGGTCGCCGCGACGGTCCAGATCAGGCGGGCCGTGGCTTCGGGGCCGAGGAGGGTGGTGACCTCGGCGTGGACGGCGGCCGGGACGGCGCCGTCGGCGGGGCGGGTGAGGTGCCGCGCCAGGTCGAGGGCGGCGCGCTCGGCGGGCGTGAAGTCGGGGGAGTCGGGCCACTGGGGGAGAGCGGCGAGCTTGAGCGGAGGGTGGCCCGCCGCGAGGGCGGCGTCGTGGTGCAGGGCGGTGCAGTAGGCGCAGCCGTTCATCTGCGAGACGTGCAGGCTGACCAGTTCGGCGATCTCGGGAGCCAGGCCCTCGGCGGAGACCCGGGTCAGCTCGGTGAGCGCCTGGAGGGCGTCGGGGGCGGCGGCGGTGGGGTTGACCTGCGGCATGGGCGTGGCTCTCAGGGGTGTGGGGGCGGGGTCTGTTCGAAGCTGACCGGTGTCTCGGGGGTGAGCTCCAGGTCGGCGCCGGTCACCGGGGCGTCGGCGTGGATGAGGATGTTGTAGTGGTTGGGGAAGTGGCAGGCGTCAAAGCCGAGGACCGTGCCGACGGTCCGTCCGCCGATACGGACGGTGTCGCCGCGGTCGATGACGCCGCCGCGGTCCAGTTCGACGAAGCCGAGGAAGCCCACGCGGTCGATCCGCGCCCCCGGCGCGCTGTCGGTGTGGTCGGTGGTGACCAGCTCATGGACCTCGCCCGCGCGCACGCAGCGGCTGGCGTGGGGTTCCAGGGCCATGCCGCGGTCGTCGCGGCGGTGGATCAGGACCTTGACCAGACAGCCGTGGACGGTGCGCTTGAGCCCGTCCTCGCACCGGGCGGCAGCCCTTTCGGGGGTCGGCTCTTGAGCGGTGGGTTCTTGAGCGGTGGGCTCGTGCGTGGCGGGCTCGTGCGCCGCGGGCGGGGTCAGCACGCCGTCACCTCCGTACGCCGGTACGCGGCCTCGACCAGCTCCAGGGCCGCCGTACCGCCGTGGTCGACGCGGTACGGACCGCGGAGCCGGGCGGTGAAGTCCGCGAGGATCGCCGCGTACTCGTGCCGGAGCGAGGACTTGAAGCCCTGGTGCCCGGCCAGCATGTCGGCGTGGTGCACGGACCCGTCGGCCAGCGTGACCGTCACGTCCTTCAACTCGCCCGGATACGACCAGTCCAGCTCGACCGTGGCACGCGCGGCGCCGGAGACGGAGCGCAGCCCGATCGTCGCGGTGCGGTCGAGCCCCGTCCCGTCGTAGCCGATCCGGGCGGTCTCGACGGTCACCTCGCCCAGCAACAGCCGTACCAGGTCGAACGCGTTGGGCCCGTTGTCGGCGACGCAGCCGCCACCGCACCGGGCCGGGTCCAGATACCAGCGGTCCCGCCCGATGTGCTCCTCGATCCGCTCGAAGTACCGGACCGTGACCCGCTCGACCGGCACGTCCCGCGGCAGCCCGGCGGCCAGCGCCCTGACCGCCGCGTTGTAGCGCCGGTGGAAGGCGGTGAACAGCGGCACCCCGGACGCCTGCGCGAGCGCGGTCAGTTCGGCGCCCTCCGCGCCGGTGAGGGCCAGCGGCTTCTCCACGCACACCGGTACGCCCGCGCGCAGGAAGTCGGCGCAGAGCGCCGCGTGGGCGTCGTTCGGGACGGTGATCACCACGCCGTCGAGCGGCGGCCCGGCGGCGAGGAGTTCGCGGTGGTCGCGGTAGGCGGGTACGGCCCCGGACGCGTCCTGTCCGCCCCTGGCGGCGAGCGCGGCCGGGTCGCGGTCGCAGACGGCGGCGAGGCGGGCCGCCGGGGAGGCGTCGAGGGCGGCCAGGTAGAAGCGGGAGATGACGCCCAGGCCGACGACGGCGATCGAGTGCCGGGTCATCGGCGAAGGCCCCCGTCCAGCGGGACGGGCGCGGTCAGGCCGAACCGCCCTGCCACATCGCCGAGTTCGCGGTACTGCCCGGCGGTGACCGGCACACCGTCCGCACGGTGGGCGTCGGCCGTCGCGCCCTCGGTCCAGCCGGGGTAGCGGACGGGGGAGGCGGGGTCGACCGGCGGGCAGGCGAGCAGGCTGCCGAACAGCGAGTCGGCGTCCGAGGCGACGTCCTCCCGCGGGCGGAGCATGGCGGGGGCGATGGCGGCGACCAGAGTGCCGATGTCGTCGTCGCGGCCCGAGGGGAGCCCGTCCCCGTCCAGCGCCTCGGGGGCCGGGCCGAGGCCGGAGCCGCTGACCAGACCGGCCAGCACCTCCACCGCGAGCCCGAGTCCGTAGCCCTTGTACGCGCCGGTCTCCGGTGCGCCGCCGAGCCAGCCGAGGTACGCCTGGCCGCGGTCGAAGGCCGCCGGGTCGGTGACCGGAAGCCCGGCCTCGTCGGTCAGCCAGCCCTCGGGCACCGCCCGGCCCGCGCGGGCGGCGGCGCGCACGCGTCCGGTGGGGACGACGGTGGTGCTCATGTCGAGCACGAACGGGTGGCGCGGCCCGGCGGGGGCCGCGACGGCGAGCGGGTTCGTGCCGAGCATCGTGACCCGGCCGCCCGGTGGCCGGGCGATGCGCTGACGGCCGCAGTTGGAGGCCACCAGGCCGACCATGCCGCGGTGCGCCGCGCGGGCCGCGTGGTACCCGGCGCAGCCCAGATGGGTGGCGTTGTGGACGCTGACCAGGCCGACGCCGAAGCGCTCCGCGCGCTCGACGGCCAGGTCCATCGCGTCGGCCGCGGCCCACAGGCCGAGCGCGCGCCGGGCGTCCAGGCGGACCGCGGCGCCGAGATCCACGGCACGCTCCGGCTCGGCCGCCGGGTCGGCGCGGCGCTCCTCGAACAGCGGCAGATACAGCCGGGTCAGATTCGTCACGCCATGGGAACTCATCCCGGCCAGATCGCCGTAACACAGCGCCTCGGCCGCCGTGGCCGCCCGCTCCCCGGCGAGACCGCACCGCGTGAAGACGCCGGTGACGAAGGTCAGCAACTCCTCATACGCGAGGCGCACGGTACTGTCCGGCGCCCGCGCCGGAAGGGTCGACTGCGGCGGGCTCGACAACGGCATGGGGCTCGTTCCTCCTGCTGACGGGCGTGGACGGCGCAAGTGGCGTGGACGGCGCGGGAAGTGACGGCGGCGCGGACGGCGCGAGCGGTACGGCGGGCGCGGGCACGGCAGGCGACGCGGCCGCGTCGAAGGCGGCCAGGAGGCGCGGGACCGTGGCCGCGAAGGCGTCCAGGTCGGCCAGATCGGCGAACTCACCCGCGGCGTGGGCGCGGTTGGCGTCCAGGCTGCCGGGGCCCAGGACGACGGTGTGGGCGTCGGGCACGCCGGACATCCAGATCGCGTCGCAGGTGAACGCGGGTTCGGCGGCGGGCCACCGCGGCACCTCGGCGCGGTCGAGCAGCGGACCGAGCCACGACGGGTCGCCGTCGAGCGCGGGCAGGCCGCGCTTGAGCCAGTCCAGCCGCAGGATGTCCGCCGCGTCGGCCGCGGTGCGGGCGAACCGCCGGCTGTGCCGGAAGGCGGCGCAGAAGGACTCCAGCCCCTCGGCGACGGCGTCGCCCAGCAGCCGCTCCAGCCGCCGTCCGGTGGCGGCCGAGCCGTAGGAGAGGTTGAGCAGCAGGTCGCCGCTGCCGTAGACGCGGTTGTGCAGGTCGCCGGTGCGCAGGCCCGCCACGCACACCTGCCCGTCGGCCGGGTCGAGTCGCGGGTCGAGCGCGGCGGCGAGGTGCTGGGCGAGATGGCCGAGCAGGACGGTGGCGTTGTGCCCCGCCTCGGGCCGGTCGTCGATCGCGTCACGGCCGCGGACGCTCAGCCGCGCGGTCATGGCCGCGGTGCTGCGGGTCAGGGCCCGGCCGCCGGTGGGTTCGCAGAAGACGTTGAGCCGCCCGTGGTGCCCGGCGTCCACGAGGGGGCGGGTGCCGAAGGCGCCGAGCGCGCCGCCCTCCTCGCCGGAGACGGCCTGCACCAGAATCCGGGTGTCGCGGGGGAGTTCGGGCCGCTCCCGCAGGGCGCGCCGCAGTCCGGCCAGCAGCGCGACGGCCGGGCCCTTCGCGTCGATCGCGCCCCTGCCGTGGAAGCGGTCACCGTCGAACGAGACCGGTTCGAGGCCCGCGACGGTGTCGAGGTGGACGTTGAACATCACCGTACGGTCGCGCGGTGCCCCGGCCGGGCCGAGGGCGAGCACCAGGCTGGGCTGGCAGGCCAGGAACTCCGGCCGCTCGGCGGCGGCTTGACGTACCAGGAGCGGTACGTCGTCGCGGTCGACGCAGGCGGGCGGCGGGGCCGCGTGGTGCAGGACGGTGAAACCGAGTTCGGCGGCGGCCTCCGCGTAACGGCGCTGCGCCTCCCACAGCGCGGGTGCGGGCGCGTCGGGGTCGCATTCGAGCGGGCCGGCCGTCGGCAGGGCGAGCAGGTCGAGCAGCAGGGTGCGGTCGGCGGGGCTGAGCGGGCTCACTGAGCGGGCTCCCGCAACGCCGCACCGTCCGGCGGGGTGTGCGCGATGGTGCCGCCGGGCACCCGCGCGCACGCGTCCAGCAGATTCCGCAGCGCCACCCCGCTCCTGACGAAGGCGGCGTGGCACCGCTCCTCCGGATCGCGGTGGTCCTCGTGCGGCCGTACGGCGATGTGCGGTTCGATCGACAGCGCGCCCCGGTAGCCGTGGGCCAGCAGGGCGCGCAGACAGTCGGCGATCCGCAGGTCGCCGGTGCCCGGCTCGCAGTAGGCGGGGCGGCCGTCGGGGGCGATGACGGCGTCCTTGACGTGGACGTGCAGGATTCGGTCGGCGTACGGCAGCAGTTCGGTCAGCAGCCGGTGGCCGTCGTAGCCGTACGCGGGGCCGTTGCCGGTGTCGAAGAGCAGGGCGAGCCCCGGGCCCGCGGTCTCCAGGAGGCGGACCGTACGGGTCGCGTCGGCGCCCGCCCAGCCGGAGCAGTTCTCGTGCAGCAGCGTCAGGCCCGACTCGGCTGCGCGGTGGGCGAGTTCGCGGACGCGGCGCAGCGCCTCACGCTCCCAGGCATCGGCGTCGAGCCCGTCGTTCGGGAAGGACATCACGCGGACGAAGCGGGTGCCGAGCCGGGCGCATCGCTGTTCCAGGACCGCGAGTTCGGCCAGGTCGGCGGCGAAGTCACCGGTCACCGGGCGGGCCCAGCCGCCGATCCTCGCGTCCACCGCGGCGACCGACACCCCGGCGTCCGCGAGCGTCCCCGCGACCCGGTCGAAGGCGGTAGGGGACAGGTCGGCGACCGGCATGCCGTCCACGGTCCGCAGCTCGACCGACCGCCAGCCCAAGGCGCTGACGGCCGCGATCTGGCCCTCCACGCCGAGCGCGGCCTCGTCGCCGATCCCGGTGAGGCGCAACGGCTCGTCCGCCCGTACGGCGGTCTGCTGTTCAGTGGGCACCGGCCAACTCCCTTCGCGGGCCCGAGGCGTCGGGCGGGGCCGCCAGATTCTTGGCGTCGGTGAGCAGGCCGACCACGCGCGCCTGTCGCGCGAAGTCCGTGGGGCAGGGGCCGTCGTCCCCGGCGAAGTCGGCGTAGGCGCGGAGCATGAACGCGGTCAGGGCGTCGTCGCGGAACACCTCGCGGTCCCCGGCCGGGCATTCCGGTGTGGTCAGCCGCAGTTGGGCGTAGTGGTCGCCGGCGTCGGCCGGGTAGTGGCCGACGGCGGTGCCGCCGTCGAATCCGAGCGTGATCCGGCGCTCGCGCACCGGGGAGGTGAGGTCGGAGCGGATGTCGGCGAGCACGCCGTCGCGGTGGGCCAGGCGCACCTCGGCGCCGCCGAGCCGGGGCAGCCGCCGTCCGTCCACGTCCAGGTCGGTGCACGAGGCGCCGACCACTTCGGCGTCCCCGGCCAGCCGCAGCAGGACGCCGAGCGCGTGCGGGATCTCGATGTCGAACGCCGTGGGGTGCCCCGAGGTGGCGAGCGTGCGCTGGAAGCGCGGCTTGTCCTGCACGACCGAGATCTGCCGCAGCGCGCCGAGACCGGGCCGCTCCTCCACGAGGGCGATCAGCCGGTCGGTGAGCGTGCTCGCCAACCAGGGCGCCACGACGGTGGCTTGGACACCGGGCCGCCCCACCAGCTCCACCAGCCGCGCGAGATCGCGCGGCCCCGCCGCGAGCGGCTTCTCCAACAGCAGCCTGCGGAAGCCGAGTCGGAGCAGTTCGGCCACGACCTCGGCGCGGGCGAGCGGCGGGGTGCAGATGTGCACGACCGTGTGCTCCGGGTCCAGCGACTCCCGCGCCCGCGCGAGCGAGTCCACGACGCTCAGACTGGTGTCGCCCGCCGCCCGGGCCCGTTCGGCCGGGTCGCGGTCGAAGGCGATCACCGGCTCCGGCGCGAAGAGCCGGGGCCGCAGGTCCCGCGCCTTGGCGAGGACCGGCAGGTGGAGACCCGCCCCCGCGCGGCCGAGGCCGAGGACCATCGTGCGCAGCGGCATCTCCTGCGTCAGCCTTCCGTCGACTTCGGTGGGGGCGGGGGAAACGAAGCGGAACAGGGCGGTACGGGACAGCGGGGGGAAAGCGCCGGGCGCCGGGGGGAGTTGCGGAAAAAAGAGGGCAGGGCGCGACGACGTCGGTCAGCCTGCTCGCCCGAACCGGGCGAAGTCAAACAAACGCGCCGATAGCGCCCTTTTGTGTGAATCCCTCCGTCGGCCGCGCCGCCGACCCCCGTCCGGCCGAGGGCCTGGCATAGCGTCGGCCTCCAGCGCGTCCGGGACGAACGACCGCGTCCGGATGGACCAGCGCATTCGGCGTACCCGGCGTATCCGGGCAGCAGAGAGGCGGAGATGGACCTCCAGCACACCGTCGAGCCGCGCGAACCGGCCCCCGCCGACGTGCCGTTCTTCACCCAGGCCGAGTCCTTCTCCGCCCTCTGGCCGCGGATCGAGCGGCACCTGTCGGAGATGTTCGAGGACGGGAAGTTCTCCCACGGCAGCAAGGTGGCGGAGCTGGAACGGGCGCTCGCCGCCTACACCGGCGCCCGGCACGTCATCGGGGTCAACAGCGGCACCGACGCCCTGGTCCTGCTGCTGCGCGCGGCCGGTCTGCGGCCGGGGGACGAGGTCGTCGTCCCGGCCTTCAGCTTCGTGGCCTCCGCCTCCTCGGTCGTCCTGGCGGGCGGGCGGCCGGTGTTCGCGGACATCGACCCGGTCACGTACGCCCTCGACCCCGCCTCGGTGGAGCGCGTGCTCACCCCGCGCTGCCGCTTCCTGATGCCGGTCCACCTCTTCTGCCAGCTCGCGGACGTGGAACGGCTCGGCGAACTGGCCGGGCGGCACGGGCTCACCGTGGTCGAGGACAGCGCCGAGGCGATCGGCATGCGCCGCGAGGGCGTCCACGCGGGGCTGTTCGGCGCCGGAGGGGTGCTGTCGTTCTTCCCGACCAAGACCCTGGGCGCGATCGGGGACGCGGGGGCGGTGCTCACCGACGACGACGAGATCGCCCGTACCGTGGACGCGCTGCGCCACCACGGCCGGTTCGGGCGCACCATCGCGGACTTCACCACCATCAACACCAGCAGTTCGCTGCCGGGCTGCAACAGCAAGATGGACGACGTGCAGGCGTCCGTACTGCTCGCGAAGCTCACCCGGCTGGACGCGGACATCGCCCGCAGGGAAGCGCTGGCCGACGCGTACAGCCGGCGGCTGGCCGGAACGCCGGGCATCCTGCGGCTGCCGACGGTCGTGGCCCGCGGCGGCACGGCCGATCCGGTCTTCTACGTCTATCTGATCGAGGCCGAACGCCGTGACGAGCTGGCCGGGCACCTGGCCGCGCACGGCGTGAGCACCGAGACGTACTACCCGAGCCCGCTGCACCTCCAGCCCTGCTTCGTCGAACTCGGCCACCAGCCGGGCGACTTCCCCGTGGCCGAGGCCGCCTGCGCGCGCACCCTCGCGCTGCCGCTCTACCCCGATCTGACCACCGAGGCCGTGGACCGGGTCTGCGATCTGGTCCAGGACTTCTTCTCCGGAGCCGGAGCCCGCCCATGACGCCCGCGACCACGCCGATGCCCGGGACCACGCCGATGCCCGGGACCACGCCGACGCCCGCGACCGCTCCCGTGCCTCCGACGCCCACCACCGTGCCTGCGCCTCCCGCGCCCGCGACGGCCCGGGGCGACCGCCCGCGGCTGCCGTTCTTCCCCCCCGACCTCTTCGAGGCCGACCGCGAGCACCTGCTGCGCGTCGTGCGCGAGACCGGCACCGGACCGGCCCAGAAGTTCATCCTCGGCGAGCACACGACCCGCTTCGAGCAGGCCCTGCGCGAACAGCTCGGCGCCGCCGACGTCGTCGCCTGCGGCAGCGGCACCAGCGCGCTGACCCTGGTGCTGGCCGCGATGGACGTCGGCGCGGGCGACGAGGTCGTGGTCCCGGCCTTCGGCTGCGCGCCGCTGGCCGGTTCGGTCGTGGCGCTCGGCGCGACACCGGTCTTCGCCGACATCGACCCCTGGACCATGGTGGTCGACCCCGACGACATGGAACGCCGGATCACCCCGCGCACCAAGGCCCTGATGCCCGCTCACATGTTCTCGGTGATGGCGGACATGCCGCGCCTGACCGCGCTCGCGCGGGACCGCGGGCTGCGGCTGGTCGAGGACTCCGCCGTCGCGCAGGGCGGCGTCCAGGGCGGGGTTCCCGCGGGGCTGGCGGGCGAGGCGGGGGTCTACTCCTTCGTCCAGGTGAAGACCTTCGGCACGGCGGGGGAGGGCGGCGCGGTCGTCACCCGCGACGCGGAACTGGGCCGTACGGTACGGATGCTGCGCAACCACGGGCAGGACGGCGTCCACCGCTTCGTCCACCACCGGATCGGCTGGAACAGCCGGTTCGACGAGGTGCTCGCCGCCTTCCAGCTCCACCGCCTGCCGGGGCTGGCCGCCCGTCTGGAGCGCCGCGCCCGGATCGCCGGTCACTACACCGAGCGCTTCGCCGACCTCGCCGAGCGCGGTGTCCTCGCCCCGCCGCCCGGCCGCGACGGCCGCTGCTATTACGTCTACACGCTCCAGTGCGACCGGCGCGACGCGCTCAAGGCGCACCTGGCCGAGCGCGGTGTCGACTCGCACGTCTACTACCCGCTGCCGCTGCCCCGCCAGCCCGCCTTCTCCGGCTTCGCCGCCCCCGGCGACAGCTGGCCCGCCGCGGAACGCGCGGGCGAGCGGATCCTCTCCCTGCCCGTCTACCCGCACCTGAGCGACGCGCAGGTGGAGTACATCGCCGACGCCGTCAGGGAGTTCGCCCTGGCCCCCTGACGCCCGCGGTCCGCCGACAGGCGCTAGAGCCGTACGACGCGCTCCCCTGACAGGCGGCCCGTCGTGTCGAAGAGCAGCCGGGCCGTCTTGGTGATCGCGCCGAGGTCGTAGGCGCGGTGGGCCTGGAGCAGGACGACCAGGTCCGCCTCGGCCGCGGCCGACAGCGCGTCGTCGTACCGCCGCAGCCGGGGGTCCGCCAGCGGCAGGTCCGCCGCGTGCGGGTCGTGCCAGCCGACCCGCGCGCCGAGGTCGAGCAGCCCGCTCGCCACCTCGAGTGCGGGCGACTCGCGCAGGTCGTCGGTGTCGGGCTTGTACGCGGCGCCGAGCAGCGCGACGCGGGCGCCCGGCAGCGGCACCCCGCGGTCCTGGAGCAACCGCGAGGCGCGCGCGACGACATGGCCGGGCATGACGCGGTTCGCGCGCAGGGCGGCCCGTACGACCTGGAACGCGTCGGCGGGCGCGCCTTGCAGCAGGTAGACCGGGTCGACCGGGATGCAGTGCCCGCCGACGCCGGGGCCGGGGCGGAACGACTGGAAGCCGAAGGGCTTCGTCGCCGCGCACGCCACCACGTCCCACACGTCCGCGCCCACGTCGTGGCAGTAGCGGGCGAATTCGTTGACCAGGGCGATGTTGACGCTGCGGTAGGTGTTCTCCAGCAGCTTCGCCAGCTCCGCCTCGCGCGTGCCGCGGGCCACGATCACCCGGTCCACGAAACGCTCGTACAGCGCCGCGCACTGCTTGGCGCACACCTGCGTCACCCCGGAGACCACCTTGGGCGTGTTGCCGATGCCGAAGAACTGGTTGGCCGGATCGACGCGTTCGGGGGAGTAGCCCAGGTGGAAGTCCCTCCCCGCGACCAGCCCCGACGCCTCCAGCAGCGGTCTGGCCAACTCCTCGGTGGTGCCGGGGAACGAGGTCGATTCGACGACGACCAGCGTTCCCGGCCGCAGATGCGCGGCGACCGTACGACAGGCGGCGGTGAGCGGGCCGAGGTCGGGGCCTCCTTCGCGGGTCAGACCGGTGGGGACGCAGATCGCGACGGCCTGGGCCCGCGTGAGCGGCGCGGGGTCGGTGTCGACGGCGAAACCGGCGGCGAGCATCCGGGTCACGTCCGCGTCGGTGACGTCACGGACCGGGGACCGCCCGCCGCGCAGCGCGGCGACGGTCGACGGCGCGATGTCGTATCCGGCCACCGCGAGCCCGGCGTCGGCGGCGGCGCGGGCGAGGGGCAGACCCACGTATCCCAGGCCCACCACGAGCAGATCGAAGGACATGACCGAGACTCCCCGGGGACGGTGGGCGCTGCGCGACGGGCGGTCCGGGAAGGCGCCCCGGGGCCCGCTCACCGCGATCTTGAACCAGTCCCCGCCCGGCCCGTGCGTGTGGCGGCCGGGCGGCGGTCATGAGGGTGAATTCTTCACCCTGTCGGCGCTGGTCCGGCCTTCGCGGGAGCCGGGAGCGGCCGGTGACGACCCGCGTTCGGCGCCGACGAGCAGCGGGCCGGGCCACGATCGGGCCATCGGGCTCCCCGCGACACGGCGACGGCGGCACATCCCGCAGTCATATGCGAACCTTCTTCCGATATGGTCCACTTCGTGCGAACCCGGACATTCGGTCCGGACCGTTCGAGGAGAGTTCATGACCCGTTTTGTCACGGCGAAGCGTGCCGCTGTCGCAGCCACCGCCACCGGCGCCGCAGCCCTCGCCCTGGTGGCCGGTTCCTCCGCCACCGCCACCGCGACCGCCACGCAGGTACGCGCCACCCCGCCGTCGCTGACGCTGGACTTCAGCGGCAACAACAGCGCGGGCGCCGCCGCCAGCACCGTGGGCGCGGGCTTCGGCGGCAGCGCCACGGTCAAGGACTCCTCCGGGAAGCCGGTCGGCACCGCCTACGACATGTGCGACAAGGACGCCATCTCCGCCAAGGAGGTGACCGCGTTCTGCCACGCGAACATCGTCTTCAACGGCGGTGACCAGGTCGCCCTCTCGGTGGTCTTCCCGATCCAGAACCCGCTCACCGCGACCTACCCGAAGTCCTTCGACGGCGTCGTCGTCGGCGGCACGGGCGCCTACAAGGGCCTCACCGGCGCGGCCCACTTCACCAACACCGCGCTCGCGGTCTACACCGTGAGCTGGGACGCCTGAGGGATCTGAAGTCCTTTCCGGTGGGCCGCCGTCCGGACGGCGGCCCACCGCCACCCCGCCCACGCACCGGAGAGTCCATGCCAGCCGCGAGTCCCGGCACGACCACCGCCACGGCGGCGACGGCCGACCGCCCCGAAGGCGACTACGCCTTCGACAACGACAGCCCGTACGCCACCGAGCAGCACCGCTGCCTGGCCGCCGCGCACGACGCGATCACCACCGCGCGGCTGGCGGAGACCGGCGTCGGCCCCGGCTGGGACTGCCTGGAGGCGGGAGCGGGCGGCGGCAGCGTCGCCCTGTGGCTGGCCGACCGCACCGCGCCCGGCGGCAGCGTGCTGGCCACCGACATCAAGCCCGAGCACATCCCCGCCCGCCCCGGTCTCGAACAGCGCCGCCACGACATCGTGCGCGACCCGCTCCCCGACGCGGCCTTCGACCTCGTCCACTCCCGCCTGGTGCTCACCCACCTGCCCCAGCGGCGGGCCGTGCTCGGCCGGCTGCTGCGCGCCCTGCGGCCCGGCGGGCACCTCCAGTTGGAGGAGTTCGACATCGACTACGCGCCGGTGCTCCTCGCCCCCGACGAGCGCACCCGCGCGGGCTACGAGGCGTTCCGGGCCGCCAAGGGCCGCGTGCTGCGGGCCGCGGGGGCCGACCCCGCGTGGGGCCGCACCTGCGCCGCCGACCTGCGGGCCGCCGGATTCACCGACATCGAACCCGTACCGCACCTCGTGCCCTGGGCGGCGGACTCCCCGGGCCTGCGGCTGCAACTGCACCACACCTACCACCTGCGGGACGCGCTCCTGGAGCACGGGATGACGGAGGACGAACTGCTCGCGGCGCGCGACGCGATGCGCCACCCGGACTTCCGCGCCGCCTCCTGCGTCCTGTACTGCGTACAGGCGAGGCGACCGGAGTGACGGCCACCGCGGCCGGCCCCCGTACCACCGCGGCGCCGCGTATCGGCACGGCGCCGGTTTCCGCGCGCGACGGCGCGCCCGCCACGGCCGTCCGGCTCGCCGTCGCCCACCTGCGGGCGCTCGGCTGCGGTACCGAGCACGACAGGTCGGGAGCGTTCACCGCGCACTACGGCCGGGTCCGCGCGCGCTGCGAGGTGAGCTGGGCCGGGCCCGTGGACCTCCCGCTGACCAGCGAGGCCGACGTACAGGCCGCGTGCGGTCTGACGCAGGTGCACGGCCGCCGCTACGGTGCACCGACCCCGCTCGGCGTCGACTACGCCTCCTGCGTCGCGGGCGCGCTCGCCGCCACCGGCACCCTCGCCGCGCTGGCCGCCGGGCCCGCCGACGACGGCGGCGAGATCCGCGTCACCACCTCGGTCGCCCAGGCGGCGCTGCTCTCGGTCGGCCAGTACCTGGCCGCCGCGACGGCGGCCGACGACTGGCCGGAACGCCACGCCCCCGGCGGCCCGCCCTTCGCCGCCGCCGACGGCGTCCGGTTCGAACTGGAGACCCTGGACCCCGAGGCGTGGCGCGGCTTCTGGTCCGCGCTCGGCGTGGACCGCGCGGACGCCGCACGCGGCTGGCTCCCCTTCCAGCAGCGGTACGCCACCGCGGTCTGCCCGCTCCCGCCCGCCCTCCACGAGGCCGTCGCCCGGCTGCCCTTCCCCGAACTCGGCCGCCTCGCCGACGCGATCGGCGTGGATCTGACCCCGGTCGCCGCGGGGCCGCCCCCGTGGGCGGACGGCGACGAGCGGCCCTGGCGGCTGCGCCCCACCGGCCCGACGGCCGCGCCGCAGGCCGCGCCCGGCACCGGGGCGCCGCTGGACGGGGTGACCGTCGTCGAGGTGTGCCGCCGCGTCCAGGGGCCGCTCGCCGGGCACCTGCTGCGGCTGCTCGGCGCGCGCGTCGTCCGCGTCGAGCCGCCGGGCGGCGACCCGATGCGGGGCATGCCGCCCATGGCGGGCGGCACATCGGCCCGCTTCACGGCCCTGAACGACGGCAAGGAGACGGTGGAGGCGGATCTCACCACCGCGTCCGGGCGCGCCGCGGTCCGCGAACTCCTCGCGGGGGCCGAGGTGTTCCTGCACAGCCTGGCCCCCGGCAAGGACCGGCGGTTCGGGCTCGACGCCGACACCCTGACCGCCCACCGCCCCGGCCTGGTGCACGCCGCCGCCTCCGGCTGGGGCGACGAGCGCGGCTCCCGGCCTCCCGTCGGCACCGACTTCCCCGTACAGGCGTGGACGGGCCTCGCCGCCCTGGTCACCCCGCCGGGACTGCCGCCGACACCGTCCCTGCTCACCCTCACCGACGTGCTCGGCGGAGTGATCTGCGCGGAAGGCGCCGTCGCGGGGCTGCTCGCGGCCCGGCGGACCGGGCGCGGACAGGCCGTCACCTCCTCGCTGCTGTCCGCCGCCCGGCTGCTGTGCGGGCCGCGGTTCCGCTCGGCTCCCGCGCGGACGACGGTCCCCGACCGCGCCGACCTGACCGACCTCGCGGCGGACCCCCGCCTCGCGCCCGCCCTCGACCGCGACCTGTGCACGCGGGCCGCAAACCCCTGGGAGTTCCACCGATGACCACTCCGGTGGAGACGCCGACCGACGCGACACCTCCCGTACGGGCGGCGACCGGACGCACCTGGCGGTCCCGCAACGGCCTCGTGCTGCGCGACACGGTCCCGGCCCCGCTGCGGCGGCGCTGGGCCCTGCGCGAGGAGTGTCCCGACACGGGGCTGTACGCGGCCTTCGCCGAGCACGTACGCGACCACGGCGACCGGACGGCCGTACGCACTCCCGGCCTCGCGCTGACCTACCGCGAACTCGACCTGCGGGTACGCGGGATGGCGTCGGCGCTGGGCGCGCTCGGCGCGGGCCCCGGTGATGTGGTCGGCATCCGGCTGAACGGCGGCTGGCCCGCGCTGGCCACGGACCTCGCCGTCGCCGCCGTCGGCGCGGTCGCCCTTCCCTGGCCCACGGGGCAGGGCACCCGCGAGAGCCACGCCCTGCTGGAGCTGTCCCGCGCCCGCTACATGGTGAGCGACACCCCACTGGACCACCGGCACGGCCCGCTCCCGTACCTGGAACGCCTCACCACGGTCGGGGAACTCCTCTACGGCGACCCCGACGGATGCGTCCCCGCCGTCGTGGACCCCGAGGACCCGGCGCGCGTCCTGGTCTCCTCGGGCTCCGAGGCCGCGCCCAAGATGACCGCCTACAGCCACAACGCGCTGCTCGGCGGACGCGGCAGTTACGTGGACGCGGTGCTGCGCGGCGGCGGCGCCGGACACGACACGGCCACCGGCACCCGCCAGGACACGCCAGGCGGCGACCCCGGCACCGGCGAAAGCGCCGAGGACGGCGGCCCGGCCGCGCTCGTCCTCGTCCCGCTCGCCTCCTCCTTCGGCTCCTTCGGACTGGTCGCCCTCGCCCGCTGCGGCGCGACCCTCCACCTGTTGGACCGCTTCGACCCCGGCGCCGCCCTGCGCGCCGTCACCGACTGGCGGCCCACCCACGTCGTCGCCGTACCCACCATGCTGGGCCGGATCGCCGACCACCCCACCGTGCCCGGCGAGGACCTGGGTTCGCTGCGGGCCGTCGTCTCCAGCGGCGCCCCGCTCACCTCCACCGTCCTCGCCGCCGCGCTGCGCCGCTTCGGCCGCCCGGTCACCAACGTCTACGGGTCGAGCGACGGCGTGAACTGCCGTATCACCTGGACTGGTCCTGACGGCGACGTCCGCCGCGTCGGACACCCGGACCCGCGCGTCACCGACCTGCGCGTCTGCGGCGCCGACGACCGGCCGCTGCCCGCGGGGCACAGTGGCGAGATCCAGGCCCGCGGCCCGATGAGCCCGCTGGCCTACGTCGGCGCGCCCGACCTCGACCTGCGCTACCGCACCGACGACGGCTGGATCAGGACCGGTGACCTCGGGGTCTTCGACGCCGACGGTTCGCTGCGCGTCCTGGACCGGATCAGGCAGACCGTGATCCGCGGCGGCTGGACGATCAGCCCCGCCGAGGTCGAGGAGGAGCTGCACACCCACCCGCACGTCGCCGAGGCCGCCTGCGTACCCGTCCCCGACCCGGATCTCGGCGAGCGGCTGTGCGCCTTCCTGGTCCAGCGACCGGGCACGGAGCCGCTGACCGTCGCGGCGCTGTCCGCGTATCTGACCGGCGAGCGCGGTCTGGCCCGGCGCAAGCTGCCCGAACTCGTGCTGCACCTGGACCGGTTGCCGCTCGGGGCCACCGGCAAGGTCTGCCGCCGCACCCTCGCCGCCGCGGCCCTCGCCCGCCCGCCAGAAGACCCGGTACGCGCCCCCCGGCGCTGAGCAGCGCCTGAGCCACACCGCACCGCAGGAGGAGCACCCGCCCATGGAACCCGCGCCCGTACTCGACACCGCGGCCAGGCCCCCCGTCGGCGCCGTTCCCGCCGCCGACACCTCGCCGATCGCGCCCGGCAGTTGGCGCGCCTACGCCAAGCTGGCCAAGCTGGACATCCTCGACTACTACCTGAGCATCCCGCTGGCCGCCGCGATGCTCGTCCCGTTCGGCGTCGTCACCGGGGCCGGGCTCGTCACCGGGGCCGGGCTCCGACCCGAGACCACGGGACGCGCCGCGCTCGTGCTGGTCCTGTTCTTCCTGGGCGAACTGACCATGGTGGCCGGGATGGTCGCCTTCGACGACGTGACCGGCTACCGCGACGGCAGCGACGCGGCCAACTACGGCCCGGACGCCGCCGCCCGCCGCCTCGCCCGTAAACCGCTGGTCGCCGGGACGCTCACCGAGCGGCAGGCGATCCGGTTCGGCTGGGCGGCGGTCGCGCTGTGCGCGCTGTTCTGGGGCGCGGCCGTCCTCGCCGCTCCCGCCCGGCCGCTGTGGGCGGTGCTCGGCACGGCGGCCTGCACGCTCTTCGGGTTCCAGTACTCCTGGTGGCTGAAGTTCAGCTACCGCGGCGGCCAAGAGATCTTCCTGGCCGCGCTCGGCTGGGGCTATGTGCTGCCGCTCTTCGGCCTGCTGAACGGCAGCGCACCCGGCTTCGTCGTCGTGCAGGCGCTGATCTTCGGGCTCGGCCCCGTGCTGTTCGGCGTCTACTCCAACATCAACGACCGGGACGGGGACCACGCGGTCGGGCGGCTGACCGTGGCCGCCGTCGCCTCCGAGCGCGGCAACTCCGCCTTCATCGCCGGGGTCTCCGGGCTGGAGGCCCTGCTGATCGTCGTCCCCGCCGCCGCCGGGATCGCGCCGTGGTGGTTCCCGCCGCTCATGTCGCCCGTCCTCGTGCTGCGCGCCCGCCAGTGGGTACGCGGCAATCGGCGCGGTGACGTCCTGGGGGCCCGCACCCGCGGCATCCGGCTGCACCGCCTCGCCACCGCGCTGATGATCGCGGCCAACCTGCTGCTGGCGGTGACCCGGTGACCAAGCCCCTCGACCCCGGCATCGTCTTCGACGCGCTCGCCCGCCGCGGCTCGCCGACCGTCGTCCACCTCAGCCGCCCCCTCGACCTCGCGCCCGAGGAGGGCACCCGGTGGACGGTGCCCCAACTGGCCGGCCTGGTACGGGACACCGCCGCCCGGCTCGCCGCGGCGGGAGCGGGCCCCGGCGACCACGTGGCCGTCGTCAAGCGCAACCACTGGGACTACGTCCTGCTCGCCTGCGCCGCCGTCCGGATCGGCGCCGTCCCCGCGCTGCTCTCCGACCACCTCGCCCCCGAGGTGCTCGACACCCTGCTCGAACGGCTGCGCCCCGCCGTCCTGGTCACCCAGACGCACCTGCTGCGCACGGCCGCCAGAGCCGATGTCGAGCTGGCGCGCCACAGCGCGTGCACGCTGACCCTGGACAGCGCGAGCCTGCACGACTCGGTACCGGACGACACCCGGCCGCCCCAGCCGGTCCGCTCCTTCCGCGACCTGCCCGCACGGCCGCTCGCCCCGATCCACCGCCGCGGTGACGGCGAGCCGCTGGCCGTGCACCACACCTCGGGGACCACCGGCGTGCCCAAGCTGGTCGTCCACTCCACCACGACGCTCATCCGGCGGCTCGCCGGATTCGAGGCCAGGCGCTGGCCCGTGGTCACCCCGCGCGCCGGCGACACCGTCGCCAGCGCCATCTCCTTCGCGCACGGCCGCGCGCTCGCCTGGACCGTCAGCGCGCTGTGGCACCAGCCCCGCGAGGCCGTGATCGTCGCCGACTCCGATCCCGACGCGGCCCGCCGCACCCTGACCGCGCACCCGCCCACCGTCCTGGAAGCGCTGCCCTCCACGTATGTGCGCTGGCAGCGCCTGGCCGCCGAGCCCGACAGTCCCTTCCGGGACGTGCGCATGTACATCTCCACCTTCGACGCCGTCCACCCGCCGACCGTGCGGGTCTTCCTCGACGCCAGCCGGCGCGCCCGGCCGCTGTGGATGCAGGGCTGGGGCCAGACCGAGACCGGGCCGCTCACCTTCCGCTTCCTCACCCGAGGGGCGCTGGCCCGGCGCGCGGAGCGCCACCCCACCACCCGCGACCTCGGCCGCCCGGTCCCCGGCTGGGTCGGCCTGCGGGTGGTGGACCCGCGGACCTTCCAGCCCATGCCGCGCGGACAGGTCGGCCTCGTCCTCGCCCGGACCAAGGCCCGCTGCCTCGGCTACCTCGGCGAACAGGACCGCTGGGACGAGAAGGCGCACGGGCCCTGGTTCAACACCGGAGACCTCGCGGTCCGCACGCGCGGCGGCTCGCTGATCCTGCTGGACCGGGAGGTCGACATGATCCCGGGGCTGAGCTGCGTGGAACTGGAGGACGTCCTGCACGACCGGCTGCCCGAGGTCGAGGAGGCCGTCGTCCTCGGCGTCGTGGACCGCGACCCGCAGACCGTCCTGGTCGTCAACGCGCCCATCGACCCGGCCCGTTGGCGGCACGCCGTACGCGACCTGCCCGCGCTCGCCGAACCCCTCACGGTGGACTGGGACGCCGTCCCGCGCACCGCCACCGGCAAGGTCCGCCGCCACGAGCTGCGCGACCGCTACCTCGCCGGCACCGCCACCCACGGAACCGGGAGATGGACGTGACGGACCTCGACGTCGCGGTCGTCGGCGGCGGCATCGGCGGCCTCGCCGCCGCCTACCGGCTGCAACGGGCGGGCCGGTCCGTGCGGGTCTTCGAGGCCGCCCCGCGCGTCGGCGGACGCATGGCCAGCTCCCTCGTCGACGGCTGCCTCGTCGACGAGGGAGCGGAGACCATCGCCACCCGCGGCTACCAGGCCACCTGGCGCCTCATCGACGAACTCGCCGTGCCGCCCGCACACCTCACCCCGGTGCGGGCCGGATTCGCCCTCTGGCACGAGGGCCGCGCCCACGCCCGGCTCGGCCACCCGGCGGGGCTGCTCACCGGCGCGGGCATGTCCTGGCGCGGGCGGCTGGACTGGCTGCGCTTCACCGCCCGACTGCTGCGCCGCCGCGGGGACTTCGACGCCGACCGGCCCGAACTCGCGCCGCCCGGCACGGCCACCCTCGCCGAGTACGCCCGCGCCTACCACCCCGACGTGCACGACCGCCTGCTCCAGCCGCTGTCGGGCCACTGCTTCGGCTGGCACTCGGAACGCTCGGCCGCCGCCCCCATGCTCGCCACGCTGCTCGCGGTCGGCGGCGCCGGAGCCCACTGGACCACCTACACCACCGGCATGGACACCCTCCCGCGCGCCCTGGCCGAACGGGTCCCCGTACAACTCGGCAGCTCGGTCACGGCCGTTGAGCGGGCCGGCGCGGACGAGGCACGACTGCACCTCGCCGACGGCGGGATCTTGACGGCGCGTCAGATCCTGATCGCCGTACCGGCACCGGTCGCGCTGTCCCTGTACGCCGACCCGTCGCCCGACGAACGCGCCTATCTGGCGGCCTGTTCCTTCACCCCCATGCTCAAGGCCGTCTGCCTCCTCGACCGGCCGCTGCCCAGCCCGACCCGCGCCCCCAGCTACGCCCTGTCCGTTCCCGCGACCGAGAGCCGGATCTGCGGCGGGCTGCTCCTCGACCACCTCAAGGCCGAGGGGCGCGTCCCGCAGGGCCGCGGGATGGTCAGCCTCTTCGCCTCGCCCGCGATCGGCCCCCGCCTGCTGGACGCCGACGACGCCGAGGTCACCCGTACGCTCGTCGGCGAGGCAGAACGCTTTCTGCCGGGGCTCGGCGAGGCCACCACCCGCACGCTCGTGCACCGCTTCCGGTACGGCCTGCCCGAAGCCACCCCCGCCGCGCTGGGCCTGCGCGCTGCCTTCGCCGCCCGGCCCGCGGGGCCCGTCGACTACGTCGGCGACTGGACTCTCCTGCGGCCCAGCAGCGAGGGCGCGGTCCGCTCGGCGGAACTGGCCGCGCGACGCGTCGCCGCGCGCACGGCCCACCCCTCTCGTCCGAAGCGCGCGGTGAGCCCGGCACCCACCGGTCGACCCGCGTGATTCGGCGCACATGTCCCACCCGCGAATCACGTGCACTGGAGGCACCTGTCATGCGTCGAAGCACCACCATGATCGCGATGGCCGCGGCGGCCGTCGTCGGCCTCGCGGCCACTCCCGCCCAGGCCGCCACCGGCCAGGTCGTCGTCTTCTCCGTCGAGGGCCGGCCGCTCAAGGTCTACCAGGACCCCACCGGCTGTCAGCGACTCCCGTTGACGGCGCATGTGCTGGACAACCTCACCGACCAGCCGGTCAAGGTCTTCGCCGACCCCTTCTGCACGGTCCCGGCGACCCTTCCCACCACCGGCGTCGGCGTCCTTCCGGCCGGCTACGGCACTCACGTCACCGGAGTCGGCAGCTTCTCCGCCTGACCACCGGTCGCGGCACGCGCGCCCGCCGTACCACCGCCGTCGGGGTGCGGTGGTACGGCGGGGCGGCCGGCCCGGTCAGGGTGTGAGGCGGTTCGGCCCCCGGAACAGGAACATGGTCCCGCGGAGCGAGTCCAGGCCGAGTATCGCCATGAGGACGCGGCCGAGGGTCAGACCGTCGCCGGGAGGGGCATGGGGGTGGGGCGGCGACGGTCGCGCAGGGCGGCGGACAGCACCGACACGACGATGCCGCCGAAGGCCCAGGCGCCCAGGATCCACAGGGACCTGGTGATGTCGTGCCCGTCGAAGTAGACGGTGTTGCGGACCACGGTCGTCCCGGCGCCCGGCGGCAGGATCTGGCCGATGGCCCGCCAGAAGGGCGGCAGGAGAGCGGCCGGATAGACCCCGCCGGAGCTGGGATTGCCCAGGACGGTGAAGATCAGGATGGTCAGGCCGAGGCCGATGGTGCCCGCCACCGACTGGAGGGCGACGCCCACCGCGCCCGAGGCGAACACGATCAGGGTGCCGATGCCGACCAGGTCCCAGAAGGCGCCGGGCAGGCAGTGCAGGACGGGACCGACGATCACCGCGCCGCCGATGCCGGAGACGAAGGCGTAGGGCAGCATCGCGGTCAGCCGCACCAGGACGCGGCGCAGGGTGGGGCGCGCCGACCCGGCCGCCATGTTCAGCGCGGACGCGGCCAGATAGCCGCCGATCGTCCAGCTCAGGACGAGGTAGAAGGACGACAGGCCGCGCGAGTCGCCCTTCACCGGCGGGCGGATGTCGCGTACGACGACCTCACGGTGCTGCGCCTGTCCCGCCAGCCGCACGACCTGGGTCGCCGCGTCCGAGGCGGAGGGGCCGCCCGCGGACGCGACCAGCACGGTGTCCGTCGTCCCGCGCGGGTCGACGACGACGGCGGCGTCGGTGCGCCGGTCCAGCAGCCGGGCCCTTGCCTCGGCGCGGTCGGCGACCGCGACGGCGTGCACCGGCTCACCGGGAAGGGCGTTGAGCCGGGCCACCGCGTCCCGCGCCGCGGCCTGCGGTGCGACCACGACGATCGGCACCCGGTGGGGCTTGGGCGAGTGGAAGGCGCCCATGTAGGACAGCGCGAAGCCCAGTTGCAGCAGGAGCACGCCCAGCATGACCAGGACGGCCCTGAATGTGATCGCGTCCCGCAACTCCTCCACGATGCCGTGCCTGCCCGGCCTGTCGAGTACCACCCGACTGCTCCCCGTGCCCGTCAACGCTGTCCGCCCTTCTGGTACGCCGGGGCCATGAGCCCGGCCGAAGTCGTCAAATCCTCGGCTCCGCGTCGGCGTCCGTCGCCGGGGCGCGCCCACGGCGCCCGTCCCGGCAACCCGTTCGGCGTACGCCCGACCGCCGCCTAAGGGTTGGGTATCAGTCATGCGGCACCTGCAACCGCTGGGGCGGTCGTACTCTCCTATAGTGCGACCGGCGAGATGGGGAGACTCGATTGATCACGGCAACGGCGGTTGACACCGCCGCTCAGGGCTCGCGTAAGCGGCGGGTGGCGAAGGGGATGTTGGCGTTGGCGCTCGGCGCCGTCCTGCTGGGGGCGACCGCCTGCAGCGGGAGCGCGGGCGCGTCGACCGACAAGGGAAAGCAGGACGGCAAGGGTTCGGCGTCGGGCGGTGCCACGACGACGCCTGCCTCGCAGGTGGCGCTGAGCATCGTGCCCAAGGACGGCGCGACCGGGGTGGACACCACGGGCGCGCTCAAGATCACGGCCGCCAAGGGCAAGTTGGTGAAGATCGCGGTGACCGACGCGGCCGACCACCGGCCGGTCGACGGCGCGATATCGGCGGACGGCACCAGTTGGAAGCCGTCCGGCATTCTGCGCACCGCGACCAAGTACACCGTGAACGCGGAGGCGGTGGACTCGGCCGGGCGCAGTACCGTACAGCGGTCGTCGTTCACCACGCTGAAGCCCCAGGCCGTCAACTACGGCGTGTTCAACGTGGATCCGAGCTCGACGTACGGCGTGGGCATGGAGGTGTCGATCCGCTTCAACAAGCCGGTCGCCGACCAGGCCGCGACGCACAAGGGGATCACCGTCACGGCGGACCCGCAGGTGCCCGTCGAGGGCCACTGGTTCGGCAACCAGCGGATCGACTTCCGGCCGGAGAGGTACTGGGCGCCCGGCACCAAGGTCACGCTGCACATGAACCTCAACGGTGTGCAGATGTCGCCCGGTGTCTACGGCCAGCAGTCGAAGGACGTGAGCTTCACCATCGGCCGCTCGCAGACCTCGGTGGCCGACAACACCGCGAAGACGCTGAAGATCTACCGGGGCGGGAAGCTGTACAAGACGTACCCGGCGAGCCTCGGTGACCCCCAGCACACCACGTACAACGGCAAGATGGTGATCGAGGAGAAGGACCCGGTGGTGGACATGGACTCCCGCACCGTGGGCCTCGGCAACTCGTACCACATCAAGGACGTGCCGCACGGCATGCGGCTGTCCGACTCGGGGACCTTCGCGCACGGCAACTACTGGCGCCCGGTGTCGGTGTTCGGACACGAGAACACCAGCCACGGCTGCGTGGGCCTGCACGACGTGAAGGGCGGCGGCGACCCGGACACCCCGGCCGCCTGGTTCTACAGCCACTCGCTCATCGGTGACGTCGTCGAGGTCGTGCACTCGCCCGACAAGGTCATCGACCCGAGCAACGGCATCAACGGCTGGAACATGTCCTGGGCCACCTGGGTGGCCAACTGACCCTCGGACCACGGTCCCCGACCGTCCGGACACGCGTCCCGGGCGGCCCGGGGAACGGGTCCCGGGCGGTTGACGAACGGGTCCCGGGTGGTTGACGAACGGATCGCGGCCCCGGAACGCTCAGGCGTTCCGGGGCCGTTCCGCGCGCGACACACCGGTGCGGACATCGATGTCAGGGCATCGGCGGTCCCGCCAGATACGTGCCGTGCGCGTCGTACGGCCACGCGTTCGCCACACAGCCGTGCAGTCCGTCGATCTGCTGCATCATCGCGGGCGCCGGACGCCCGGCGCCGGGACACCCCTCGTGGCCGTGCCCGATGCGGTGGCCCACCTCGTGGTTGACGATCAGGGCGCGGTACTCGTGGAGCGGCCCGGGGAACTGCGGCGAACCGGTCCGCCAGCGCTTGAGGTTCACCACCACCTGGTCGCCGACATCGCAGTTGACCTCGCCGCGGGTGTGCAGCCCGGCCGCCCCGCAGATCCGGTCCACGGTGTCCGGGCTGGCGATCTTCACCTCGAAGTCGTACCGGCCGCCGGAGACGAGCTGGAAGGCGTCGTGGCCGTCGGCGATCCAGCTCCGCCGGTCGCCGAGGATGCTCTCGATCTCGCGCGCCGCGTCGGCGGCTCTGACGCCCGTGCCCTGCTCGACCTGCACCTTGTAGCGGCGCAGCGTGCCGGTGCCGACCGACGTCCCCGACGCCTGGGCGGTGTCGAAGACGCCGTTGCCTCCGGTGCCGGATGGCGGCGCGGATGGCGGCGCGGACGCGGGCGCCCGCCCGGCGGGTGACGTGGAAGGCGCCGCCGGCGTCCTCGCCGGTTCGGTGGCGGCGGGCGGCGAACCCGCCGTATCCCCGTCCGCCGCGTGCCCGCCCTTCCCGTCCTTCCCGTCCTTCCCGCCGTGCGCGGCGACCAGCAGCGCCCCGGCCACCCCTACCGCCGCCAGCGTGCCGAGCGTGTACGTCGTCCGCCGTCGCCTGCGCCGCCGTAGGGTCGCCAGGGAACGCCGTGTACGGGCGCCGCCCCCCGCCCGGCCCGCCGATTTCCGTTTCTTCTCCCGGTGCATGGCTGTTCACACTGCGGTCCGCGTGTGATGGCCCCTGGCCCAGAAGATCACGAAAGCGTAACCTCGGCGGCGGACGGCCGCTGTATGACCCCTTCGTAACAGCTGCCCGGCCGAGCCCCTCTCACGGCCCTGCCCGCCCGGACCTCACGCATACTGACCTGCATGCCCCGCGTTCTGCTCGTCGAAGACGACCCCGCGGTCCGCAAGGGCGTGCAGCTGGCCCTGCGCCACCAGGGACACGACGTCCTCGCCGCCGCGACCGGTGAGGAGGGCCTGAGCCACCTGCGCCCCTTCCGGCCCGACGTCGTCGTGCTCGACCTCATGCTCCCCGGCATCGCCGGACTCGACGTCTGCCGTCGCATACGCGAGCACGACCAGGTCCCGATCATCATCGTGACCGCGCGCGGCGACGACGTGGACGTGGTGGTCGGCCTGGAGGCCGGAGCGGACGACTACGTGGTCAAGCCGGTACAGGCCCGCGTGCTCGAAGCCCGCATACGCGCGGTGCTGCGCCGGATCGCCGCACCCGGCGCCGACGGCACCAGGCCCCGGCAGGAGTCGCACGGCGACCTGTCCATCGACCGCGCCGGGCTGCGGGTCTCCCTGCGCGGCAAGCCCGTACCGCTGGCCCCCTCGGAACTGCGGCTGCTGCTGACCCTGTCGGCCTCGCCGGGACAGGTGCTCAGCCGCCAGCAACTCCTGGAAGCGGTCTGGGAGCACAGCTACCACGGCGACATCCGGCTGGTCGACGCCTGCGTGAAGCGGCTGCGCGGCAAGCTCGGCGGCGGACCGGGCGCCGGGTCCGGCTACATCGAGACCGTACGGGGCTTCGGCTACCGCTTCCGCGCGCCGTACGCGCGGCCGCTCCAGCCGACCCCATGAGGTCCGCCGTCTCCAGGGCCCTGCTCGCGCTGCGCGGGCTGCGCACCCGGCTGGTGGTCGCCTTCGTGCTGGTCGCGGTCGTCAGCGCGCTGAGCACCGGGGCCCTCGCCTTCAGGGAGGCGCGGACCGGCGTGCTCCAGCAGAGCCAGGACGCGGTCATCCGGCAGTTCCGCGACAGCGTCGACGCGCTGGCCCCCGCGATCCCCGCGGAGCCCGACCAGGCGGCGATGGACTCGCTGGTCACCCAGGTCGCGAGGGCCCACCAGTCGCAGCGCTGGCAGGTCCTGGCCACGTACGGGGAGCGCCGCGCCGGATCCGCGCCGGAGAACGCCTTCGAGCGGCTGACCCCCGAACTCCTCGGGTCGGTGCGTAACCAGGCCGCCGCGGTCTTCCAACGGGTGAGCACCGACGACGGCCCGGTCCTCGTCGTCGGCCTGCCGGTCGCGTACCGCGCCGCCGAGAACCAGTCGCTGACGCTCTCCGGCCTCGTCATGTACCTGATCGTGCCGCAGGACACCGAGCAGGCGTACGTCCAGGCCATGATCACCGCCATCAAGGACGCCGCGCTGTGGGCCGTGGTCCTCGCGGTCGTCCTGGCGCTCTTCGCCGCGCGCGGCGTGCTGCGCCCGGTACGCGCCCTGCGCCGCGCGACCCGGCGGATGGCGGAGGGCCACCTCGACGTACGGCTGGCCGTCAACGGCTCCGACGAACTCGCCGACCTCTCCCGGTCCTTCAACGACACGGCCGCCGCCCTGGAGCGCTCGGTGACCGAACTGCGGCGGCTGGAGGCGCAGGCCCGGCGGTTCGTCGCCGACGTCTCGCACGAACTGCGCACACCGCTGGCCGCGATGTCCTCGGTCACCGACGTGCTGGACGAGGGAGCGGGCCGCCTCGACCCCGAGACGGCCACCGCGGTCGGCCTGATCAGCGAGGAGACGGTACGGCTCGCCCGGCTCGTGGAGGACCTGATGGAGGTGTCGCGCTTCGACGCGGGCGCCGCGCGGCTCAACCTGGACGAGATCGACCTGGCCGAGTCGGTGCGCCGCACCCTCGTCTCGCGCGGCTGGCTGGCGGAGGTCGACACCCGGCTGCCCGCGCCCGGCGCCCTGCGCGCCCGCGTCGACCCGCGCCGCCTGGACGTGGTGGTGGCCAACCTCGTCGGCAACGCGCTGCGGCACGGCGCGCCGCCCGTGGTGCTGTCCCTGAGCGCGGTCGGCGGGCGGTCCGCCGGGGGAGCGTGGGCGGTGATCGAGGTACGGGACGCCGGCCACGGCATCCCGGAGGCGGCCCTGCCGCACATCTTCGAGCGCTTCTACAAGGCGGACACCTCGCGCACCCGCAGTGAGAGCAGCGGCCTCGGCCTGGCCATCACGGCCGAGAACGTACGGCTGCACGGCGGCCGGATCACCGCCCGCAACGCGGACGGCGGCGGCTCCGTCCTCACCGTCGAACTGCCGCTGCGCCGCGACTCGGCCGCGGGCACCGCCGACGCCGGGGACCGCGCCGGTTCCGTCGGTTCCGTCGGTTCTGCTGATTCCGCTGATTCCGCTGATTCCGCCGCCTTCGGAAGCGAGGACGTCCGATGAGGCGCGCCGCCGGTCCGCTGGCCTGCCTGGCGTCCGCCGCCGCGCTCACGGCCTGCGGCGTCCCGCCGACCAGCGTCATCCAGGCCGGAGAGCCCGCGGTGGGCATGACCCCCGGCGTCAGTGTCTACTTCCTCTCCGACGAGACCTTGCGGGCGGTTCCCCGCCGCGCGCCCGACGGCGCCGGTCCGGTCGTCGCGCTGCGGCTGCTGTTCGCGGGCCCCGGCGACGCCGACCCGACGACGCTCACCACGCGACTGCCGTCCCTGCCGCGCCCGCCCGTGATCGCCTTCGACGGCGTCACCACCGTCGTGCGCCTGCCCGCGGGCGTCGACCGCCTCTCGCCGCTGGCCATGGACCAGGTGGTGTGCACGGTGGCGGCCAATCCGGGCGGCCCGCGGCGCACCGCGCCGCCCGGCGGGGCCGGCGCCGTCCCCACCGCCGACGTCCCCACCGCCGTCCCCGACGTCCCGACCGCCGGGACCCCGCGGTCGGCGTCGCCCAGCCCCGACGTCCGCGTCATCGGCGCGGGCTGGGCGCTGTCCCGGCTCGTGGAGAGCTGCCCGTAGCGACCGGCGGGCGACCGTACAGCCCGCTGGGCCGGTACGTCGGGGCCGCGAACACGCGGACGCCCCGCCGGTGGTGGGACCGGCGGGGCGTACGGGGGACGGCTGCGGAGAGCCGGGGGCCGCCCGGGCGCCGGACTACTCGACGTCGACCCAGTCCAGGGTCCGGTCCACGGCCTTCTTCCAGCCCTTGTAGCCCGTGGCGCGCTGCTCCTCGCTCCACTGGGGCTCCCAGCGGCGCGACTCGTGCCAGTGCTCGCGCAGCTCGTCGGTGTCGCGCCAGAAGCCGGTGGCGAGACCGGCCGCGTAGGCCGCGCCCAGCGCGGTGGTCTCGGCGACCACCGGACGGCTGACCGGGACGCCCAGGACGTCGGCCTGGGTCTGCATGCACAGGTCGTTGGCCGTGACACCGCCGTCGACCTTGAGCACGTCCAGGTGCACACCGGAGTCCTGCTCCATCGCCTCGACCACGTCGCGGCTCTGGTAGCACATGGACTCCAGCGTGGCCCGCGCCAAGTGGCCGTTGGTGTGGAAGCGGGCGAGGCCGACGATGGCGCCGCGCGCGTCGGACCGCCAGTACGGCGCGAACAGCCCGGAGAAGGCGGGCACGAAGTAGATCCCGTCGCTGCTCTCGACGGTCTTCGCCAGCCGCTCGCTCTCCGCGGCCTCGCTGATCAGGTGCATCTGGTCGCGCAGCCACTGCACCGCGGAACCGGTCACCGCGATGGAGCCCTCCAGCGCGTACACCGCCGGGGCGTCACCGAACTTGTACGCCACGGTCGTCAGCAGGCCGTGCTCGGAGCGGACCGCCTCCGTACCGGTGTTGAGCAGCAGGAAGTTACCGGTGCCGTAGGTGTTCTTCGCCTCGCCCGGCGCGAAGCAGACCTGGCCGACGGTGGCCGCCTGCTGGTCGCCGAGCACACCCGTGATGGGGATCGGCGCGCTCAGCGGGCGCGAGGTGCGGGTGGTGCCGAACGCCTCGGGGTGCGACGACGCGTGGATCGTCGGCAGCATCGCGCGCGGGATGTTGAAGATGCCGAGCAGCTCCTCGTCCCAGTCCAGCGTCTCCAGATCCATCAGCATCGTGCGGCTGGCGTTGGTGACGTCGGTGGCGTGGATGCCGCCGTTCGGACCGCCGGTGAGGTTCCACAGGATCCAGGAGTCCGTGGTGCCGAACAGCGCGTGCCCCTGCTCGGCGGCCTGGCGGACGCCGTCGACGTTCTCCAGGATCCACTTGATCTTGCCGCCGGAGAAGTACGTCGCGGGCGGCAGGCCCGCCCGGCGCCGGATCAGGTCGCCGTGGCCGTCGCGCTCCAGCGCCTTGGCGATCGAGTCGGTCCTGGTGTCCTGCCAGACGATCGCGTTGCCGTACGGGCGACCGGTGCGCGGGTCCCAGACGACGGTGGTCTCACGCTGGTTGGTGATGCCGATCGCCGCGAGGTCGGAGGCCGAGATACCGGCCGACCGCACCGCGTTCTGGATCGCGACATTGGTCCGCTCCCAGATCTCCACCGGGTCGTGCTCCACCCAGCCCGGCTTCGGCAGGTACTGGGTGTGCTCCAACTGGTGCTTGGCCACTTCGTTTCCGTCGTGGTCGAAGATCATGAAGCGGCTGCTGGTGGTTCCCTGATCCACCGCGCCGACGAAGTCCGCCATGGGTGCTTCCTGCCTTTCGTGGGTGTACCGGACCGCGGTGTACGTGACCGCGGTGTGCGTGACCGCCGTCCGCACGGCCGCCGTGTACGGGACCCCCGCGTACGGACCGCGGGGGTGTACGGACCTCGTGGACCCGCGGGCTCAGACCTCGGCAGCGGGCTCGGAGGCGGGGGCGCGTCCCGGGGGCTCCGGCGGGGCCTCGGGCAGGAAGCGGCCGACGAAGATCTTGTAGATCGCGCCGCCGAGGACGCCGCCGATCAGCGGTCCGACGATCGGCACCCAGAAGTAGAGATTCCCCCACTGGTCGCGCCACGCCGTGCTGTAGCCCGTGATGTAGCTGGCCAGCCGCGGGCCGAGGTCACGCGCCGGGTTGATCGCGTAACCGGCGTTGGCGCCGTACGCCATGCCGATCGCGACCACGATCAGGCCGACGATGAACGGGCCGAGATTCGCGCGGGGCGCGGTGTTGAGCACATCGGTGACCGCGAGGATCAGGATCAGCAGGATCGCCGTGCCGATCACCTGGTCGCGGAAGGCGCCCCACTCGTGGACACCGGCCGTCAGCGAGCCGTTGCCCGGCAGGGTGGCGAAGACCGTCTGCGTCTTGATGGTGTGGCCCGGGTCGGCGTGGCCCAGGATCTCGGAGTAGTTCCAGCGCACCAGCAGCGCGGCGACGAAGGCGCCCGCGGTCTGCGCCAGCGCGTAGGGCGCGACCTTCTTCCAGTCGAAGCCCTTGAACACCGCCAGGGTCAGCGTCACCGCCGGGTTGAGGTGCGCGCCGCTGAGTCGCGCGGCGACGTAGACACCGAGGGTGACGCCGAGCCCCCAGGCCCAGGCGATGCTGTCATGGTCGCCGAGACCGCCCTTCGGATCGGTCAGCGCGCCGCCGCCGACGACTTGGGCCACGACGCCGACACCGATCAGAATGAGGATCATCGTCCCGACGAACTCCGCCGACAGTTCGCCCAGAAGTCCTGAGCGTGCACGTGTCGCCATGGATTCCCGCTTCCCGCCGGCCGCCGTATGGACCGGCTGTAGCTCGTCCCGCTCTTGGCCATGCGTCTTCTGCTCTCCGCATGCTCCTTCACACGGAAGCACGTGTGAACCGGCTGTGCCGGATGGGATTGCGCCGTACGGGGGAGAGTGGTGGGAGAGGTGAGGCGGACACGGGAGTGGCGGCGGCGGAAGCGGCGACCGGTCTGTTAAAGGCGCGGCCGTCCGGGGGCGCGGTCCGCTGAAGGCGGGTGTGTGTCAGGGGCGGGCGGGCTCGACGCGGCCGACGACCTCGCCGAGGCCGATCCGCGCACCGCCGGGGCCGGGCGCGGTGGCGCTGATCACCACCTCGTCGCCGTCCTCCAGGAACGACCGGCGCGTCCCGTCCGGCAGCTCCAGCGGCTCCTCGCCGTTCCAGGCCAGCTCCATCAGCGCGCCCCTGGTCTCCCTGTCGGGACCGCTGACCGTGCCCGAGGCGAAGAAGTCCCCGGTCCGCAGGCTCGCGCCGTTCACCGTCATGTGCGCCAGCATCTGCGCGTACGTCCAGTACATGGCGGCGAACGGCGGCCGGGACACCAGATGCCCGTTGAGCCGTACCTCCAGGGCGATGTCGAGGCCGTACGGCGGTCGCGCCGCGCGGTCGTCGAGATACGGCAGCGGCTCGGTGTCGCGGACCGGCGGGTCGGTACGGGCCTGCGCGAGCGCGGCCAGCGGCACCACCCACGGCGACACCGACGTGGCGAAGGACTTGCCGAGGAAGGGGCCGAGCGGGACGTACTCCCACGCCTGGAGGTCGCGCGCGGACCAGTCGTTGACCAGGCACACCCCGAAGACGTGCGCGTCCGCGTCGGCCAGCGCCACCCGGCCGCCGAGCGGCGAGGGCGCGCCCACCACGAAGCCCAGCTCCGCCTCGATGTCCAGCTTCCGCGAGGGGCCGAAGTCCGGCGCCGGATCGACCGCCGCCTTGCGCTGCCCGCACGGCCTGACCACCGGCGTGCCGGAGACCACGACGGTGCCCGCCCGTCCGTGGTAACCGATCGGCAGATGCTTCCAGTTCGGGGTCAGCGGCTCGGACCCCGGCCGGAAGATCCGGCCGATGTTCGCGGCGTGGTGCTCCGAGGCGTAGAAGTCCACGTAGTCCGCCACCTCGAACGGCAGGTGCATCGTCAGCTCCGCGCGCGGCAGCAGGCACGGCTCGACGGCGTCGGCGTAGGTGTCCTCGGTCAGCCACGCGGTCAGCGCCGCCCTGACCCGCGTCCACAGCGGACGGCCCGCGGCCAGCAGCGGGTTGAGCGAGTCCGCGCCGAGCGCGGCGGCCAGATCGGCGGGAGCCCCGGCCGCCCGCGCCGCGGCCCCCGCGTCCAGTACGTGATCGCCGTACGCCACCCCGATCCGCCGCGCGGCGGGCTCGTCGGCGGTGCTGAACACCCCGTACGGCAGATTGCGCACCCCGAAGGGCGCGTCGTACGGGACGGCGAGCGGGCTGCTGGCGCTCAACGGACCTCCAGGTGCGGCTCCTGCGCGGCGGAAACGACCCGAGGGTACCGCCGGGTCCGGCGGCCGGGTTTGGAGCTGCTACCGGTGCAAACGTAAAGTTCGGCCGGGGCGGGGCACGCGGGGGCATCGCATGGGCACATACGGAGAGAGCAGCGGCGGGATGACGGCGACAACGCAGGACCTTCACGGCCACGGGGCCTACGAGGAACCGATCGGTGATGCCGAGGACGCGGACGGCGCGGAGGCCGTGGACGCTGCGGAGGCCGTGGAGGGCTTCGCCGACGTGCCCGGCATCGATCCCGCGCGGATGGCGGTCTGCCTCGCCGTACTCGGCGAACTCGACACGCTGCCCGTCGACCACCCCGACGCCATCGCCGTACGCCGGGCCACCGCGGGCATCTACCGGTCGGTGAAGCAGCGCCGCCGTCAGGAGCGCCGGGCGGCCAAGACCGCCAACGACAAGGCCGTCACCGAGGCCACCGCGACCGGCGCCGCCGACCGGATCGACGACGAGACCCTCGGCATCCAGCTCACCACCTCCGTCAGCACGGAGATCGCGGGCATCCTGGAGCGGCCCCGCTCCTGCTACGTCTGCAAGACCCGCTACGTCGAGGTCGACGCCTTCTACCACCAGCTCTGCCCGTCGTGCGCCGCCGAGAACCGGGCCCGCCGCGACGCGCGCACCGACCTCACCGGGCGCCGCGCGCTGCTCACCGGCGGACGCGCCAAGATCGGCATGTACATCGCGCTGCGGCTGCTCCGCGACGGCGCGCACACGACGATCACCACCCGCTTCCCCAACGACGCCGTCCGCCGCTTCAAGGCCATGCCCGACAGCGACGAGTGGATCCACCGGCTCAAGATCGTCGGCATCGACCTGCGCGACCCCGCCCAGGTCGTCGCCCTCGCCGACTCGGTCGCGGCGGCGGGCCCGCTCGACATCCTGATCAACAACGCCGCCCAGACCGTACGCCGTTCCCCGGACGCCTACCGCGAGCTGGTCGCCGCCGAGTCCGCGCCGCTGCCCGCGGGCGAACTGCCCGCCTCCGAGGTCTTCGGCGCCTTCGGCAGCGGCGCGCAGACCGCGGCCGCCCTCCCGGCCCCGCGCCGCGAGGACGCCCTCACCGCGCAGGACGTCACCGGCCTCGCGCTCGTCAGCGGCTCCGCCTCGCTCGCCAGGATCGAAGCGGGCACCGCCATCGACGCGGGCGGGCTCGTGCCCGACCTCGACCCCACCAACACCTGGGTGCAGACCGTCGGCGAGGTCGACCCCGTCGAACTCCTCGAAGTCCAGCTCTGCAACGTCACCGCGCCGTTCGTCCTCGTCAGCCGGCTCAGGCCCGCCATGGCCGCCGCCGCGGCGCGCCGCAAGTACGTCGTCAACGTCTCCGCCATGGAGGGGCAGTTCAGCCGCGGCTACAAGGGCCCCGGCCACCCCCACACCAACATGGCCAAGGCCGCGCTCAACATGCTCACCCGCACCAGCGCCCAGGAGATGCTCGACACCGACGGCATCCTCATGACCGCCGTCGACACCGGCTGGATCACCGACGAACGGCCCCACCCCGACAAGGTCCGGCTCGCCGCCGAGGGCTTCCACGCCCCCCTCGACCTCGTCGACGGCGCCGCCCGTGTCTACGACCCTGTCGTCCGGGGCGAACGCGGCGAGGATCTGTACGGCTGCTTCCTGAAGGACTACGCCCCCTCCGCCTGGTGACACCGCGCGGGCGGTGACGCTCATCCGCTGCCGCTGCCGCTGCCGCTGCCGCTGCCGCTGCCGCTGCCGCTGCCGCTGCCGCTGCCGCCGACGACCCATCGGACCGGACCGGGCCGCACCGGGCCGTCCGGCCGGTCCGGCGGTCACGCGTCGCCGCGCGTACCAGGAATGCTGAGCAGTCCGCCTACGCGCGTCCGCGTCGCCGTACGCGCAAGGTCGTAGATCTCAGCTCCCACGCCCCTCACGCGCCCCTCCCGTGCCCCGAGTGCAACCGGCGCGCGGGGGGCGCGCGGCACCCGGCGCCCGCACGGCGCATTTCCTGGCGCGCGCCTGTGACGTGCGAATTCCCCGCGGAGCGGAATCACCGAATCCGGTGGCCTATGCCAGCCGCTCTTGCCGAATAATCCGTGATGCCGCCGGGTCGATTACCGATGTACGGATTTGGCCATTAACGAGCGCCGCCGATTCCGCGCCGTCGTTTCGGGCGCCAAGGCGGCGAGCTTTACGTGATGCGATGCCCTGGCATTTATCTACGGCCCGGCCGGTCCGCTCCGCCGCCGCCGAAGAAGACGCAGTTCGGGGCGGGGTGCACTCGGTAATCGAAAATATGTCCGTCGTCGTCGGGGCCTATATACCCCGGTTCTTCGATCTGAATCAGATGAGGAGGAAGTTCGTACCCCCAACAGGTGAAACCGGCCAATCGTCGGCCTCCCGGCAGTCTTTCCGTCCGAAGAAGTCGGCTGTTGTACTCTGACGATGATGCGAATAGGGACAGGGCTGTGCCGCCCCGCGCTTTACCGGGGCCCGTACGGCGAGAAGAAACGGAAAACTGAGGGAAGGTGGAGCGGCCATGGTTAATCCTTTCGACGACGACTCGGCTCGGTTCGTCGTATTGGTGAACGACGAGGGACAGCACTCCCTGTGGCCCGCACATCTCGACCAACCCGGCGGCTGGCACGCGGACGGCCCGGAGAGATCCCGTCAGGAGTGCCTGGACGCGATCGAGAAGTCCTGGATCGACATGCGGCCCACGAGCCTGGTGCGCGCGATGGAGGCGGACGTCCGGTAGGCGGAATCCCGGGTCGGCACCCGTCCTCGGTGGGACGGGTGCCGACCCGGTCCCTCGCGCTTCCCGCCGCCTCGGTGAGCGGGTCCGACCGAAAGTGAACGCACGCGATCACTTTCGGTCCGTGAATGCTCTCTTTCGTCGCGGGTGTTTCACTGGGACCACCACCCGGTCCTTCGCGGCGTCATCCGCCGCGCGCGACAGGGAACGCCCTTCGCCGCGAATCGCCGCGCCGGCGGAACCCGAGTGCCCGACGCGATGACGCGGGCGCGCTTTCGGCCCGCCTCCCTCGGCACGGCGTCGGCGGCCTTTTTATCGACGGGCTGATTTCGTCGTTTCTCCGCACCGTTCCAGAATCTCCCCGAAGGGGTCGACCGGCATGCATGAAGACAGCTCCTTCTCAGAAGACAGTTCCTTCCCGGCGGACAGCGTTTCCCGGGATCTCTTCGAACTGACGTCGGCCCAGCAAGGTGTCTGGTACGGGCAGTTGATCGATCCGGACAGCCCGAAGTACAACATCGGGGAATGCCTGGAGATCCGCGGCGACCTCGACGAGGCGCTTTTCGCCGCCGCGCTCGGCCGGGCCGTCGCCCACTGCGACAATCTCCACCTGCGGTTCGAGACCGGCGACGACGGCGTCCGGCAGTACGTCACCGACCGCCCGGCCATCGCGACCGACCGGGTCCGCCTGATCGACCTGTCCGGCGCGGAGGACCCGGCGGCCGAGGCCGAGGCGTACATGGCACGGGACATGGCCACCGTCGACCGGCTCGACGCCCCGTCCCACCACTTCGCGCTGCTGCGTCTGGCCCCCCGGCTGCGCTACTGGTACGTGCGCTACCACCACATAGCCATCGACGGCCTCAGCGGCGGCGTGGTCAACCACCTCGTGGCCGACCTCTACGCGCGTGCGGTCCGCGGCGAGGACATCACCGCGGTCGACCTCCCGGCCGCCTCACTGCGCGAGCTGGTGGCGGACGAGCTGGCGTACCTCGGGTCGGAGCGCCACCGCGCGGACCGGGCGTACTGGATCGACACCTTCGCCGGGCCGACCGCCGAACGAGGGACGGACGCGGCCGGGACGGCCGGGACAGCGGCACCGGCACGAACGGCGGGAACGGCGGGAACGGCGGACGAGGCGGACGCCCGCGGCGGCGCGCCGCTCATCCGCCGCCGCGCCGCGGACCTGCCGGACGCGGGCGACGACGCCGCGCCGGGCGCGGGCCCGGCCACCCCGCTGCACACCGGCGAGTCGCTGCCCGTCGCCGTCATGGACGGCCTGCGACGGCTCGGCTCTGCCCGCCGCACCACCTGGACGGCCGTCGTGGTGAGCGCGGCCGCCGCGTACGTCGCGCGGGCCACCGGCCGCGAGGACGTCACCGTCGGGCTGGCCTCGAACGGCCGGCACAGCGCGCTGCGGCACGCCGTCGGCATGACGGCCAACGTGCTGCCGATCAGGCTGCGCCTGCCCGCCGACCGGACCGTCGGCGACCTGATCCGGTCGGTGTCCGCCGAGATGGCCCGCGCCCTGCGCCACCGCCGCTACTCCCGCGAACAGCTCGCCCGCGAGGTGGACGCGGGCGACGACGCCGCGCGCCTGACCGATCTCGTCGTCAACGTCATGCCCTACAACTTCGACCTCGACCTCGCGGGCAGCCCCGCCACCTCCCGCGTGCTGTCCATCGGACCCGTCGACGACGTGTCGCTCTTCGTCTCCGAACGGTCGGAGGGCATAGGCCCGCTGATCGGGCTGGACGCCGCCCCGGCGCTCTACCACCCCGACGACGTCCTGCTCCACCAGCACGCTCTCGTCTCCTTCCTCACCGCGCTGGCGGCGGCGGACGCCGACACCCTGCTGCGCGACCTGCCGTTCCTGGACGACGACGCGGCCGAGGCGGTCCTCGCCCAGGGTCGCGGCGCGCAACTGCCGCCGCGCACCGCCACGGCGAACCTGCCCGAGGCGTTCGCCGCCCAGGCGCGCCTGACCCCGGACGCGACGGCCGTCGTGGACGGCGCCCGCACGCTCTCCTACCGCGAACTCGCCCGCACCGCGGACGCCCTGTCCCACGCCCTGGCGGGCTGGGGCGTGGCCGCGGAGGACCGGGTCGCGGTGCTCCTGGAACGCTCGGCCGCGGTGGTGTCCGCCACCCTCGGCGTGGTGGGCGCGGGCGCCGCCTACGTGCCGATGGACCCGGCCTGGCCCGCGGAACGGCTCAGCGGCGTCTGCGGCGTCGCGGGCGTACGCGCCCTGGTGGTCGACGAGGCCGCCGCCGCGCAGCCGTGGGTGAAGGAGGCGGCGGCCGGTCTGCCGGTCGTCGTCGTCGACAGGACCGGTGCCGTCGTCCGCGGCGGGCCGCCGTCCCCGACGCCGCCGCCGAGGGCCGGACATCCCGACCGGCTCGCGTATGTGATGTTCACCTCGGGCTCGACCGGTCTGCCCAAGGGAGTTGGCGTCACGCACGGGGACGTTCTGGCGCTGGCGGCCGACTCCGCGTGGCACGACGGCGCGGTGGAAGCGGTGCTGATGCACTCGGCGTATGTCTTCGACGCCTCGACGTTCGAGATCTGGGCGCCGCTGCTCAGCGGCGGCCGGATCGTCGTCGCACCCGAAGGCGTCCTGCACGCACCGGTCCTGCGCGACATGGTGGAGCGCCACGCGGTGACCGCGCTGTTCCTGACCACCGCCCTGTTCAACCTGGTGGCCGAGGAGGAGCCGACGGCGTTCGCCGGACTGCGCCTGGTCTGCTCCGGAGGCGAGGCCGCCGCTCCCGACCTGCTGCGACGGGTGGCCGTCGGCGCGCCCGACGTGACGGTGCTGCACGTGTACGGGCCCACCGAGACCACCACCTTCGCCACCCGCCACCACGTCACCGCCGACCCGCTGCCGGGACCGCCGCCCATCGGCCGGCCCCTGGACGGCATGCGCCTGTACGTGCTCGACGACGCCCTGCGCCTGGTGCCGCCCGGCGTGGTGGGGGAGCTGTACGTCGGCGGCTCCGGTGTGGCGCGCGGCTACGTCGGCCGCCCCGACCTGACCGCGACCCGCTTCGTGGCCGACCCGTTCGGTACGGGGGGCGGCCGGATGTACCGCACCGGCGACCTCGTGCGCTGGACCGCGGGCGGCCAGGTGGAGTACGTCGGCCGCGCGGACAGCCAGGTCAAGCTCCGCGGCTACCGCATCGAGCCCGCCGAGATCGAGTCCGTCCTGCTCACCGCGCCGGGTGTGCGCGCCGCGTGCGTCGTGGTGCGCGAGGACACGCCGGGCGACCGGCGGCTGGCCGCCTATATCGTGCCGTCGGCCGACGTCCGCCCCGACGAGGAGTCCCTGGTCCGGCACGTCACGCGCGCCCTGCCCTCGTACATGGTGCCCTCGGTGTTCGTCCCGCTGGACGCGCTGCCGCTGAACCCCAACGGCAAGGTCGACCGGCGCGCCCTGCCCGTGCCGCCGGCCGCGGTCGCGACCGGCCGTGCCCCGCGCACCCCGCGCGAGGAGGTGCTCGCCGGGCTGTTCGCCGATGTCCTGGGCGTGGCCGCCGTCGGCATCGACGACAACTTCTTCGCGCTGGGCGGCCATTCACTGCTGGCCACCCGGCTCACCGGCCGGTTACGGGCGGCGCTGGGGGCCGAACTCGACCTGCGCACCCTCTTCGACCACCCGACGGTCGCCTCCCTCGCCGGGGTCCTCGACACCGCCCGCGCCCGCGGACCGGTCCTCGCCCCGCGACAGCGCCCCGACCCGTTGCCGCTGTCCTTCGCGCAGCAGCGGCTGTGGTTCCTCAACCGCGTCGAGGGCCGCCCCGGCAGCACGTACAACGTCCCGCTCGTCCTCGCGCTCGACGGCGACCTGGACGTGCGGACCCTGCGTGAGGCGCTGGCCGACGTGGTCGACCGGCACGAGAGCCTGCGCACCGTCTTCGCCGAGGAGGACGGCGTCGCCCGGCAGGTGATCCGGCACGGCGCCGACGCGGCGGCGCTCGTCCCGCTCACGGTCGCGCACGCGCCGTCCGACGAAGGCAGGGCAGATGGGGCAGGCGGGGCAGCGGCAGCACGCGACGACCGCGCGGAAGGCGCGGAAGCCGGCGCGGGCCGGGGAAGCGAGCAGCGCCAGGAGCATGCCGCCGCCTGGGCCGAGGAAACGGTACGGCACCTGACCTCGCTCCCCTTCGACCTCGCAGGGGACGCCCCGCTGCGCGCCCACCTGCTCGTGCTGGGCGCCGACCGGCACGTCCTGGTCCTCGTCCTGCACCACGTCGTCGCCGACGGCTGGTCGCTGGCCCCGCTCGTGCGTGACCTCGGAGCCGCCTACCGGGCCAGGGCCGCGGGCGCGGACGCCCCCGACTGGCCCGCGTTGCGCGTGCAGTACGCCGACTACACGCTCTGGCAGCGCGAACTGCTCGGCGGCGACGGCCCGGACGGCCTGGGCGCACGCCAACTCGCCTTCTGGCGGGAGGCGTTGGCGGGCGCGCCCGACCTCCTCGACCTGCCGCTCGACCGGCCCCGGCGCGCGGTGCCCACCCACCGCGGCGGCGCGCACCCGATCGAACTGCCCGCCGCCACGCACACGGCGCTGGTCCGGCTCGCCCGCGCGTGCGGCCGTACCCCGTTCATGGTCCTCCAGGCGGCCCTCGCGGTGACGCTGCACGCGTACGGCGCGGGCACGGACATCCCGCTGGGCACCGCGGTGGCCGGACGTACCGACGAAGCGCTGGACGACCTGGTCGGCTTCTTCGTCAACACCCTCGTGCTGCGCACCGACCTGTCCGGCGACCCGACCTTCCGCGAACTGCTGGACCGGGTGGGGCGGTTCGACCTGGCCGCCTTCGGCCACGCCGACTTGCCCTTCGAACGGCTGGTGGAGGAGCTGAACCCCGAGCGCTCGGGCGACCACCACCCGCTCTTCCAGACCATGCTGGTCCTCCAGAGCCAGCGGCAGGCGCGGCTCGACCTGCCGGGCGTCACCGTCCACGACCGGTCCGCGCACACCGGGATCAGCAAATTCGACCTGACCCTCTCGCTGACGGAGGCCGACCCCGACCCCGACGGCGACCCGGCCGAGGCCGGCGGCATCAGCGGGTATCTGGAGTACGCCGCCGACCTCTTCGACCCGGACACCGCCCGCGACCTGTGCGACGGCTTCGTCCGTGTCCTCACCCAGGCCGTCGCCGAACCCGGCCTCGCCGTCAGCGCGTTGGAGCCGATGGCGCCCGGCGCGCGGGCCCGGCTCCTCGGCCGCGGACAGGGCGAGCGGCGACCGCTGCCGACCCGTACCGTGCCCGAGGCGGTCCAGGACTGGGCCCTGCGCACACCCGGCGCCGTCGCCGTGCGCGACGCGGGCACCAGCCTGACCTACGCCGCTCTCGACGCCCGCGCCGACAGCCTCGCCCAGGTACTGCGCGAGCGAGGGGTCGGCCGCGAGAGCGTCGTGGCCCTGGCCGTACCGCCGTCCGTGGACACCGTGGTGGCCATGCTGGCGGTCCTGCGGGCGGGCGGGGCCTACCTGCCCGTCGATCCGCGGTACCCGGCGGCGCGCATCCGGCAGATGCTCGACGACGCCGGGCCCGTCCTGCTGCTCACCACCGGGCGGATACGCGAGGACCTGCCCGTCGGCGGGCCGCCCCGGCTCGCGCTCGACGACCCGGCCGACATGGCGGCCGGCCCCATGGCGCGGGACCCGAGAGCGTCCCATCCGGCCGACCCCGCGTACGTCATCTACACCTCAGGTTCCACCGGCCGCCCCAAGGGCGTGGTCGTCCCGCACGGCGCGCTGGCCAACCACATGGCCTGGATGACGCGGCACTTGGACGTCACCGCGGACGACCGGGTGCTCGCCCGCACCTCCACCAGCTTCGACGCGTCCGTCTGGGAGGTGTGGCTCCCGCTGGTGAACGGCGCCGAGGTCTGCGTGCTGCCGCGCGAGGCCAACGAGGAACCCCGTGAACTCGTCTCCTGGATGAGCAAGTTCGGAGTGACCCTCGCCCAATTCGTGCCCTCCCACCTCGCCCTCGTCCTCGCCGAGGCCGGGAGCCACGCCCCGCTGCCCGACCTGCGCGCCGTGCTGTGCGGCGGCGAACCGCTGCCGCGCGCCGTCGCGGCCGAGGTCGCCGCCCAGTGGCGGGTGCCGACGCACAATCTCTACGGGCCGACCGAGGCGACCATCGACGCCACCGCCCACCGCGTGCCGGACGCGACGACCGCGCCCACCGGCCCGCACGCCCGGCCCGCCGCGCCCGACGAGCCGTCCGCCGCGCCCGCCGCGTCCGAGACCGTGCCGATCGGCCGCCCCGTCGACACCATGCGCGGGTACGTCCTCGACGACCGGCTGCGGCCCGTCCCGCCCGGTGTCACGGGGGAGTTGTACCTGGCGGGCCCCAACCTCGCGCGCGGCTACCTCGACCGGCCGGGGCTGACCGCCGCCCGGTTCGTCGCCGACCCCTTCGCCGCCGACCTCGCCGCCACCGGCGCTGACTTCGCCGCCACCGCCGACCCCGGCGACCCGACCTCCGCCGCCGGTGCCCGGATGTACCGGACGGGCGACCTCGTGCGGTGGAGCCGCGACGGCCTGCTCGAATACCGGGGCCGCGCCGACGACCAGGTCAAACTCCGCGGCTTCCGGATCGAGTTGGGCGAGGTCGAGGCCGAACTGGCGGCCCTGCCCGGCGTCACGGCCGCCTGCGCCGTCGTCCGCGAGGACGTCCCCGGCAGGCCCGTCCTGGTCGCGTACGCCGTCACCGGCGACCCGGCACCACAGGGTCCCGGCCTGCGCGACGCGCTCGCCGGGACGCTGCCCCACCACATGGTCCCCTCGGCGGTCGTCGTGCTCGACGCCCTTCCGCTGCTGCCCAACGGCAAGGTGGACCGCCGCGCCCTGCCCGAGCCCGCCGCGGGCACCGGCGGCCCGAGCGCACCGGGACGGCGCACCTTCCAGGAGGAACTGCTCGCCGGGATCTTCGCCGACGTCCTCGAAGTGCCCCAAGTACGGCCCGGGGACAGCTTCTTCGACCTCGGCGGGCACTCCCTGCTCGCGATGCGCGTCGTCAGCCGTATCCGCACCCTGCTGCACGCCGACGTCACCCTGCGCACGCTGTTCGAGCACCCGACCGTCGAGGAGCTGGCCCGCGTCCTGGACACGCCGGGCCGCCGCCGACCCGCGGTGCTGCCCGTAACGCGGCGGCCCGACCCGCTGCCGCTGTCGTTCGCCCAGCGCCGCCTGTGGTTCCTCAACCGGCTGGAGGGCCCCAGCTCCACGTACAACATCCCGCTCGTCCTGCAACTGCGGGGCGCCCTGGACGCGGACGCCCTGCGCGGCGCGCTGCGCGACACCGTCGCCCGGCACGAGGCGCTGCGCACGGTGTTCCCCGAACGGGACGGCGTACCGCACCAGTTGATCCTTCCGGCCGACACGGCCGCGCCCGCGCTGCCCGTCACGAGCACCGCCCCCTCGCGGCTGGAGGCGGCCGTCCTGGACGCCGTACAGGAGCCGTTCGACGTCGGGACGGACCTGCCGCTGCGCGCGCTGCTGCTGCGCTCCGCGCCCGAACACCACGTCCTGGTCCTGGTGTTGCACCACATCGCGGGCGACGGCTGGTCGCTGGCCCCGCTCGCCCGCCACCTCGGCGACGCCTACCGGGCGCGCCTGGCGGGCGAAGAGGGCGGCACGGCGCCCGGCCCGCGGCTCCAGTACGCCGACTACACCCTGTGGCAGCACGCCCTTCTCGCCGAGGACGGAAGCGACAGTGCCGTCGAGGACCCCGCCGCCCACGGCGACAGCCTGCTGCGGGAACAGCTCGACCACTGGCGCGCCGCCCTCGACGGGCTGCCCGTCCTGATCGACCTGCCCTCGGACCGGCCGCGCCCGGCCGTCGTCGACCCGAGGGGCGCGGTGCACGCCTTCGACGTGCCGCCCGCCGTGCGCGACGGCCTGCTGAAGCTGGCCAGGGAGTCGGGGAGCAGCCTGTTCATGGTGCTCCAGGCGGCCGTCGCCACCCTGCTGAGCCGGCACGGCGCCGGGGACGACATCCCGCTCGGCACCCCGGTGGCGGGCCGCACGGACGAGGCGCTCGAAGACCTGGTCGGGTTCTTCGTCAACACCCTCGTGCTGCGCACCGACCTGTCCGGCGACCCCACCTTCGCCGAACTCCTCACCCGTGTCAGGGAGTTCGACCTGACGGCCTACGCGCACCAGGACATACCCTTCGAGCGGCTGGTGGAGGAGCTCAACCCCGCCAGAGCGCGCGACCACCACCCGCTGTTCCAGACCATGCTCGTCCTGCAGAACCAGGACAGTCCCCGCCCCGACCTGCCCGGCGTCGCCGTCGAGGACCGCCTCGTCCACAACGGCCTGAGCAAGTTCGACCTCACCTTCGCCTTCACCGAGGAGCCCGCGGGGGCCCCCGATGCGGACGGCTCCCTGAGCGCCGGAATCGAGTACGCCACCGCCCTCTTCGACCGTGCCACCGTCGAAACCCTCGCCGCGCGCCTGGTCGGGCTGCTGGAACAGGTCGTGGCCGATCCGGACCTGCGCCTGGCCGCGTACGACCTGATGACGCCGGACGAACACACCCGCATCACGCGCTGGGGCACCGGCCGCGCCCTGCCGACCGGCCCGGAGGACGGCACCCTGACCGCCGCCTTCGCCGCCCAGGCGCGGCGCACACCGGACGCCGTGGCCGTCGTCGCCGACGACACCACCCTCGACTACGCGGGACTCGACCGGATCTCGGCCGACCTCGCCGGGGTGCTCGCCGGTCTCGGGGCCGGTCCGGAGACGCGGGTCGGTGTGCTGCTCGACCGGTCCGCCGCGGTGGTGTCGGTGTCCCTCGGTATCGTCCGCTCCGGGGCCGCCTACGTCCCCCTCGACGGGCGCTGGCCCGACGAACGCCACAGCCAGGTCGCCGACATCGCGGACATCCGCCTCCTCGTCGTCGGCGAGGAGTCCGCGCGATCGCCCCGGGTCGCCGCCGCCGGGACGCCGGTCGTGGTCGTGGACCGGCTCGGCCGGGTGCTGTCCGGAGCACGCCGCCCCGCCGCCCCGGCCCCCGTGCCCGGCCCCGCGACCCTGGCGTACGTCATGTTCACCTCGGGCTCGACCGGTCTGCCCAAGGGCGTTGGCGTCACGCACGGGGACGTCCTGGCGTTGGCGGCCGACTCCGCGTGGCACGACGGCGCGGTCGAAGCGGTGCTGATGCACTCGGCGTACGTCTTCGACGCCTCGACGTTCGAGATCTGGGCGCCGCTGCTCAGCGGCGGCCGGATCGTCGTCGCACCCGAAGGCGCCCTGGAGGCACACGTCCTCGACCACGCCGTCCACGAGCACGGCGTGACCGCCGTCTTCCTGACCACCGCCCTGTTCAACGTGATCGCGGAGACCGATCCCGGCGCCTTCGCGGGGCTGCGGCTCGTCTGCGCCGGTGGTGAACTGGCCTCGCCCGACCTGATGCAGCGCGTCGCCCGGGTCGCGCCCGGAGCGCGACTCCTGCACGTGTACGGGCCCACCGAGACCACCACCTTCGCCACCCGCCACCATGTCACCGAGGATCTGCCGACCGGGCCGCCGCCCATCGGCCGCCCGCTGGACGGCATGCGCGGTCACGTCCTCGACCACCACCTGCGTCCGGTGCCGCCCGGTGTCACGGGCGAGCTGTACCTGGCAGGACGCGGCGTGGCGCGCGGGTACATCGGCCGCCCCGACCTGACCGCCACGCGCTTCGTGGCCGACCCGTTCGGTACGGGGGGCGGCCGGATGTACCGCACCGGAGACCTCGTGCGCTGGACCCCGGGCGGCCACGTGGAGTACGTCGGCCGCGCCGACGGCCAGGTCAAGCTGCGCGGCTACCGCATCGAACTGGGCGAGATCGAAGGGGCGCTGGCAGGCTGCGAGGGGGTCGCCGACGCCTTCGCCATGGTCAGGGAGGACACCCCCGGTGACCGCCGGCTCGTGGCCTACGTGGTGCCCGCGGCCGACGGCCGCCCGGAGGCCGGTGCGCTCGCGAGCGCCCTCGGCCACTCGCTGCCCGCCTACATGGTGCCGTCGGCCTTCGTCCTCCTCGACACGCTGCCGCTGACCCCCAACGGCAAGGTCGACCGGCACGCGCTCCCCGAACCCGCCCGCCGCGCGCCGGTCCGCACGCGGGCCGCCCGCACCGCCCGCGAGGAGATCGTCCGCGGCCTGTTCGCCGACGTCCTCGGACTGCCCGCCGCGGCGGCCGACGACGACTTCTTCGCGCTGGGCGGCCACTCGCTGCTCGCCACCCGCCTCGCCGCCCGCGTCCGCACCGCGCTCGGTGTGGAGATCGAGGTCAGAGCCCTGTTCGAGCATCCCACCCCGGCCCGGCTCGCCGACGCTCTCGACGACGCGCGGCGGGCCAGGACGCCGCTGCTGCGGGCCGCCTCCCGCCCCGACCCGCTGCCGCTGTCCTTCGCGCAGCAACGGCTGTGGTTCCTCAACCGGTTCGAGGGGCCCAGCGCCACGTACAACGTGCCGATGGTGCTGCGGCTGGACGGTCCGCTCGACGCGGACGCCCTCGCGAGCGCCGTGGCCGACGTCGTCGAGCGGCACGAGAGCCTGCGCACGGTCTTCCCCGACACACGGGGCGTGGCACGCCAGGTGGTGCGCGCCGCCGACGACGCGGACATCGACCTCGCGCCGCGCGACACCGACCCCGGGCGGCTGGACGAGGCGCTGAGCGCGGAGGTGGCGCACACCTTCGACGTGAGCACCGGCCTCCCGCTGCGGGCGCGGCTGCTGCGGCTGGCCGACGACGCCCACGTCCTGGTCCTGCTGGTCCACCACATCGCGGGCGACGGCTGGTCGCTGGCCCCGCTCGCCCGTGACCTGGGCCTGGCCTACCGGGCCCGCGTCGCGGGCGAGGAGCCCGGCTGGACCGAACTCGCCGTGCAGTACGCCGACTACACGCTGTGGCAGCGGGAACTGCTCGGCGCCGAGGACGACCCGTCCAGCCGGGCCGCGCGCCAACTGGACTTCTGGCGCGGCGCGCTCGACGGCGCTCCCGAACTCCTCGACCTGCCGTACGACCGGCCGCGCCCCGACGTCACCTCGCATCGCGGCGACGCGTTCTCCTTCGCCGTGGACGCCGGTACCCATCGGGCGCTGGCGGACCTCGCCCGCGCCCGCGGGTGCAGCCTGTTCATGGTGCTCCAGGCCGGTGTGGCGGTGCTGCTCTCCCGGCACGGCGCGGGCGAGGACATCCCGCTCGGCACCCCCGTGGCCGGGCGCACCGACGAGGCCCTGGACGACCTGGTGGGCTTCTTCGTCAACACCCTCGTGCTGCGCACCGACCTGTCGGGGAACCCCACCTTCGGCGAAGTGCTCGACCGCGTGCGGGAGTTCGACCTGGCCGCCTACGCCCACCAGGACATTCCGTTCGAACGCCTGGTGGACAGCCTCGACCCGGTCCGCGCCCAGAACCGGCACCCGCTCTTCCAGACCATGGTCGCGCTCCAGAACCAGGCCGACGCCGCCGTGGACCTGCCCGGCCTCACCGTGACCGGGCAGCATGTCGGCACCGGCATCAGCAAGTTCGACCTGACGTTCACCTTCACCGAGAAGCGCGACGAGGTGAACGCGCCCGCCGGTCTCGACGCGGTCCTGGAGTTCTCCACCGAACTGTTCGCCCACTCCACCGCGCACGGCCTGGCCGACCGCCTCACCCGGCTCCTCGGCGCGCTCGCCGCCGAGCCGGAGCGGCCGGTGCACACCGCCTCCGTCCTGGCCGCCGACCGGCGGGCGGCGCTGCTGGCGGCCGGGCACGGCCCGCTCCGGCCCGCTGCGGGCACGATCCCCTCGGCGTTCGCGGCCCAGCGCGCCCGGACCCCGGAGGCTGTCGCGGTGCGCGCGGGCGCGCGGACCCTGACCTTCACCGAACTCGACGCGCTCTCCGGCGAGTTGGCGGACCGTCTGCGCGGTCGCGGGGTCGGCCGCGGCGACCTGGTCGCCCTCGCGATGCCCGGCACCGCGGACCAGACGGTCGCCATGCTGGCGGTGGCCAAGGCCGGGGCGGCCTATCTGGCGGTCGACCCCGAGTACCCGCGGGCCCGTATCGCCTTCATGATCGACGACGCCCGTCCCGTACTGCTGCTCACCCGCGGGGCCACCGCGCCGCGGGACCTGCCCGTACCCGTCCTGGACTTGGACGTGGACCTGGACGTGGACCTGGACCCGGGGGCCGTGAGCACCGGCGCGGCCGGTCGGACTGCTGTGGCTGCCGACCCGCGCGACGCGGCGTACGTCATCTACACCTCGGGCTCCACCGGGCGCCCCAAGGGCGTGGTCGTCACCCACGGCTCCGTCACCAACCACATGGCGTGGATGGCCGGCCACCTCGAACTCACCGACGACGACCGGGTCCTCGCCCGCACCTCACCGAGCTTCGACGCCTCCGTCTGGGAGACCTGGCTGCCGCTGCTCCACGGCGGTGCCACCTGCCCCGTGCCGCCCGCGGCCAACCACGACCCGGCGGGACTGCTGGCCCTGATGCGCGAGACGGAGGTGACCGTCGCGCAGTTCGTGCCCTCGCACCTCTCGCTCCTGCTGGCCGAGACCGCCCCCGGCGACGCGCCCGGGAGCCTGCGCGCGGTGCTGTGCGGCGGCGAGCCGCTGACCCGGACACTGGCGGAGCGCGTCGGCCGCGACTGGCGGGCGCGGGTGCACAATCTCTACGGCCCGACCGAGGCCACCATCGACGCCACCGCCCACCGGTGGGACGGGCGGCAGGACACCGACGGGTACGGGGAGAGCGTCCCGCTGGGCCGCCCCGTCGACAACACCCGCGCCTACGTCCTCGACAGCGGCCTCCAGCCCGTGCCGCCCGGCGTCACCGGGGAGCTGTACCTCGCGGGCGACGGCCTCGCCCGCGGCTACCTCGGCCGCCCGGCGCTGACCGCGGCGCGGTTCGTCGCCGACCCGCACGGACCCGGCGGCGCCCGGATGTACCGCACGGGCGACCTCGTCAGATACGGCGCCGACGGCGAGCTCACCTTCGTCGCCCGCGCCGACGAACAGGTCAAGCTCAACGGCCTGCGCATCGAACCCGGCGAGATCGAGGCCGCCCTCACCGGCCTGGACGGGATCGCCGCCGCGTGCGTACTGGTCCGCGAGGACATACCGGGGGAGCGGCGCCTGGTCGCCTACACCGTCCCCGACCGGCCCGGCGCCCCCACCGACCGCGAACTGCGCGACCGCCTGGCAGCGGAACTGCCCGCCTACATGACACCCGCCGTCTTCGTCCCGCTGGACGCGCTGCCCCTGCTGCCCAACGGAAAGACCGACCGCAAGGCGCTGCCCGCCCCGGCCCGGCCCGCCGCCGCCCGGCCCGGAGGACAGCCGCGCACCGCGTCCGAGCGCGTGCTCTGCGAGGTCTTCGCCGCGCTGCTGCACACCGACACCGTCCGTACCGACGACGACTTCTTCGGTCTCGGCGGCGACAGCATCCTCTCGATCCAGCTCGTCAGCCGCGCGCGGGAGGCCGGGCTGAGCGTCACACCGCGCGACGTGTTCGCGCACCGCACGCCCGAGGCGATCGCGGCCGTCGCCCGAACCCTCGGCCAGGACGTGCCGGCCCAGGCCGTACCCGGCTCCGGTGAACTGCCGGCCACGCCCATCGCCGCGTGGCTGCTGCGTCGGCCCGGCACCATCGACGGGTACAACCAGTCAGGGGTGCTGCGCACACCCGCGGGAGCCGACGAGGACAGCGTCGCCGCCACGCTCCAGCGCCTCATCGACCATCACGACACGCTCCGGCTGCGGGCCGTCAGGACCGGCGAGGACGGCCCCGTGCTCGACGTGCTGCCGCCCGGCGCCGTGAGCATCCGCCGGCGCCTCACCCGTGTCGATGTCGCGGGGCTCGACGCCGACGCCGTCCGCACCGTCCTCGCCGAGGCGGGGGAGCGGGCCCGGCGGCGGCTGCGGCCCGCGGACGGCCACGTGGTCGAGGCGGTCTGGTGCGACGCGGGACCGCACGCGCGCGGACGGCTGCTGCTGGTCGTGCACCACCTCGCCGTCGACGCCGTCTCCTGGCGCGTCCTCGCCGAAGACCTCGCCACCGCCTGGCACGCCGTCACCTCGGGTCCGCCCGAGGACGGCCTGCCCGCCGTCGGCACGACCTACCGCGGCTGGGCGCGGCTGCTCGCCGCTCAGGCGCTGGAACCGGCGCGCGAAGCGGAACTCCCGCTGTGGGAAAGGGCCTTGAGCACCCCCGCGCCCCGCCTGGGAAACCGGCCGCTCCACCCCGACCTGGACACCGCCGACCGGACCCGCACGGTGACCACCCGGCTGCCCGCCACCTGGACCGCGCCGCTGCTCACCGACGTGCCCGCCGCCTTCCACGCGGGAGTCGGCGACGTCCTGCTCACCGGCCTCGCCCTCGCCCTGAACTCCTGGCAGGCCCAACGGGCGGCCGATGGCGGCCCGTTGCCCGGCGGCACCGGCGTGCTGCTCGACGTCGAGGGCCACGGACGCGAGCAGATCGCCGACCACGTCGACCTGTCCCGTACCGTCGGCTGGTTCACCAGCCTCTACCCGGTCAGCGTCGATCCGGGACCCGTCGATCCCCGCGACCCGGGGCGCTTCGGCCCCGCGCTCGTGGACCGCGCGCTCAAACGCGTCAAGGAGCAGTTGCGGGCCGTGCCCGACCACGGCCTCGGATTCGGGATGCTGCGCCACCTCAACCCGGCCACCCGCCCCCGGCTCGCCGCCCTGCCGGAACCGCAGATCGGCTTCAACTACCTCGGCCGGTACACCACTTCGCACCAGGACACCGCCGGGGCCGCGCGGCAGGACTCGGGCGCCGACTGGGAAGTGCTGCTCGACGGCGGCGGCCCGCGCGCCCAGGACCCGGACATGCCCGTCCACCACGTCCTCGACATCAACGCGCACACCGAGGACCTGCCCGACGGCCCGCGCCTGGTGACCCGGTGGACGTGGGCCGCCGACCTGATCGCGGAAGAGGAGATCGACGCCCTGTCCGACGCCTTCGGCCGCGCCCTGCGCGCCATCGCCGAGCACACCGAACAACCCGACGCGGGCGGCTACACGCCCTCCGACCTACCGCTGGTCTCGCTCGACCAGGCCCAGATCGACCGGCTTCAGAACAAGTGGGGTGGACACAAGTGACCGGGTTCCAGTTGGAGGACGTACTTCCGCTGACACCGCTTCAGTCGGGGATGCTCTTCCACGCGCTGTACGACTCCGCCGCCGTGGACGTCTACACCGCGCAGTTCGTCTTCGACCTCGAAGGCGCCGTCGACGTCGCCGCGCTGCGCGCCGCCATCGGCGCCCTGCTGCGGCGGCACGCCAACCTGCGGGTCGGTTTCCTGCACGAGGACCTGGACGAGCCCGTACAGGCGGTCGCCGCCACCGTCCCCGTACCGCTGGAGGAACTCGATCTGACCGGGCGGGACGGCGCGGCGGCGGGCGAACGGCTCGGCGCGTTCCTCGCCGCCGACCGGACCCGGCGCTTCGACCTCACCTCCCCGCCGCTGATGCGGTTCACCCTGGTGCGCACCGCCCCCCGTCAGTCGCGGCTGGTCATGACGAGCCACCACATCCTGCTCGACGGCTGGTCGACACCGCTGCTGGTACGGGAGCTGTTCGAGCTGTACGCGAGCCGCGGCGACGACACCGCGCTGCCCCGCCCCACCCCCTACCGGACCTACCTGGCCTGGCTCGCCCGGCAGGACCGCGCCGCCGCCCTGGACGCCTGGCGCACCGCCCTGGCGGGCCTGGAGGCCCCGACCCTGCTCGCCGGGCCCGGCCGGACGCGGACGGCCGCCACCGACGACCTGCCGGGAACGCTCGTCCTCGACCTGGACGCGGCCACCACGACCCGGCTGCGCGAGACCGCCCGCGCCCACCGGCTCACCGTCAACACCCTGGTCCAGGGCGCCTGGGGACTGCTGCTGACGCACCTCACCGGGCGCGACGACATCGTCTTCGGCACCACCGTCTCCGGCCGCCCGCCCGAGATACCCGGCGTCGAATCGATGATCGGCCTGTTCATCAACACCGTGCCGGTACGGCTGCGCCTGGAGCCCGGCGAGACCCTGGCCGCGCTCCTGACCAGGCTCCAGGCCGAACAGGGCCGTCTCCTGGACAGCCAGTACCTGGGCCTGACCGAGATCCGCGGCGTCACCGGACTGGACGAACTCTTCGACACCCTCGCGGTCTTCGAGAACTACCCGGTGGACGCCGCCGCGCTGAGCACCGCCCGGCGCGGACTGCCCGGCCTCGACCTCACCGGCTTCACCGGCACGGACGCCGCCCACTACCCGCTCACCCTCACCATCGCGCCGGGCGACCGGCTGAGGATCACCTTCGGCTACCGGGCCGCCGTCCTCGACCACGACGACGTGGCCCGCACCGTCGCCCGCGTGCGGCGCGTGCTGACCGCGATGGCCGACGGCCTCGACCGCCGCGCCGACACCGTCGACGTCCTCCTCGACGGCGAGCGCGAACGGCTGCTCGCCCTCGGGCGCGGCGCCCCGCTCCCCGTCGGCATCGTGGACACCAGCGTCTGGGACACCGTGCTGCGCCACGCCGCCGACCACCCCGACCGGCCCGCCGTGACCGGCGCGGGCGAGCCGTTGTCGTACCGCGAACTGGCCGACCTCGCGGGGGAGACGGCCCGCGCCCTGACCGGCCTCACCACCGCGTCCGGCAGCCGCGTCGGTGTCATGACGGAGCGCTCGGCCGCCCAGGTCACCGTGTCCCTGGCCGTGCTGGGCGCGGGCGCCGCCTATGTGCCGCTCGACCCGCGCTGGCCCGACGAACGGCTCACCCGTGTCGCCGAGGCGGCCGGATTGCGCGCCCTGGTGGTCGACGAGGCCGCCGCCGCCCATCCGTGGGTCCGCGGTCTCGCCACCGCCCTGCCGACGCTGACCGTGGACGCCGCGGGTCGGGTCCGCGCAGGCGCGCCCGCCGCCCCCGGAACCCTGCCGGAGGTCACCGGGGGAGCCCGGCTCGCGTACGTGATGTTCACCTCGGGCTCCACCGGCCTGCCCAAGGCCGTCGGCGTCACCCACGCCGACATCGCCGCGCTGGCCGCCGACCGCGTCTGGCACGGCGGCGCGGCCGACGCCGTCCTGCTGCACTCGGCGTACGTCTTCGACGCCTCCACCTTCGAGATGTGGGCGCCGCTGCTCAGCGGCGGCCGGGTCGTCGTGGCCCCGCCCGGCCCCCTCCAGCCCGCCGTGCTCCGGGACCTCGTGACACGGCACGGCCTGACGTCGGCGTTCTTGACCACCTCCCTGTTCAACCTCGTCGCCGAGGCCGACCCGGACGCGCTCGGCCTGCTCCGCACGGTCGCCTCGGGCGGCGAGGCCGCCGCCCCCGGCGTCCTGCAACGCCTGGCCGCCGCCCACCCCGGCACCGCCGTCCTCAATGTGTACGGGCCCACCGAGACGACCACCTTCGCCACCCGCCACCAGGTGCGCCCCGAGGACGGCCCCGACGGCGCGCCGCCGATCGGCGGCCCCACCGACGGCACCCGCGCCTACGTCCTGGACGCCGCGCTGCGCCCGGTCCCGCCGGGAGCCGAGGGCGAACTGTACGTCGCGGGCCCCGGCGTGGCGCGCGGCTACCTGGAGCGGCCCGCCCTGACGGCCACCCGCTTCGTCGCCGACCCGTTCGCCGCCACCGGGGACCGCATGTACCGCACCGGCGACCTCGTGCGCCAACAGCCCGACGGCGTCCTCCAGTACGTCGCACGGGCCGACCAGCAGGTCAAACTGCGCGGCCACCGCATCGAGCCCGGCGAGATCGAGGCGGTGCTGCGCGCCGACCCGTCGGTGCGGTCCGCCTGCGTCATGGTGCGCGAGGACCTGCCCGGCGGTCGCGGACTCGCCGCGTACGTCGTCCCCGCGCCCGGCCGCACCCCCGACCCCGACCTGCTCACCGCGCACGTCGGCAGCCACCTTCCCGGCTACATGGTGCCGACCGCGATCCAGGTGCTCGACGGCTTCCCGCTGACCGTCAACGGCAAGCTGGACCGGGCGGCCCTCCCCGCGCCCGCCGCCCCTGACCTGGCCCCGGTCCGGGCCCCGCGCGACGCCCACGAGGAGATCCTGACCGGCCTGTTCGCCGACGTGCTCGGGGTGCCCCGGGTCGGCCCGGACGACAGCTTCTTCGCGCTCGGCGGCCACTCGCTGCTCGCCACCCGCCTGGTGGGCCGCATCCGGACCGCCCTGGCCGCCGAGACCGAGATCCGCACGCTGTTCGACCACCCCACCGCCGCCGCCCTCGCGACCGCGCTGAAGGACGCGCGCCGTCCGGCGCGGCCCGCGCTCGTCCCCCAGCCCCGCCCTGCCGTCCTCCCGCTGTCGTACGCCCAGCGCCGCCTGTGGTTCCTGCACCGCCTCGAAGGGCCCTCGGCGACGTACAACATCCCCTTCGCCGTACGCCTGGACGGGCCCCTCGACACCGGCGCGCTGCGCCGGGCCCTGCGCGATGTCGTCGTCCGGCACTCCGCGCTGCGCACGGTCTTCCCCGAGCACGACGGCGGACCGCGCCAGCTCATCACGGCGGCCGACGACGTCCGCCTCGTCCTGGCCGCGGAGACCGTCGAGCCGGACAAGCTGCACGACCGGGTCAGGTCCGCGGCGGCCGAACCGATCGACATCGAGCGGCAGTTGCCGCTGCGGGCGACTCTCCTGCGGCTGGCCGACGACGCCCACGTCCTGGTCCTGGTGATCCACCACATCGCCTCCGACGGGTCCTCCATGGCGCCCCTCGCCCGTGACCTCGCCGCCGCCTACCGCGCCCGCGTCGGCGGGCGGGCCCCGGCCTGGGCCGAACCGCCCGTCGACTACGCCGACTTCACGCTCTGGCAGCGCGGGCTGCTCGGCGACGAGCAGGACCCCGACAGCGCCATGGCCCGCCAACTGCGGTACTGGAAGCAGGCGTTGGACGGCCTGCCGCACCTGGTCGAACTGCCGTGGGACCTGCCGCGCCCCGCCGTCCCCCGGCACACCGGCGCCAGCCACGACTTCGTCCTGGACCCCGCCGTGGCCCGGCGCGTCACCGACCTCGCCCGCAGCCGCGGCTGCACGGTCTTCATGGTGCTCCAGGCGGCCCTGTCACTGCTGCTGTCCCGGCACGGAGCCGGTGACGACATCCCGCTGGGCACGGCGGTCGCCGGACGCACCGACGAGGCCGCGACCGACCTCGTGGGCTTCTTCGTGAACACCCTCGTGCTGCGCACGGACCTGACGGGGGACCCGACGTTCCTCGAACTCCTGGACCGTGTCAAGGACGCCGACCTCGCGGCCTACGCCCGCCAGGACGTCCCCTTCGAGCGGCTGGTCGAACTGCTCAACCCCGCGCGCTCGCAGAACCACCACCCGCTCTTCCAGACCATGCTCGTGCTCCAGAACCACGCCCCCGCCGCCCCCTTCGACCTGCCCGGCCTCACCGTCTCCGGCCTGCCCGTCGATCCGGGCGTCAGCAAATTCGACCTGTCGTTCACCTTCACCGAGACACCCGCCGGTACGGATACGGATACGGGTACGGATACGGGTACGGCGGACGGTCAGGACGCGTCCGGCGCGTCCGGCCCGTCCGGCGGCATGCGCGCGACCGTGGACTACGCGACGGAGCTGTTCACCGAGGCCACGGTCGGCGCGCTCGCCGAGCGCCTCGTCGTCCTGCTCGGCGAGGTCACCGCCGACCCCGGCCGCCCGCTGCGGACCTACGACGTCCTCGGCCCCGGCGAACGCGCCCGGATCGCCGCCCTGGGCACAGGACCGGCCGACGACCTGCCCCGCTCGACGGTCCCCGAACTCTTCGCCCGGCAGGTCCGCCGCGCCCCGGACGCCCCGGCGGTGCGCGACGCGGCCACCACCCTCAGCTACGCCGAACTCGACGCGCGCGCCGAAGCCCTGGCCCGCCGTCTCCTCGCGCGGGGCATCGGCCCCGAGGACCGGGTGGCCGTCGCGCTGCCCCGGACCAACGACCTCGTCGTCGCCCTCCTCGGCGTCCTCAAGGCCGGTGCCGCCTATCTGCCGCTCGACCCCGACTACCCGGCCCAGCGGCTGTCCTTCATGCTCGACGACGCCGGGCCGCGGCTGCTCCTCACCACGGCCGACGTCGGCGCCCGCCTCCCGGAGACCGCCGTACCGCGCCTGGTGCTCGACAGCCCCGAGGCGGACGGTCAGCCGGTCCCGCCGCCCGGGGACACCGCCGTCCCGCCGCGTGCGCTCCCGTCGCATCCCGCGTACGTCATCTACACCTCCGGCTCCACCGGCCGGCCCAAGGGCGTGGTCGTCACCCACCAGGGCGTCGGCGCCATGGCCAGGACGCAGCGCGACCGGCTCCGGGCCGGTCCCGGCAGCCGGGTCCTCCAGATGGCGTCGGTCAGCTTCGACGCCGCGTTCTGGGAGCTGTGCATGGGGCTGCTGTCCGGCGCCTGCCTGGAGATCGGGGAACGCGAGGCCCTGCTGCCGGGACCCGCCCTCGCGGCCGCCGTCCGCACGCGCGGCGTCACCCACCTCACGCTGCCCCCGGCCGCGCTCGCGGTGATGGAGCCCGGCTCCCTGCCCACCGGGATCACCCTGGTGCTCGCGGGCGAGGCGTGCCCGCCGGAGCTGGCGCGGGCCTGGGCGCGCGAGCGGTACCTCGTCAACGCCTACGGCCCCACGGAGACGACCGTCTGCGCCACCATGAGCGGCTTCCAGCAGGCGGACGGCGCCCTCGCCCCCGACCGCACGGTCCCCATCGGCCTGCCCGTGGACGGCACCCGCGTGCACGTACTGGACGACCGGCTGGCACCCGTCCCCTCCGGTGTCATCGGCGAGTTGTACGTGTCGGGCGCGGGACTGGCCCGCGGCTACCTCGGCCGGGCCGCCCTCACCGCGTCCCGCTTCGTGGCCGACCCGTTCGACCGCTCCGGCGGCCGTATGTACCGCACCGGCGACCTGGTGCGCCGTACGGCCGAGGGCCAGATCGTCTACGTCGGCCGGGTCGACGACCAGGTCAAGCTCCGCGGATTCCGGGTGGAACCCGGTGAGATCGAGGCCGCGATCACGGCGCTGCCCGGCGTCGCGGCGGCCTGCGTCGTCGTCCGCGAGGACCGGCCGGGCGACCGGCGCCTGGTCGCCTACACCGTGGCCGCGCGCGGCGAGACGGCCCCCGACGAGGCGGCGATCCGCGCCCGGCTCGCCGACACGCTGCCCGGCCACATGATCCCGGCCGCGTGCGTCCGGCTCGACGCGCTGCCGGTCACCCCCAACGGGAAGACCGACCGTCGTGCCCTGCCCGCGCCCGGTCACGCCGCGCCCGCCGCGTCCAGGCCCCCGGCCACCGACCGCGAACGCGAGCTGTGCGCGGCGTTCGCGCAGACGCTCGGCGTGCCCGAGGTCGGGGTGACGGACGACTTCTTCGCCCTCGGCGGCCACTCGCTGCTCGCGGTGACCCTGGCCCGCAGGATCGAGGAGCGGTGCGGCCGACGGCCCTCGCTCAGGGCGCTGTTCGCGGCGCCGACGGTCGAAGGCGTCATCCGGTCGCTGGACGGCGCGGCGGACAGAGGTCCGGCGGCGCCGGACACCACGCCGACCGGGCCGGGCGAGGGCCCGGGCGAGGGACCGCTGGACCCGGTCGCGTCGTACCTCCTCGCGGAGGTCCGGCTCGCCCCCGACATCACGGGCGGTGCGCGCCGGACCGCGCCGGTGCCCGCTCCCACCCGCTCCCGCCCCGCCGCCCGCCCCCTGCTGACCGGCGCTTCCGGCTTCCTCGGCGCGTTCCTGCTGCGCGACCTCATCGAGGCCACGGACGGCCCCGTCGACTGCCTGGTCCGCGCCGACGGCCCGGACCACGCGGCGCACCGGCTGCGGGCCAACCTGGAGCGCTACGGCCTCTGGCGCCCCGCCTACGCCGACCTGGTCCGTCCCGTCCCCGGCGACCTGGCCGCCCCCGGCCTCGGCCTGTCGCCCGACGACCGCGCCGCCCTGGCCCGCCGCCTCGGCCCCGTGCTGCACAACGGCGCCCGGGTCAACTTCGCCGCCCCGTACGGCGATCTGCGCGCCCCCAACGTGGCCGGTACCGAGGAACTGCTGCGGCTGCTCGCCGACTCCGGCTCACCGGGCATGCACTACATCTCGACCACGAGCGTCTACGCCCCGTCGTCCGATCCCGACGCCGCGCCCGTCACGGAGTCGACGCCGACCGGCCCGGCCGCCGACCTGCCGGGCGGCTACGCGCAGAGCAAGTGGGTGGCCGAGGGGATCGTCGGCCTGGCGCGCGCCCGCGGCCTGCCGGTCACCGTCTACCGCCCCGGCCGGATCAGCGGCGACACCGCCACCGGCGCCTGCCAGGACCGCGACCTGCTCTGGCAGCTCATCAAGGGCTGCCTCCAGGCCGGGGCGGTGCCGGACCTGCCGCACGGCTCGACCGACTGGATACCCGTCGACTACGTCAGCGCGGCCGTCGTGGCACTGGCCCGCTCCGCCGGGACCAGTACCGCCATGCCCGTGTACCACCTCACCAACCCGGACGCCCCCGACCTGCGGACCGTCTTCGAAGTGGCCGCCCGCCTGGGCCACGACCTGCCCACCGTCCCGGTGGCACGGTGGCGCTCCCGCGTGGCGGCGCAGCCCGACAACGCCGCCCAGCTCCTGCTCGGCGACGACACCCCGCCCGCCGGCTCCGCCCCCTCCCACCACCGCCGCTTCGACTCCCGGCGCACCGCCGCGCAAGCCGCCGCCGCGGGCGTCCACCTGCCGCCCCTGACCGACACGGTCCTCACCCGCTACCTCACCCACGGCCACACCACCGGCTACCTCCCCACCCCCTGACCCGGCCCCGTCCGCGCCGCGACCGACCGACCCCTCAGGACCCGCGCCTCCCGAAACGCGGTGGCCCCAGGCCCCGGGGGGTCGGGAGGATGGGGCGATGACGACCGACAGCGGGGCCGTGGGGGCACAGGGTGTGCGAGCCGAGTGGGGGGACGTGCCCGCGGGGGTGCGGGGAGAGGCCGAGGCGCGCCTGGGGGCACGCGTCGCGGCGGCGGAGACGCAGGCCGGCGGCTTCTCGCCGGGCGTGGCGGCCCGCCTGCGGCTGACGGACGGGACGAGGGCGTTCGTCAAGGCCGTGACCTCGGCGGCGAATCGGGAGAGCCCGGGCATTCACCGGGCGGAGGCCGCGGTGGCCGCGGCGCTTCCCCGTGAAGTCCCGGCCCCGCGCCTGCTGGCCTCCTTCGAGCGGGACGACTGGGTGGTCCTGCTCTTCGAGGACATCGAGGGCCGCACGCCCGCACAGCCGTGGGACGCGGCCGAGTTGGAGCGCGTCCTGACCGCGGTCGGCGACCTCGCGACGCTGCTCACACCGTCCCCGCTGGAGGTCCCGCCCGTGGCGGAGGCGAACGCGGAGAACTTCCACGGCTGGCGCGCCCTGGCCGCCGAGCACGCGGCGGGCACCGACGACCTGACGGGCCTCGACCCCTGGGCCGTACGCCATCTGGCGGAACTGGCCGCGTTGGAGGCCGGATGGGCGCGGGCGGCGGCCGGAAAGACCCTGGCCCACGCGGACCTGCGGGCCGACAATCTGCTGCTCACCGCGGACGGCCGCGTCATGGTCGTGGACTGGCCGTGGGCCTGCCTGGCGGCGCCCTGGTTCGACCTGCTGCTGATGCTGCCCAGCGTGGGGATGCAGGGCGGACCGCCCCCCGCCGAGATCTTCGACCGGCACCCGGTGGCCGCGGGCGCCGACCCGGACGGCGTCACGGCGGTGCTGGCCGCCTTCGCCGGCTTCCTGCTCGGCCACGCGCGGCGGCCCGCGCCGCCCGGCCTGCCGACACTGCGCCCCTTCCAGCACGCCCAGGGCGTCGTCGCGCTCGACTGGCTGCGGACCCGTACCGGCTGGTCCTGACAGCGGCGCGCCCTACCCTGGCCTTATGTCCCCTTTCGTGGTCGAGCGCCGCACCCCGCTGCCCGTCGCCGAGGCGTGGCGGCGGCTGACCGACTGGGAACGGCACACCGCCACCGTGCCGTTGACCCGGATCAGCGTGCTGACGCCGCCGCCCGACGGGGTCGGCACGGCCTTCGTGGCGCGGACCGGGCTCGGCGGTGCCGGGTTCGACGACCCGATGCGGATCGTGCGCTGGGAGCCGCCGGTCGACGGCGGCCCCGGATTCTGCCGCCTGGAGAAGACCGGCCGGATCGTCACCGGCTGGGCGGAGATCGACGTACGGCCGGACGACAGCGGTACAGGTGCGGGCGCGGATACCGGCTCGTGGGTGCGCTGGCGCGAGGAGCTGCGGGTGTGGCGGCTGCCGGGAGCGTTCGACGCGGTCACGGCGCGTACCGGACGGCTCGTCTTCGGCCGGGCCGTGGACACCCTGCTGCGCGGGGAGTGAGGCGAAGACGGCCCGCGGGTACCGATGAGTTCCGCGCCGCGCACCGGTCTACCCCGGTGAAGCGCACGACCTTCCCGTGACACCGACCAGCGGAACGTAAGGCAGGCACCCATGTCCACGAAGATCTTCGTCAACCTCCCCGTGAAGGACCTCGACCGCTCCGTGGCCTTCTTCACCGCCGCCGGGTTCACCTTCAACCCGCAGTTCACCGACGACAACGCGACCTGCATGGTGATCAGCGACGACATCTACGCGATGCTGCTGGTCGAGCCCTTCTTCCGGACCTTCACCGAGAAGGAGATCGCGGACACCGCGACCACCACCGAGGCCATCGTGGCGCTGGGCCTGGACAGCAAGGAGCAGGTCGACCGGATCGCGGAGGCGGCCGTGGCCGGGGGCGGCACGGCGGCCAAGCGCACCGAGCAGGAGAGCCCGATGTACACCCGGAGCTTCTTCGACCTGGACGGCCACCACTGGGAGCTGTTCTGGCTGGACCCGGCCCTCGCCCAGGGCTGACCCCCCTCGCCCAGGGCTGACCCCCCTGGTCCAGCGGTCTGGTCACCGTACGGGCGGCGGCCCGCTGCTCTCGCGCACGACCAGCTCGCCCGCGACCTCCACCCTGGTCGACGCGGGCTGCTCCCCGCCGAGGAGCTGGAGCACCATCCGGGCGGCGAGTGCGGCCATGTCGGCGAGCGGGGTGCGTACGGTGGTCAGCCGCGGGGTGACCCAGTCGGCGAAGGGCAGGTCGTCGAAGCCGACGACGCTCAGGTCGGCCGGGACGCGCAGCCCGAGCGCGGCGGCGGCGCGGTAGGTGCTCAGCGCCTGCTGGTCGTTGCCCGCGAAGACCGCGGTCGGCGGGTCGGGCAGCCCCAGCAGGTCCAGGGCGTGCCGGTGCGCGGGCTCGTGGGTGAAGTCGCCGTAGCGGACGAGCGCCGGGTCGAAGGGCAGCCCGGCCTCGTCGAGCGCCGAGCGGTAGCCGTCCACGCGGGCGCGTGAGGCCAGCCGCTCCGGCGGCCCGCTGATGACGGCGATCCTGCGGTGGCCGAGCCCGATGAGATGGCGGGTCGCGGCCAGCCCGCCCGGCCAGTTCGTGGCGCCCACCCACGGCACTCCGGGCGCGGGCTCGTCGGCCGGGGCGATCAGCGCGAAGGGCAGGCCGAGCCTGCGCAACTCCTCGTGCTGGGCGGCCGTCAGCTCCGGCAGCACCAGGATCGCGCCGCGCGTGCGACGGGTGGCGAGCGAGTCCAGCCACTGCCGGGTGAGCCGGCTGCGGCCGTGCGTCGCCGACACCACCATGCCCAGCCCCTCGGCGTGCAGCGCCTCCTCCGCGCCCCGGATCAGCTCGCCCGCCCACGGGCTGGCCAGTTCGTTGATCACGAAGTCGATCAGGCCGCCCGCCGCCAGCGCCGTCGCCGCGGGGCGGTGCCGCGCGAGATACCCGTGCTGCTCCAGCAGCCGCTGGACCTTGGCGCGGGTCCTGGACGCCACGTCCGAGCGGTCGTGCAGCACCTTGGAGACCGTGGAGACCGACACCCCCGCCTGCCGCGCGATCTCGGCGAGCGTCGTCGTGCCTCCGCCGCCCGCGCCTGCGTCTGTGTCGCCGTCGGCTTCGTGCCCCGGTTCCGCCGCCGCCATCCTCTGCTCTCCCGCGCTCGCGCCCCCGGCGGCCGTACCGCCGTGCCGGTCCGCCTTTTGCGAAAGCTATCGCGAATCACCGCGGTCGCGGTTCTCGGACCCGGCGGCGGTCCGCGGGCCGGGAGACGGACGGCGGGTCCGGCAGCGGTCGGCGGGCCTGGTCGCGGCCCCAGGACCCGGCGGCGGTCCGCGGGTCCCGTCACCGCCTTGACCCTCACCGAAGGTGAGGGCCCACCGTGAGGGCAGGGCGTACCGCACGCCGCGGAACCGGACGAGAGGACCTTCCATGAAGACGACTGGACCTTCCACGACAGAGCGCTGCGTCATCCTCGACATCGGCGGAGTCCTGGAGATCACACCGCCGACGGGCTGGATCGAGCGGTGGGACGAGCGCCTCGGCCTCCCGCCGGGCACCGTGGACCGTCGTCTCGACGACGTCTGGGAGGCCGGGGCGGTCGGCGCGATCACCGAGCCCGAGGTACGCGCCCAGGTCGGCGCCCGTTTCGGCCTCGACGCCCGCCAGGTCGAATCCTTCATGTCCGACCTCTGGGCCGAATACCTCGGCGCCCCCAACACGGAACTCATCGACTACGTCCGCGGCCTGCGCTCCCGCTGCCGCCTCGGCATCCTCAGCAACAGCTTCGTCGGCGCCCGCGAACGGGAGACCGCCCGCTACCGCTTCGACTCACTGGTCGACGAGATCGTCTACTCCCACGAGATCGGCGTCTCCAAGCCCGACCCCCGCGCCTTCGCGCTCACCTGCGAACGCCTCGAAGTCCGCCCGTCGGACTGCCTGTTCATCGACGACCACGCCCCCAACATCGCCGCCGCCGAGACCGCGGGCATGCGCGCCCACCTCTTCACCGGCACCCCGCAGGCCGTCGCCCGCGTCGAAGCCCACCTGCCGGCGCTATGAGGTGCGGGTGTTGGTGAGGTGCGGTCCGATGTGGCCGATGTAGAGCAGACCGGTGTTGGCGGTGTCGTCGAAGAAGTGCAGCCGCGGGGAGATGGTGCTGCCGCCGCCGATCCGCAGATGGGCCTCCATGTAGACCGCGCCGGAGGGATCGACGGCGCGGGGCACGGGGAGGGTGCGCTCCTTGCGCCAGGAGAGGTTGCGCCAGACGGTGTCGGACTCCTTCATCAGGACCTTGCCCGCCGGGAAGGGGTGGCAGCCGGAGGGGAGATCCTGGCACCAGGAGCGGAAGTCGCCGCGGGCGCGGCCGGCCACGGAGGCGGCGGCGAAGTCCTCGAGAGCCTGGAGCGCTTCCCAGCAGACGTTGACCCAGTTGGGCTTGGAACGGTCGTCGAGACCGGTCATCACCTTGGGGTCCCCGGTGAAGAGCAGGGTGGGGAACTGGTGCAGCCGGGCGTGGAGTTCGGTGAAGCTGCCGGGCAGCGCCTCGCTCTCGTCCTCCTCGACGGGGGCGAAGGCGGCCTCGTAGGCGCCGACTTGCTGGAGACGTAACTGGAGCGCGCGGACCTGCTGTTGGGCGGCGCGGCGCTCGGCGTAGAACTCCTCGGCGAGCCAGTTGGCGTCGGCGAGGTCGTGCTGGAGCTCGCGGACCTGCTTGTAGCGGGCGGCCTCGGCCTCCGCCGCCTCGTCGAGAAGGGCGATCAGGCTCTCGTGGTCGGCGCGCAGGCGCGCGATCTCGTCGCCGTGCTCGGTGGACCGGGGCCGCGGGCGCTGGGCGTGCAGGCGGGCCAGCGGCTGGGGGAGCGGCATGCGGGCCGCCTGGTTGCGCGGCAGCGCGGTCAGCACGGTGGCGGCCCGTACCGGATCGGCCTCGACCGTGGCGCGGGACATCACCGGGTGCCGCTGCCCGTCGGCGGCCCACGCGGGGTCGACGCGCGGCATGTACGTACGGATGCCGCCGCCGAAGACCGGATGGTGTTCGAGCGCCTTGTTGAACGCGGCCTGCGCCTCGCGGGTCAGCACGTACAGCACCGCGCGGCCCACGAGTTGGGTGAAGGCGCGGTCCACGACCTTCTCCAGCCACTCGTCGGCGTCGGTCCCGTACGGCACGCTCGCCACGACGATGGGCAGCCGCCGCTCCCGGTCGGTCAGCTCCTCGACCACCTCCTTCACGTCACCGGCGTAGATGAAGCTGGCGCGGGCGCGGATCTCGGCGATGCCGCTGTGCGTGTCCAGAGCGTCGAGTATCGCGTCGGCCAGCCGCGGCTTGGACGCGCGGATCTGCGGTATCTCCGCCGAGTCCGGCCGGTGTTCGACATCGAGCTGCACCCAGGTGCGGCCCGGATCGGCCATGTCGGTACGGACGATGAGCGTGGACTGCCAGGTCGCCCGCAATGTCGGCGGGCTCTCCCGCAATCGCCAGCGGCTGTGCGCGCCCTGCTGCCCCGAATCGGTGTCGCGGTCGAGCGTCACGTGCTCGGCTATCTCGTTGCGGCCGTCGTGCAGCGCCGTGACCGGATAACCCTTGGCGTCGGTGAGCCACTCCGCGACCAGCCGGTCGGCCGTCGCGGCGGCCGTGACGTAGTCCTGCTCGGTCCACACGACCATGCGGTACGCGGACGCGTCCACGCAAGTCCCCCCTCGGTGGGCTGATCGATCTTCAAGGGGAGGCTAGAAGAGCGCGGTGTCACGGTGATAGGGGGCAGCCCGTCCGGCCGGGCCGTACGGGCTGCCCGATCCGGGGCGAATCGGGTCCACGGCCGTTGGGCGTCACACCTCCGCTGCCCCGGTGGCCTACGCGAGCGCCGCCCGCAACTCCCCTGTCGTGGGCGGGTTGGCGCCGGGCCGCGAGACGGTGAGCGCGGCGGCGGTGCCCGCGTGGCGCAGCACATGGGCGAGGGTCGCCTTGTCCAGGGCGCCGAGCGCGGGACGGGCGGCGGCGCCGGTGAGGCCGAGGCCGGTGAGGGCGTCCAGCGTCGCGGACATGAAGGAGTCGCCCGCGCCCACGGTGTCGGCGACCTCGGTCCGCACCGGCGCGCCCGTCACCTCGATGTCACGGGTGAAGGCGGCGGCGCCCTCCCCGCCCATGGTCACGAAGACGACGGCGGGCCCGGCCGCCAGCCAGCGCGCGGCGACCGCCGCGACCGGCTCGCCCGGATACAGCCACTCCAGATCCTCGTCGCTCGCCTTGACGAGGTCGCTCAGCGCCACGCACCGCTCGACTCCGGCGACACCCTGCTCGTGCGTGCCCATCAACTCCGGCCGGATGTTGGGGTCGTAGCTGACGGTGGCGTCCGCGCGCAGCCGCGCGGCGAGGTCCACGGTGGTGGCCGCGCCCGGCTCCGCCACGGCGGCGATCGACCCGATGTGGACGTGCCGGATCGCGGCGGGCGGCTCGACGGGCCCGAGCGTCCACGCGATGTCGAAGTCGTAGCGCGCCGCGCCCTGTTCGTCGAGCGTGACCACCGCCGTCGGCGTGCGGACGTCGTGCCGGCCGTCCGCGAGCAGGTGTACGCCCGCCGACCGCAGGTGGTCGGTGATGAGCTTGCCCGAGGGGTCGTCGCCGAGCTGCGTGAGGAGCGCGGTGGCGTGGCCGAGGCGGGCCAGCCCGTACGCCACGTTGGCGGGACTGCCGCCGGGATGCGGCACATCGGGCTGTCCGGGGGTCCGGACGATGTCCGCTACGCACTCACCGATCACCAGGAAGTCGCTCATGGGCCACATGCTGCCGTATCGCGGTCCCGCCCGGCGACCCCCGTCCCCGTACGCGATCACGCGGGCGGTCCCCTGCCGGTACGCGGCCGGAGACCGTCTGCCGCGGCGGGCCCGCCCGCCCTACGCTGGTGGCGGCGGCCCCGCGGATGAGCGGGGCGGCGGACGAAGGGGGGCTCCGTGGACGCGGAGTTGGCGGCACTGGCCGCGTCGGGCGCGACGCAGGTGGTCACACTGATGGCGTCCGACGCCTGGACACAGGTACGGGACCGGCTGGCGCGGTTCTTCGCACGCGGCAGCGGCGGCAGCGCCGGGGCGGCGGCCGAGGACGGTACGGCAGCCGACGACGGTACGACCGGGGCCGCCGCACGCGCCGGGGACGAGACCGCCGCTCTCGACGAACTCCAGCTCTCCCGCGCCGAGTTGACGGCCGCCAGGGACTCGGGGGACGCGGACGCCGCCGCCGACATCGAGGCGGGCTGGCGCACCCGGCTGCGCCGCGTCCTGCGGGACGACCCGGCCGCCGCCGCCGAACTGCGGCTGCTGCTGGAGGAGTTGGCCCCGGCGGCCGGCCGTGGCTCGGTCAGCGTCGTCAACAACACCGTCAACGACGGGGTGTTCCACGCCCCGGTCATTCAGGGCCGCGACATCAGGAGCACCACCGTCCACGGCGGCGGCCCGACGACTGCCTGACGGCGGCAGGGCCCGGCGGTCAGGACTCGGACCTGTCCAGCTCCTCGTCCAGCGCCGTCGCCGCCGTGATCAGCGACAGATGCGTGAACGCCTGCGGGAAGTTGCCCAGTTGCTCACCCGTCGGCCCGATCTCCTCGGCGAACAGGCCGACGTGGTTGGCGTAGGTGAGCATCTTGTCGAAGGCGTAACGGGCCGGGCCCAGGCGCCCGGCGCGGGCGAGCGCGCCGACGTACAGGAAGCTGCACAGCGAGAAGGTGCCCTCGCCGCCGCGCAGCCCGTCGGGGGACGCGCCCGGGTCGTAGCGGTAGACGAGGCTGTCGGAGACCAGCTCCTCGTCCATCGCGTCCAGCGTCGACAGCCAGCGCGGCTCCTTCGGCGCGACGAAGCCGACCTCCGGCATCAGCAGCAGCGACGCGTCCAGCACCTCGCTGCCGTAGTGCTGCACGAAGGCGTGCCGTTTCTCGCTCCAGCCGCGGTCCATGACCTGTTCCATGATCGTGTCGCGCGCCGTCGTCCAGGTCTCCAGATCGGCGGGCCTGGCGAGTTCCGCGGCCAGCCGGATGCCGCGGTCGAAGGCCGACCAGCACATCAGACGGCTGTACGTGAAGTCCTGCCGCCCGCCGCGGGTCTCCCAGATGCCCTCGTCCGCGCGGTCCCAGTGCGCGGCCAGCCAGTCCAGCAGCCCGGAGAAGGCCCGCCAGCCCTCCCACCCGGCGAGCTGGGCGATGTCCTGCGACCGGGACAGGGCGTGCACGGCCTCGCCGTAGATGTCGAGCTGGAGCTGGTCGGCGGCCCCGTTGCCGAGCCGGACGGGCGCGGAGCCGCGGTAGCCCTCGAAGTGGTCCAGCGTCTCCTCGGCCAGGTGCGGGTCGCCGTCCACCCGGTACATGATCTGCAACGGCTCGCCGGTGACCGTGCCGCCCGCGCGCAGCCGCCCGCCGAGCCAGCGGCGGAAGGCGTCCGCCTCCGCGGTGAAACCGAGGTCGACCAGCGCGTTCACCGACAGCGACGCGTCCCTGACCCACGTATAGCGGTAGTCCCAGTTGCGCTCGCCGCCGACCTGCTCCGGCAGGCCCATCGTGGCGGCGGCGACCGGAGCGCCGGTCGGCGCGTACGTGAGCAGCTTCAAGGTGATCGCCGAGCGGTTCACCGCCTGCTGCCAGCGGCCCCGGTAGCGGCACTGCCGGATCCAGCCGTGCCAGAACTCCCGCACCCCGTCGAATTCCGCCCGCAGACCGTCCACCGTCACCGGCCCGGGCGGCTCGCCGTGCGCCGCGCACACCGTCAGCACCGCGGCGGCCATCTCGCCCTGCTTCAGCGTGACCGCGGCCCGGACGTCCTCCTCGTCGCGTTCGAGGTCCAGCGGGCCGACCGGCTGGAGGTACGCCCACGCCCCCGACGCGCCGAATCTGGCCGTGCCGTCGTCACTCACGTGCAGCCGGTGGTCGCAGCGGCCGTAGTCGAAGCGCGGCCTGCACTCCAGGGCGAAGCGGACCGTGCCGCGCACCACCCGCATGACGCGCAGCAGCCGGTGCCGGTCGGTGGCGGTCTCCGGCCGGTCCACCGGCATGAAGTCGATGACCTCGCCGACGCCGTCGGGGGTCATGAAGCGGGTGACGAGCACCGCGGTGTCCGGCAGATAGAGCTGCCTGACCCTCGCCTCAGGGCTCGCGGCCGCGATCGAGAAGTAGCCGCCGCGGTCGTGGTCGAGGAGCGAGGCGAAGACGCTCGGCGAGTCGAAGCGCGGCGCGCAGAACCAGTCGACGACGCCCCGCGACGACACCAGGGCGCTGGTCTGGAAGTCTCCGATGAGGCCGTGGTCCGCGATCGGCGGGTAGCGACGCATGAGGGCACCTTTCGCCGTTCCCCCGCCGCGGTGCGCCCGCCGCGAGGCGTCCCCCCGCCCTGACCACGCTAGATGACGCGGTCCGCACCGGCATTCCGGCGCGATCGCGGGTCCGTGCCGCCGGCGGGTCCGAGGAGGGAGGCCAGCGGCGGCTCGGAGGCCAGCACGGCGCCCGCGGTGATGGTGAAGGTCAGCACCGCGCAGATCGCGATCAGCCAGGACAGCATCGTGAAGACCGACCCCAGGGAGCCGTAATTGGCCAGGCTGCGGTTGAGGGCGGTCGGCATGTAGAGGCGGGCGGTCACCGACAGGGCCGTCATCGCCAGCGCGGTGAGGATCGCGCCGGGCAGCAGCGGCAGCCACGCGACGCGCTTGCTCAGCAGCAGCCGCTGGGTCCACCACCACACCAGCACGTCCGCGAGGAAGGTCAGCGGCAGGCCGAGCCACAGCCCGACGCCGAAGCCGTCGCGCAGCGGCCCCTGGAGCACCAGCGCCACCATCCACGCGGCGATCCACACCACCCAGCGCCACACCGCGACCCGCACCGAGGCGCGCGGCAGCCCCCACGCCCGCTCGCACACCCGCGCCATCGCCCGGCTGCACGCGGTGGCGGACAGCAGCGCCATCAGGACGCCGATCACCCCGATGGTCTGCCGCAGATCCCCGCCGTTCGCGCTGTAGACCTGCCTGAGCTGCTCGTCCGACGCCCCGGTGAGGCCGAAGACGTTACGCGCGGTGCTCACGAGCTGGTCGCGTACGGTCTTCGGCGCGAAGGCCGCGACCACGAACAGCAGCGGGACGGCGGTCAGGAAGAGCTGGGCGGCCAGCCGGGTGCCCGCGTCCAGCAGATTCACCGACAGCAGGCGGGCGGTCAGCTCGGTGATGACGGGGAAGCGGCGTTCCGCCGCGTGGCGCAGCCGCAGCCCGCGCGCCTTCCACCGCGCCGCGCGCCCGGCCGCCCCCGCGACCGTACGGCCGACCAGGCCCTTCTCGCGGTCGGCCCGGCCCTTCTCACGGCCCGGGGGCCCGGAGGGTGCGGCGGCCATACGCGACCTCCACGGCGGACACGGCGGACACGGTTGTGACGGGCGGACATGGCGAGCACCGCGAGCACCGCGAACACGGCGGCGACGAACGCCACGAACGCCACCAGTCAAGGCGGTGTACGGGGAACGCGCGACTTGTGAGCCGACGGACGGCCTCCGCGCCGGGCCCAGCGCCGGGCTCAGCGGGCCCGCGGCGCGGGAAGGACGGCCTCCAGACACACCCGGCCGCCGATCTCGACGGTGCCGTCAGGGCCGGGCGCGGTGAGGATCTGCGAGCCCCGGCCCTGCGTGATGTGCAGCGCGCGGCCGAGCTGCCGGGTGAGCAGCAGCGCGGCGGCGCCCGTCGCCTCGTCCTCGTCGATGCCGTCGCCGCGGCCGGGGAAGGCGCGCGCCCTGATCCGGCCGGCGGCCTCGTCCTGCCACGCCCAGGCGTACACCCACTCGCCCGGCTCCGGCACGTCCAGCGCGTCGACCTCGGCGGGCAGCGCGTACTCGCGCAGGGTGCGCGGCGGCGCCCACTCCGCGCGGACGGTGATCCAGGTGAACTCCCCGTCGTCGCGCGTGAAGACCTCCCCGACCTCGGGTTCGAGCACCTCCACGTCGAGCAGCCAGGCGACCCCGACCAACGGGTGCCCGGCGAAGGGCAGTCGCAGCCCCGGCGTGTAGATGTCGACCGCGCCGCGCTCCGGGTCGTCCACGAACACCGTTTCGCTGAAGCCGAGTTCACCGGCCAGGGACTGCCGTGCCGCGCGGTCCGGGTAGCGCGAGCCGTCGCGGACCACGCCGAGCGGGTTGCCGTACCGCCGGTCGGGGCCGCAGAAGACCCGCAGCACATCGATGCCGCCCGATGTCGTATTCACTCCGGCATTCAAGCATTCGGGGCGCGGGAGCGGACCCGCTCGCACCGGCCGGTTCCGGCCGTCCCGCCGCCGGGACCCGTGGAACTGGTCAGACCACCTGGCGGAAAGCTATCCTGAGCGTCGCTGTTCATCAGTTACGGCGTCGGCGGCCGGAGGCCGCGAGCGCGTCATTATGGGGGCCTCACGTATGAACGACTCTCGCGAGGTCGCGGGCGTTATCCTGCCGGGCTATCCAGAACCCCTGTGGATCCAGGCGGTGAATTTGATCCGCAGCGAAATCGACCGGGGCGAGCTGAGGCCGGGAATGCGGCTGGCGCCCGAGCGGGAGCTCTGCCGTCAACTGGGGATCAGCCGGGTCACACTGAGGAAAGCCCTGGGTCACCTGGTGGAGGAGGGCGTGCTCAGCGCGTCCCACGGCCGTGGCTGGTACGTGACGCAGTCGGCGCCGAAGAAGGAATGGCCGAACAGCCTGGAATCCTTCAGCGAGACCGCGGCACGAATGGGGTTGAAGCCGCACTCCAAGGTATTAATGGCACAGGCGAGCCCGGCCAGCATCGACGAGGCGGAGCGGCTCGGTATCGCGCCCGGCACTCCGCTGTTCCGGCTGGAGCGGGTACGGCTGCTCGACGGTGTTCCGATAGCGCTGGACCTGACGCGAATTCCGCTCGCTCTGGTGCCCGGCATCGAGGACGTCGATTTCGCGGACCGCTCGCTGTACGCGACGCTTTCCGCCGCCGGGGTCGAGCCGGTCCGCGCGGACAGCACGATCGAGGCGACCAAGGCCGACGACCGCGCCGCGGGACAGCTCGACATGGCCTCGGGCGATCCGCTTCTGGTCATGCACCAGATCGCGGTCGGCTCCGACGAGGAGCCGCTGTTCGAGTCCACGATCCAGTACGCGGGCGACCGGTACCGGCTGCGTACGTCCTTCGCGCGCTCGCACGGCTGAGCCGCGGGCGGCCGTACGGCTGAGCCGCGGGCGCTCGTACGGCTGAGCCGCGGGCTGAGGCCGGACCGGTGTGCCGACCTCAGCCGTGCGCGTGGTCAGAGCACCAGCACTCCCTTGATGAAGTCGGGACCGGCTGCCGTCATGGCGCGGAAGGCGTCGTCCACGCCTTCGAGGCCGAAGCGGTGGGTGATCAACGGCGCGTAGCTGAAGCGGCGTTCGCCGATCAGCGCGAGCGCGTCGCGCATGGCGCCCATCAGCCGGGTGCGGTCCGGGCAGAAGCCGTTGACGACGGTGACGGCCTTGTACCAGAGGTCCATGTCCATCATCGCGTCGCCGGTGTGGTGGTAGCCGACGACGCACAGGGTGCCGAAGGGCCGCACCAGGCTGCCGGCCGTGCCGAGCCCGCTCGTCGTGCCGGTCGCCTCCAGGACCACGGCGAGCCGCGCGTCGGTGGCCCGTCCGGTGTCCTTCCGGTACTCCTCCGGGAGGTCGTCGGGGGCGAAGACGAGGTCGGCGCCGAGCCGCAGGGCGCGCTCGCGGCGGGCCGGGTCGGGGTCGACGCCCACCAGCAGCCCCGGCGCGTGCCGCTTGGCGAGCTGGACCAGGCCGAGGCCCATGAAGCCGAGGCCGACGACGGCGACCCGGTCGCCCGCGCGCACCCCCGTACGGGACAGCGCCTCCTCCAGGTCGGCGACCGGTTCGCCGATCGCGTGCGCGGGTTCGATCCCGGCCGGTACCGGCAGGACGGCGTGCGCGTCCATGACGGCGAGCGTCGCGAATCCCTCGCCGCCGAGCCCGGTCACCAGGTCGCCCGGCGCCCAGCGGCCCGCGTCCCGGCCGGTGCCGACCACCCGCCCCACGATCTCGTGGCCCAGCCTGACCGGCGGCGCGGCCGGGTCGTGCGAGAGCCACGGCCCGATGTCGGAGGTGCAGACCCCGCTGGCCAGCACCTCGACCAGCACCTGGCCGGCGCCGGGGACCGGGTCGTCGGCCGCGACGACCTCCGAGGTGCGCGGGCCGACGAGCTGACTGATCTTCATACGGATCTCCTGGCCTGAGTGGTGTGACGGCTGGTGGTGTGACGGCTGGGCGGGGATGGCGGGCCGAGCGGGGTGACGGGGTCGGTGACGACCGGGGGCCAGCGTAGCGAAGTGGTCCTATGTGGTCAGTAGTGGTGTCGTAGGAATCCAGCCGGAGTGACGGCGGAATTGTGCCTGTCTGTGGCTGAAAAGTGCGAAGTGCGCCCGGTTTCCCCGGCATTCTGGTCTGCTTCACCCTCTAGACAGGACCGGCTTTCGTATTACGATGGCGGCAAGTGGTATGGCTTTGGCACATACCCAACGACCGCTGTCCGGGCCCTCGACAGCCCCGGAAGCGGTCCTGGCGGGACTCACTTCAGGCGGGACTCAGGGGAGGAGAGCGGATGGCATCCGTCACCGCGGCAGTCATCGGCGCGGGTTCGCAGGGCCGGGTGCACGGCCTCGGCCTGAGGGCGGTGCCGGGCGTCGAGCTCGTCGCCCTCGCCGACGTCGACGAGCGGACCGCGGAGGACCTGGCGGGGGAGCTGGGCGTACCGCGGACGTACCGCGACTACCGCGAACTGCTCGTCCTGGAACGGCCCGACGTCGTCAGCGTCTGCACACCGCCCGCCCTGCACCCGGAGATCGTCCGGGCCGCGGCGGCGGCCGGGGTCCGCGCGGTGCACTGCGAGAAGCCGGTCGCGCTGTCGTACGGCGAGGCCCTGGAGATGACGCGGGTCGCGGCCGACGCCGGCACGCAACTGACCTACAACCTCCAGCGCCGCTTCGAGGCCGTGCAGCGCTTCGCCCGCGAAGCCGTCGCCGTGGGCGAGATCGGCGAGGTCGTGACCATCGAGGGGTACTGCCCGAACCTGTTCGACTGGGGCACCCACATCCTCGACCTGATCCTCTTCCACTGCGGCGACACCGCACCGGAGTGGGTCTTCGGCCAACTCGACGTGACGCTCGACCGCTATGTGTACGGCGCCTTCGTCGAGACCGCGTCGGTCACCCAGATCGGCTGGGCCGACGGCGTCCGCGCGGTGGTCTCCACCGGATGCGAACCGCACACCCCGGTCCTCAACCTCCAGAACAACCTGGGGCTGATCATCCAGGGCACCCGCGGGCGCGCCGACATCCACGGCGCGCGCTGCCTGATCCAGCGCTTCGGCAAGGACGACCTGGTCCACGACTCACCCTTCGACACCGACCCCCGCACCTGGGACCGCGGCGTCGATCCGGCGATCGTGGCCGCCACGGCCGAGGCGGTGCGGGACGCGGTCGACAGCCTGCGCACCGGCGGCAAGCCCGCCCTAGACGCCGAGCACGGCCTGCGCGGCGCCGAACTGGTCTTCGCGACCTACGAGAGCAGCCGGTCCCGGCGGCGCGTGCCGCTGCCGCTCGACCGCATGGACAACGCCCTGCTCAGCGGGCGTGCGCAGGGCTACTGGAGCCCTACCGGCGAACTGCGCTCCACCTACTGAAACGAGCGGCCCGACGATGCCGAGAACCGCCAGCCCCACCGCCCTCGCCGTCTTCAGCGGCGACGACGTCCACGAAGACCTCTTCACCGCCGCCCGCGAAGTGCGGACCCTGCTGACCGACGAGGGATTCGTCACCCGTACCGCCGTCGGCACCGGCCGCTTCGACGGCCAGGTCGACGCCGAACTCATCGTGCTCTACACGGCCTTGGGCCGCTTCACCGACGCACAGCGCGCGAGCCTGGCCCGCGCGGTACGCGGCGGCGCCGGACTGATCGCCCTGCACTCCACCACCGTGGACGCGGACCTGTTCGACCTGGTCGGCAGCCGGTACGTCTCGCACGGGCCACCGCCCCACGAGAGCCGGTTCACCGTCACCCTCGACGGCGCACACGAAGTGACCGCCGGAATACCGCCGTTCGAGCTGACGCACGAGCACTACCACGTCGAGACCGCGCCCGGCGTGCTCACCCTCGCCCGCCGTACGACCCCCGGCGGCACCGAACCCCTGCTGCACGTCCGCGAATTCGGGGACGGACGTGTCTGCTACCTCCAGTTGGGCCACGACATGCGGAGCTGGGGAGAACCCGCCGTGCGCCTTCTCGTCCGGCGCGCGGCCCGCTGGGCGTGCCGCCTCGAAGCCCGAGGGAACTGACCCATGCGCATCCTTTTCCGGAAGATCTGTTTCTACCTGCTCACGGCGTGGGCGGCCATCAGCCTCAACTTCGTCATCCCGCGCGTCATGCCGGGAAACCCCGCGGACAACCTGATCCAGCAGTTCCACGGGAAGCTCAGCCCCTCCGCGGTCCAGGCCCTGCGGGTGCTGTTCGGCGAGTCCGACAAGAACCTGTGGGAGCAGTACGTCAGTTACTGGCACAGCATCTTCACCGGCGACTTCGGCACCTCGTACGCCTACTACCCGTCGCAGGTGAGCACCGTGCTCGGGCAGAGCATGTACTGGACGCTGATCCTGGTCACCATCTGCACGGTGCTCGGCTTCGTCATCGGCACCACGCTCGGCATGCTCGTCGGCTGGAAGCGCGGCACCTGGCTCGACTCGCTGATACCGATCACCACCTTCCTGTCGTCGATCCCGTACTTCTGGTTCGCGATCATGATCGTGTACGTCTTCGCGATCACCCTCAAGTGGTTCCCGCTGTCCGGCGGTTACGGGCTCGACCAGACCATCGGCCTGAACGCCGGGTTCATCGGCAGCGCGATCAACTACGCCGTCCTGCCCGCCGTCACCATCACCGTCGCCTCCGTGGGCGGCTGGCTGATCAGCATGCGCAACATGATGGTCACCACGCTCAGCGAGGACTACGTACGGCTCGCCGAGGCCAAGGGGCTCCCCAGGCGCCGGGTGATGTACACCTACGCCGCCCGCAACGCGATGCTGCCGTCCTTCTCCGGCTTCGCCATGTCGCTCGGCTTCGTGATCGGCGGCTCCATCGTCACCGAGGTCGTCTTCAACTACCCCGGCATCGGGTCGGTGCTGTTCAAGGCCGCACAGGCGGCCGACTACCCGCTGATGTCCGCGATCTTCCTGCTCATCACCGTGCTGGTGCTGATCGCCAACCTGATCGCCGACATCGCGTACGTGTTCCTCGACCCGAGGACAAGGGAGAGCTGATCCATGGCCGTGCAAGCCGCCGCCCTCGCCGAGGCGGACACCGCCGACACCGCCGCCGAGCCCGCCGGCGGCCCCGCCCGCCTCCGGTCGCGCCTGCTGCGCTCACCGCTGACCCTCATCGGCCTCGCGGTCGTTCTGGTCTTCGTCGTCCTGGCCGTCGTCGCGCCGTGGATCTCGCCGTACGACCCCTCGACGGTCAGCGACGACACCCTCGTGGGACCGTCCACCGCGCACTGGCTCGGCACCACCCAGAACGGCCAGGACGTCCTGTCGCAGATGCTCTACGGCGCCCGCGCCTCGATGCTCGTCGGCCTGGGCGCCGCGGTCCTCGCCACCTTCCTGTCGGTGATCGTCGGCGTCACCGCCGGATACGTCGGCGGCCTCGGCGACGAAGTGCTGTCGCTGCTGGCCAACGTGTTCCTGGTGCTGCCCAGCGTGCCGCTGACGATCATCCTGGCCGCGTATCTGCCGCACAGCGGCTCGCTCGGCATCATCCTGGTCATCACGCTCACCGGCTGGGCCTGGGGAGCGCGGGTGCTGCGGGCGCAGACGCTCTCGCTGCGCAAACGCGACTTCGTGGAGGCCGCCCGCGCCACCGGCGACAAGACCTGGCGGATCATCCTCAAGGACATCCTGCCGAACCAGCTCGCGGTGATCGCCGCGTCCTTCCTCGGCACCGTCAACTTCGCGATCCTCACCCAGGCGACCCTGGCCTTCCTCGGCCTCGCCGACGTCACCCAGTGGTCGTGGGGCACGATCCTGTACTGGGCCCAGACCGGCAGCGCGCTGCTGACCGGCGCCTGGTGGTGGTTCGTCCCCGCCGGCCTGGCCATCGCCCTGCTCGGCACCGCCCTGTCGCTGGTCAACTTCGGCATCGACGAGTTCATCAACCCCCGGCTGCGCCAGGCCGGGATCGGCACCAAGAAGGCCCAGCGCGGCCAGGTCGCCGCCAAACGCGCCCGCCGGATCAAGAACCACGCCCCGGCCGAACGCCGCACCGAGGTCACGCCCTTCACCCCGGACAGCACCGACGTCGTCCTCGACGTCCGCGACCTGCGGGTGGAGTACGTCGGCGACGGCGGTGAGCGCACCCCGGCGGTCAGCGACGTGTCGTTCACCCTGCGGCGCGGCGAAGTCCTCGGCATCGCGGGCGAGTCGGGCTCGGGCAAGTCCACCCTCGCGTACGCCATCACCCGGCTGCACAAGCCGCCCGCCGAGATCACCCAGGGCCGGATCGTCTACACCAAACCCGACGGCGACACCGTGGACGTGCTCGCGATGGGCGACGCCGAGCTGCGGGGCTTTCGCTGGGAGGAGCTGTCGATCGTCTTCCAGTCGGCCATGCACGCGCTCAACCCGATCATGCGGATCGGCGAGCAGATCGAGGACGTCATCGTCGCGCACCGGCCGCGGATGACCCGGCAGGAACGGGCCGCCCGGGTGGTCGAACTCCTCGGCATCGTCGGCATCCCCGCCGACCGGGCGGGCTCTTACCCGCACGAGCTGTCCGGCGGCATGCGGCAGCGCGCGATGATCGCGATCGGCCTCGCGCTCGACCCCGAGATCATCGTGATGGACGAGCCGACCACCGCGCTCGACGTCGTCATCCAGCGGCAGATCATCGAGAAGATCATGGAGCTGAAGGACCGGCTCGGCTTCTCGGTCGTCTTCATCACCCACGACCTGTCGCTGCTGATCGAACTCTCCGACACGATCGCCGTGATGTACGGCGGCAAGATCGTCGAGACGGCGGCGGCCGACGACTTCTACCGCCGCCCCCAACACCCCTACAGCCGGGGCCTGCTGGCGTCCTTCCCGACCCTCGGCGGCCCCAAGCGGGAGCTGACCGGCATCGTCGGCTCGCCGCCCGACCTGCGCAGGCTGCCCAGCGGCTGCGCCTTCCAGCCGCGCTGCCCGCTCGCCTTCGACGCCTGCGGGAGCCACGTACCGCCGCTCCTGCGGATCACCGGGCCGGACGGCGCCACCTCGCACGCCGCCTGCCTGCTGCACGCGGACGGCGCCCAGAACCAGGACCGACTCGTGACAGGTGAGATGCGATGAGCGGCGACGTGACGAAGAAGAACGCCGGGGCCGCCGCCCGCGACGGCCGCGCGGCGGACGGCGCCCGGCCGGTGCTCGAAGCGGTCAACGTGACCAAGCACTTCCCGGTACGCGGCGGACGCCTGCGCCGCGGCGCGGCCCCGCAGGTCGTGCACGCCGTGGAGAACGTCAGCCTGAGCCTGTACGCGGGCCGGATCACCGCGCTGGTCGGCGAGTCGGGCTCCGGCAAGTCGACGCTGGCCCGGCTGCTCGCCCAGCTCTACCCGGTCACCGGCGGGGAGGTGCGGCTGCACGGCGTCCCCGTGAAGTCGCCGCGCGGCCGGGCCTTTCGCGACCACGTCCGCCAGGTGCAGTTGATTCTCCAGGACCCCTTCGCGTCCTTCAACCCGGTCGCCACCATCGCGGGCACCCTCAAGCGCGCGGTGGCCATCCACCACCCCGGCAAGCGCGGCAAGGAGCAGACCGCCGTCATCGACGACCTGCTCCAGCAGATCAACCTCGTGCCGCCACGGCAGTTCACCGAGAAGTACCCGCACGAACTGTCCGGCGGCCAGCTCCAGCGGCTCTCCATCGCCCGCGCCCTGGCGGCCGACCCCGAGGTGTTCCTCGCCGACGAACCGGTCTCCAGCCTCGACGTCTCCATCCGCCTCGGCATCCTCAACCTGCTGCGCCGCCTCACCGAGGAACGCAACGTCGCGATGCTGTACGTCACCCACGACATCGCCTCCGCGCGCTACTTCGCGGCCGACACCGCCGTGATGTACGCGGGCGAGGTCATCGAGACCGGCCCCTCGGAAGCGGTCACCCAGCAGGCGGCGCACCCGTACACCCAGCTCCTGATCGCCTCCGCGCCCGATCCCTCGCGGGGCGGCGCCGCGCGGGTCAAGGACATCGGGCAGCCGCCCAGCCTCATCTCCCCGCCGGGCGGCTGCCGTTTCCACCCGCGCTGTCCGTACGCGATGGAGCGCTGCGCCACCGACATCCCGCCGTCCTTCGACCTGACCGACGGCCACACCGCCCGCTGCTGGCTGTACGCGGACGACGAGCAGGCGCGCGGGCGGCGCGCAGAGAACGCGGCGGCCGTCACCGCCTCCGCCGCGCGGCCTGCCGGCACCGACCCCTCGGTCACCGACCCCACTGTCGACGAACCCGCTCTCCCCACACCCGATTCCGCTGTCCCCACCTCCGAAGGAGCAGACGCACAGTGACCACAACGCAGTCGTCGATCGCGTCAGGAATGACGAGACGCGGTCTTCTCGCAGGCGCCCTCGCGGGCGCGGGAACCCTTGCCCTGTCGGCCTGTTCGGGAACCGCGGGAGGCTCGGGCTCCGCCAAGGGCACGCTCACCGTGGCGGGCCAGTCCGACAACCTCACCCAGGTCTTCAACCCGTTCCTGGCCAACACCGCGCAGAGCCTCACCTACACCCCGCAGGGCCAGGGCGGCTTCATCTACGAGCCGCTGGTGCAGATCAACACCGTCGACATCGGGCGCGACCTGCCGTGGCTCGCCAAGTCCTGGCGCTGGTCGGACGGCAACAAGACGCTGACGATGGAGCTCCGGACCGGTGTGAAGTGGACGGACGGCACCCCGTTCTCCGCCGACGACGTCGTCTTCACGTACTCGATGCTCAAGCGGTATCCGGGGCTCAACCTGCTGGGCATCGACTTCAGTTCGGTCACCGCGCCCGGTCCGGCGCAGGTCGTCTTCACCTTCCCCGCGCCCTCCGAGCAGCACTTCACCAACATCGTGTCGGCGCCGATCGTCCCCCAGCACCTGTGGTCGAAGGTCAAGGACCCGACGACGTACACCGACAAGAACCCCGTGGGGACCGGGCCGTTCAAACTGTCGTCGTTCTCCGCGCAGAGCTTCCTGCTGGTGCGCAACGAGGACTACTGGCAGCCGAAGGCGGAGATCAGCTCGCTGCGGTTCGTGGCGTACAAGGACAACGAGAGCATGACCAACGCGCTCGTCCAGGGCCTCGCGGACTGGGGCGGCACGTACATCGCCAATGCCGACAAGACGTATCTCAGCCGGAACAAGCACTACAACTACTGGGCGCCGATCGCCGGAACCGACGGCATCATCCCCAACCTGGAGCGCTGGCCGCTCAGCGACATCGCGGTGCGCAGGGCGATCAGCCTCGGTGTGAACCGCAAGCAGGTCGGCGCGGCCAGCGGCGCGCCGCCCGCGACCAGCGTCACCGGTCTGCCGATGCCCGCCTACACCTCCTCGATCGCCCCCCGGTACAAGGGAGTCGACTTCGTCCAGGACGTCGACAAGGCGCACAAGACGCTGACCGACGCCGGATACGCCAAGGGCGGCGACGGCTACTACCGCAAGGACGGCAAGCGCGTCGAGTTCTCGATCAGCTTCCCCTCCGCGTACACCGACATCGCCGCGCGCGTGCAGGTGCTGGTCTCGCAGCTCAAGGACATCGGCATCAAGCTCAACGTCGACACGACCACGGTCAACGACATCAACGGGCTCACGTCCAAGGGGAACTTCGACTCCACGATGGGCTACCCGGTCAACTCCGCGCCGCGCGCCTTCTCGTACTACAACGACACGATCAACCCGAATCTGTACTACCCGGTCGGCAAGGCGACGCCGACCTTCCAGAACATCGAGCGGTTCCAGAACGCCGAGGCCGCGACGCTGTTCACCGAGTACCCCAAGGCGACCACGGACGAGCAGCGGCAGCAGATCATCAACAGGATCGAGGAGATCTTCGTCGAGAACCTGCCGTGGATCCCGATGTTCTACTGGGGCAGCTACGGCAACTGGAGCACCGCCAAGGCCACCGGGTTCCCCACACCGCAGAACCCGTACTTCAGCCCGGTGCCCAACCCCGTCGTCGCCCTGCGGCTCAAGCCCGTCTGACCCTCCCCGCCCCCGCCCGGCCCGCCTCCCGCGGCCGGGCGGGGGCCGCCGAGCCACGCCACGACGCACGACCCAAGCCATCTGTGAGGAACGCAATGCCACACCTCTCGACCCCGAGAGCCATGGTCATCGTGAACGGCGACGACATCCACCACGACCTGCTGAGCGCTGCCGAGGTCTTCCAACAGCTCGGCACCGAGGCCGGGTTCGCGACCCGCAAGGCGATGGGCACCAGCCGCTTCGTCGACGCGCGGCCGGAGACCGCCGAGGCGGACGTGTACCTCTTCTACACCGCGGGCGGCCACTTCGCGACCGAGCAGCAGCAGGCGCTGGCCGACGCCGTACGCGCGGGCAAGGGCCTGGTCGGCGTGCACGGCGCCAACATCATGGGCTGGGCGGGCGACGGGCTCGACCCGGCCGACCGGCCGCTGTTCGAACTGCTCGGCAACCGCTACCTCTCGCACGGCCCCGGTCACCACGAGGGCCGCCACACCGTCGAGATCGTCGCGGACCACCCGGTCACACGCGGCCTGTCCGACTTCGAACTCTTCGACGAGTACTACGAGTTCGAGCTGGCCGACGACGACGTGACGGTCCTCGCCTCGCGCCGCCGCGCGGACGGCGAGGTGATCCCGGTGCTCTACGCCCGCGAGGCCGGGGAAGGCCGCGTGGTGTATCTGGCGCTCGGCCACGACATGCGCTCGTGGGGCGAGCCGCCGGTGCGCGCCCTGGTCCGCCAGGCCCTGCTGTGGGCGGCCCGCCGTACGGAGGAGGACGCGTGACCGCCGAGATCGGTGTGATGACGTACACGGTGCTCGATCTGGCCCGCGCCGACCTGGAGGGCACGCTCGCCGAGATCGCCGGGATCGGTTACGCGGGCGTGGAGACCTACGGCCTGGTGGAGCACTTCGGGGCCGCCCGGGTCAGGGACGCCGTCGCGTCCGCCGGGCTCGCGCTGACCAGCGCGCACACCCCGTTCCCCGCCGGTCCTGACGCCGAGGCGCTGCTGGACACCAACCAGGAGCTGGGCGCCGAGGTGCTGGTCTGGAGCATGGAACGCGAGGAGTTCGACTCGCCGGACGCGATCAGGCGCGGTGTGGAGCGGGTGAACGAGGCCGCCGAGCGCGCCGCCGGGCGCGGCATGCGGATCGCGTACCACAACCACTTCGCCGAGTTCTCGCAGGTCTTCGACGGGCGGCAGGCGTACGACCTGCTGCTCGACCTGCTGGACGACCGCGTCCTGGTCGAACTCGACGCCTACTGGGCGCAGATGGGCGGCGCCGACCCGGCCGAGGTGCTGGCCGGGCTCGGCGACCGGGCGCGCTTCGTGCACGTCAAGGACGGCCCCGCCGTCAGCTACGAGGACGACGTGATGGTGCCCATCGGCGAGGGGCGGATCGACTGGGCGCGCACGCTGACCACGCCGTCCGGCCTGCGCTGGCACATCGTCGAGCTGGAGCGGCTGCACATCGACACGTTCGAGGCGCTGCGCCGCTCCTACGACCACCTGGTCGGCCGCGGGCTCTCCCGCGGCGCCTCGCACGTCCCGGCGCCGACCGAGGAGCGGGCATGAGGGTGCTGTTCCTCGGCGGCGCCGGGATGATCGGTTCCGCGGCGGCCCGCGAGGCCGTCGCGCGCGGCGCCGACGTGACGATCGTGACGCGGTCCGCGCCCGTCCGGCCGCCGGCCGAGGGCGTACGGTCGCTGCGCGCGGACGTCCGGGACGCCGCCGCGCTCGCGTCGGCGCTGGGCGGCGAGGAGTTCGACGCCGTCGTCAACTGGGTCGGCTTCACGCCCGACGACGTGCGCGACCACCGGGAGCTGTTCGCCGGCAGGGCCGGGCAGTACGTCTTCATCAGCACCTGCTCGGTCTTCGGCCGCCCGGTGCCGCTGCTGCCGATCACCGAGTCCAGCCCGCGCCGCCAGCCGCACTTCGGCTACGCGCGGGACAAGATCGCCTGTGAGCTGCTGCTGGAGGAGGCGTACCGCGAGGCGGGCTTCCCGCTGACGATCGTGCGGCCCTTCCACACCTACGACCGCACGGTGATCCCGGTGCTCGCGGGCTGGACCGCGATCGAGCGGATGCGGGCGGGCCGGCCGGTCGTCGTGCACGGCGACGGCACCTCGCTGTGGTCCCTGATGCACTCACGGGACTTCGCGCGCGCCTTCGTCCCGCTGCTCGGCAACGGTCAGGCGATCGGCGAGAGCGTCAACGTCGTCAGCGGCGCGATCCTCACCTGGGACCAGATCCATCTCGCGCTGGCCGCCGCGGCCGGGGTGCGGGAGCCGGTGCTGCGGCACCGGTCGAGCGAGTCGATCGCCGAGCTGGTGCCGGGGTGGCGGGACGTGCTGGAGCACGACTTCCGGCACTCGATGCTCTTCGACACCTCCAAGCTGCGGGCGCTGGTCCCCGGTTTCGCGCCGGAGGTCTCCTTCGCGCAGGGCGCGCGTGAGGCGCTCGCGCACTACGACGCCCACCCCGGACTGCGGGTGGTCGACGAGGACCTGGACCGGGCCTTCGACGGTCTGCTGGAGGCGTGATGCGCGCCGCACCGGACAGTGGTACTCCGTGGTCTTTACGTGACGTACCTTTATAAGACCAATGCAAAACCACTTTGCTATCATGGGGCGAGAATGACGAGGGAAGAGGAACGCGTGATCGGCGTCGGGCTCATCGGTTCCGGATTCATCGGCGACACCTACGCGGACGCTCTCCAGGACGTACGGAACGCGGCGCTCGTCGCCGCCTGTTCGCGCGACCTCGCACGCGCACAGGCGCTGGCCGCCAAGTGGGCGCCGGACGCGACCTGTTACGACGACATGGCGGCGCTGTGCGCGGACCCGGACGTCGACCTCGTCGTGGTCGCCGTGCCCAACGAGGCACACCTGGACGCGGTACAGGCGGTCGCCGCCGCGGGCAAGGGCGTGGTCTGCACCAAGCCGCTGGCCCGCGACGGCGACGAGGCCGCCGAGATCCTGCGGGTGGTCCGCGAGGCCGGGATCTGGCACGGCTACGCCGAGAGTTCGGTCTTCTCGCCGAACATCGCCAAGGCGCACGAGATGGTCGCCGCGGGCGCCATCGGCGACCTGCTGACCCTGCGCGCCCGCGAGGCGCACTCCGGGCCGCACGCCCCGCACTTCTGGGACGCGCGGACCGCGGGCGGCGGCGCCCTGCTCGACATGGGCTGCCACACCGTGGAGTCCGCCCGGCACTTCTTCGGCAAGGACAACCCCGTCACCGAGGTCTTCGCCTGGGGCGCCACCCTCGCCCACGCCGACCGCACCACCGGCGAGGACACCGCCGTCGCGCTGCTGAAATTCGCCGGCGGCCAGCTCGCCACCGTCGAGTCCTCGTGGATCGAGAAGGGCGGCATGCAACTGCGCCACGAACTGGTCGGCAGCGCGGGCCGGTTGGTCACCGACACCTCGGCGACCCCGGTGTGGGGCTTCATCGAGAACCCCGCGGGCTACCTGGTGGAGAAGGCCGACGCCGACACCGGCTGGGTCCACCCGGTGCCCGAGGAGGCCCGCGCCTACGGCTTCAGCCAGGAGATGCGGCACTTCGTGGACCGCTTCGCCCGCGGCGAGACCCCGCTGGAGACCTTCGAGGACGGCCATGTCGTCAACCGCGTCCTCGACGCCTGCTACGCCTCCATGCGCTCGGGCACATGGGAGAAGGTCCAGGTCCCGGCATGAGCACGCAGCACACGGCGCCCCGGGCGCTCACGACGCACTACCCGGAGCCGCTGTGGCTCCAGGCCAAGGCCGCGCTCCAGGAACGGATCGCCGCGGGCGAGGTCGAGCCCGGCTCACGGCTGCCGCCCGAGCGCGAACTGTGCCAGATGCTCGCCATCTCCCGCGTGACCCTGCGCAAGGCGCTCACCGCGCTGGTCGAGGAGGGCGTGCTGCGCCCGGCGCACGGCCGCGGCTGGTACGTCGGCGTGCCCGAGCGCAAGGAGTGGCCCAACACCCTGGAGTCGTTCACCGAGACGGCCCGCCGGATGGGCCTGGTGCCGACCTCGCGGGTGCTCCGCCGCGAACTGGGCACCTCGACCTTCGACGAGGCGGAGGCGTTCCAGATCGCGCCGGGCACCCCGCTCTACCGCGTCGACCGGGTGCGCATGCTCGACGGTGTGCCGATCGCGGTGGACGAGTCCTTCGTCCCCGCCGACATCGCCGTCGGCTTCGACGAGGTCGACTTCACCGACCACTCGCTCTACGACACCATCGCGGGGCTCGGCTTCCAGCTCGACCGGGCCGACACGACGATCGAGGCGCGTCCGGCCGACGACGTACTGGCCGGCCACCTCGCCATCGCCGCGGGCACGCCAGTGCTGGAGATGCGGCAGATCGTCCGCGACCGGAGCCAGCGCCCGCTGCTCTCCTCGGCGATCCGGTACGCGGGCGACCGCTACCGGCTGCGGACCTCCTTCGCGCGCGGCAACGCGACATGAGCCGTCACCCGAAGGCCGCCGCCACGGCGCGCTCCCGTACGGTTCCGGCCCGCCGCCCGGGGGTCGCGGCAGCCGCCCCGGCCCGCCGCCCGCGCGCCGCCTCCCTCGCCCCGACCCGCCGCCCGGACCCACTCGCAGATGCGGAGACCTCGTGACCCCGACCCCGCCTGAACCGTCCGTCATAGCCGGGGCCGTCCCGGGAGCCCGCGCCGACGCGCTCGCCGGGTCCCCCGCCGGGGCTCTCGCGGGGGCCCTCGCCTCGCCGCGGCCGGCGGAGATCACCGCGACCACCGCGCTGCTGCGGCGCGAAGGGCTCCTCGGCCCCGACACCCATGTCGCGTACCTCGGCCTGGCCGAACAGGACAAGCGCGAACTGCTCGCGGGCGACGTGGCCCCCCGCCGCTTCCGCGTGATGCTCATCGACATGCGCACCGGGGTCTCGTACGACACCGTCGTCTGCCCCGAGCAGGACCGGGTCGTGACCGCCAGGGAACTGGACGTCGCCACCGACGGCCATGTCCCCGTCGTCCTGGCCGAGTTCCCGCTGGTCGAGGAGATCGTGCACCGCGACGAGCGCTGGCTCGCCGCCATGCGCAAGCGCGGCCTGACCGACCTCACGCAGCTCCGGGTCAATCCGCTGTCGGCCGGGGTGCCGGGCGAGGGGGAGACCGGCCGCCGCCTCCAGCGTTGCTTCACCTTCGTGCAGAAGACCCCCGACGACCTCGGGTGGGCGCACCCGGTGGACGGCGTCACCGCGATCGTGGACGTCGTCACCCGCGAAGTCCTCGACGTCCAGGACCACATGGACCTGCCGGTGCCGCGCGAGGACGGCAATTTCCACGACCCCGCGTGGGTCGGGCAGTCGCCGCGCGCGGGACTGAAGCCCATCGAGATCACCCAGCCCGAGGGCCCCAGCTTCACCGTCGACGACGACGGCGTCCTGCACTGGCTCGGCTGGTCCCTCCAGATCGGCTTCGACCAGCGCGAGGGCCTGGTCCTGCACAACATCGCCATCGAGGACGCGGGCGTGCCGCGCCCCGTGCTCTACCGCGCCTCCATCGCGGAGATGATGGTCCCCTACGGCGACCCGAGCCCGCAGCGCTGGTTCCAGAACTTCTTCGACTGCGGCGAATACCTGCTCGGCGGCTTCGCCAACTCCCTCGAACTGGGCTGCGACTGCGTCGGCGACATCACCTACCTGGACGCCGTGCTCGCCGACAGCGCGGGCGAGGTCCGGGTCGTCCCGCAGGCCATCTGCGTCCACGAGGAGGACACCGGCATCCTCTGGAAGCACTACGACAACTGGACCGGCTCGTCCGACTCACGCCGCAACCGCCGCCTGGTCGTCTCCTTCTTCGTCACCGTCGGCAACTACGACTACGGCTTCTACTGGTACTTCTCGCTCGACGGCGCGATCGAGCTGGAGGTCAAGGCGACCGGTGTCGTCTTCACCTCGGCCTACCAGGGCCCCGGCCACCCCTTCGCCTCGGAACTCGCCCCCGGCCTCGGCGCCCCCTACCACCAGCACCTGTTCAGCGCCCGGCTGGACATGACGGTCGACGGTACGGACAACGCCGTGGACGAGGTCGAGGCCGCCCTCGTCCCGCGCGGACCCGCCAACCCCACCGGCACCGGCTTCACCCAGACCGTCACCCGGCTGCGCACCGAAGCGGGCGCGCAGCGGCTCGCCGACAACACCCGCAACCGCTCCTGGCTGATCACCAACCCCTCGGTGACCAACCGGCTCGGCAACCCGGTCGGCTGGATGCTGCACCCCGAGGGCCTGCCCGTGCTGCTCGCCGACGAGGAGTCGGACATCCACCGGCGGGCCACGTACGCCACCAAGCACCTGTGGGTGACGCCGTACGCGCCGGACGAGAACTATCCGGCGGGCGACCTGGTGAACATGCACACCGGCGGCGCGGGGCTGCCCGCCTGGACCGCCGCCGACCGGGACGTGGACGGCACCGACATCGTGCTGTGGCACACCTTCGGGCTCACCCACTTCCCGCGCCCCGAGGACTGGCCGGTCATGCCGGTCGACTCGGCCGGCTTCGTCCTCAAGCCGTACGGGTTCTTCGGCCGCAATCCCACCCTCGACATCCCGCCGTCGAGCGGCGACCACTGCCACCCGGCCGGAACCCACGGCGCGGGCCACAGCGGCCACGAGGGCCACGAGGGCCATGACGGTCACCGGGGCCACGACGACCGGGACGGCCGGGGCGAAGACCACGACCACGGCCGCCATGACCACACCCACCAGCACCAGCAGCAGCACGACGATCACGGAAAGGCCGGAGCATGACGGCAGAGCACCCGCTGGGCATCCAGCTCTACAGCGTGCGTGACGACCTCGGGCCCGACCGGCTCGACGGCACGCTCGCGCGCCTGGCGGCGCTGGGCTTCACACACGCCGAGCCGTACGACATCCTCACCGACCCGGCCGGGCTCGCCGCCGCCCTGCGCGACAGCGGCCTGCACGCGGCCACCGCGCACTCCTCCGTACTGCGCCACGACACCGCCGAAATCGTGGACGCCGCCGTCGAGTCGGGCATCGGCACGGTGATCACCCCGTGGGTCGCCCCCGACAGCGTCGCCGACCGCGCCGGGGTCCAGCGGCTCGCCGACACGCTCAACGCGGCGGCCGAGCAGGCCGCCGCGCGCGGTGTGCGGATCGGCTACCACAACCACGACTTCGAGTTCGCGCAGCGCGTGGACGGCGTCCCCGCCTACGAGGTGCTGGCCGGACTCCTCGACCCGGCCGTCGTCCTGGAACTGGACGTCTACTGGGCCGGGGTCGGCGGCGCCGACGTCTTCGAGCTGCTGCCCCGGCTCGGCGACCGGGTCAGGCTGCTGCACGTCGTGCGGGACCGCGAGCCGGGCAACGACCGGCCGGTGCTCGGCGTCGACGCCACCGACCGGATGGCCGAGGTCGTGGCGCTGGCGGCCCCCGTACTCGAACTGCCGGTCGTCGAGGTCGTCGCCCACCACAGCGACGTATGGCCGCTGGTGGAGCGCAACGCCGCCTACTTCCGTGAGCTGGTGACCGCGTGAGCGCGCACGGGACGCCGACCCGCGTCGCGGTGGTCGGCGCGGGCAACATCTCCGACGAGTACCTGCGCTCGCTGACCTCCTACCCCGACCTCGCCGTCACGGCCGTCGCGGACCTCGATCCCGCGCGGGCCAGGGCGCAGGCCGACGCGTACGGCGTCCCGGTGTCCGGCACGACGGCCGAGGTGCTGCGCCGCGACGACGTCGACCTCGTGGTCAACCTGACCGTCCCCGCCGCGCACGACGAGGTCGCGCTCGCCGCGATCGAGGCGGGCAAGCACGTGTGGGGCGAGAAGCCGCTCACGCTGGACCGCGACAGCGCCCGCGCCGTCCTGGACGCCGCGAGCGCCGCCGGGGTCGCGGTGGGCAACGCGCCCGACACGATCCTGGGCCCCGGCATCCAGACCGCCGCGCGGCTGCTCGCGGACGGCGCGGTCGGCCCGGCGCGGACCGTACTGACGCTGATGCAGGGCCCGGGACCCGACGCATGGCACCCCGGGCCGGGGTTCCTCTTCGCCAAGGGCGCGGGCCCGCTCTTCGACATCGGCCCCTACTACCTCACCGCGCTCGTCCAACTCCTCGGCCCGGTCGCCTCGGTGACCGCCGCGGGGCACCGGCCGCGCGCGGAGCGCACCGTCGGCTCCGGACCGGACGCGGGCGCCCGCTTCCCCGTCGAGGTGGACACGCACCTCAGCGTCCTCACCACCTTCGCGTCCGGGGTGGTCGGCACGTCCGTCTACAGCTTCGACTCGCCGGTACGCCGCCAGTTGTTCGAAGTGACCGGCGCGGACGGGGTGCTGGAGGTCCCGGTCAGCGGATTCGACGGCCCCACACGGCTGTTGACCGACATCACCCCCGAGGCGCCGTGGCGGACCGTCCCCGCGACCGGCGCCCCGGCCGGGCGGGGCGTGGGCGTCCTGGAGATGGCCCGCGCGATCCGGGCGGGCCGACCGCCGCGCGCCGGCGGCGAACTGGCCTACCACGTACTCGACGTCATGCTCGCGATCGAGGAGTCCGCCGACCTCGGCGCGCCGGTACGGATCGACAGCACCGCGCCGCCTGTCCCACCGATCCCGCCGCACTGGGATCCGACCACCCGGACGTCCGAAGGAACGGAGCAGAAATGACCGACGGCTACATCGCCTACTCGGCGGCCCGCGCGACCCAGGCGGAGGCCCTCGCCACGGCGGTCACCCGGCTGACCGGCGCGGTCACGGCGTCGGCGGCGGAGGGCCGGCTGGCGGGGCCGGGACCGGTCTTCGTCGGCATCGGCGCCAGCCTGGCCGCCGCGTGCGCGCCGGTCTGGGCGCTGCGCAGCCGCGGTGTCCACTCCTGGCGGCTCGGCGCGGGCGACCACCCGCTGCCCTTCCCCGCCAGCGCCCACCCGGTGGTCGGCGTCTCGCAGAGCGGACGCAGCGCGGAGACGCTCGCCGTGCTGGACTCCGTCGACCCGGCGCGACGGTTCGCGGTGGTCAACGTCGTGCCGTCGCCGATCGCGGACCTCGCCAGCGGTGTGCTCGACCTCGGCAGCATTCCCGACAGCTACGCGTCCACCATCGGCTACACCGCGACCGTCGCCGCGCTCGGCCTCCTCGCCGACGCCTGGGACGGCGGCCGGATCGACGACGGCTGGGCCCGACTCGGCGAGGTCTTCGCCCGCACCGAGCGCGTCCTGACAACCCAACTGCGGGCGCTGGCACCGCTGTTCGCGTCCGCGACCTCCGCGGACTTCGTCGGCACCGGGCCCGCGGTCGGCTCGGCGGAGGCGAGCGCCCTGCTCTTCCGCGAGGTCGCCAGGATTCCGTCGACCGGCATGAGCACCCGGCAGTATCTGCACGGCTCCATGGAGTCGGCGGGCGGCGGGGTGCACGTCATCTTCGGCGACACCCGCGAACTCGCCGTCGCCGAGACCCTGGCGTACTCCGGCCACCGGGTCGTCCTCGTCACCAGCGAGCCCGTCCAGGGCGGCCCGCTGCTGCACCCCGTCACCGTGCCGCGCCTCCCGGCCGCGCAGCGTGCGATCATCGAAATCCTGGTCGCACAGATCCTCGTCGAAGCGGTCGCCGAGGTCAGGGGAGTCGAGATCGAGGAATTCGTGTTCCACAACTCCGACATCAAGGTCGCGGCCGAACGGCCGGGCGTATGAAGGTCGTTGTCGGCGCCGACGTGGGCGGCACCAAACTCGCCGTCCGCGTCGCGCCGTTGGCCGACCCGGCGGCGTCGCCGCGCGCCGACCGCACGCTGCCGGCCGACGGCTGGGAGGCGGCGCCGGTCGACACCGCCGCGCGCTGGCTGCTGGAACGGCTGACGGGCGCGGTGCCCGAGGGCGACGAGATCGCCGCCGTCGGGATCGGCGCGCAGGGCTGCGACACCCAGCGGCACTGCGCGCACCTGGCGGCGGCCGTCGAAGCCCTCGGCGTACCCGCCGTCGTCGTCAACGACGCGGCGCTGCTGGTGCCCGCGGCCGGTCTCGACACCGGCATCGGCGTCATCGCGGGCACCGGCTCGATCGGCGTCGGCGCCGACGCCGCGGGCGAGGTGCTCTTCGCGGGCGGCTGGGGCTGGGTGCTGGGCGACGAGGGCGGCGCGCCCGCGATCGTCAGGGACGCCGTCAGATCGGCGCTGGCCGCGTACGACGCCGGGCGGGCCGACGACGGACTGCTCGCGGCGCTGCTGGACCACTTCGGCGACCCGGACCCGCAGACGCTGGCCCGTACCGTCAACGACGAACCCACGCCCGGCAATTGGGGCCCGGCCGCGCCCGCCGTCTTCCGTGCCGCCGACGCGGGCTCCGCGCTCGCCGCCGCGGTGGTCGAGGAGGCGGGCCGGCAGTTGGCGCTGCTGGTGACCCGGCTCGTCGGCCGGGGCGCCGTCGGGGACACGGTGGTGGCCGCGGGCAGCGTCGTCGTGCGCCAGCCGCGGCTCGCCGACGCCTTCCGCGCCCGGCTCGCCGCCGCGCACCCCTCGCTGACCCTGCGCCTGCTGGACGTTCCCCCGGTGGCGGGCGCGGTGGCGCTGGCCAGGGCCCGGCACCGCACGGGCTGACATGGGCCGGGGCGGCGGCGCGTGGGAGGGATACGCGCCGCCGCGCCGGGTCGTGGGCGGTCAGGAGCAGATGAGCTTCGCGTCCGCCCAGTCCGCGTGGTCGCTGTCGTTGCCGTCGCCGCCGTCGTCCACGACGAGCCGCACATTCTGCGCGCCGGTCACGTCGGCCGTGAGCGCCTTGCCGCCCATGGCGTTGGTGACCACGCCGCTGTCGGCGACCGTCGTGCCGTCCGCGACGACCGTGAAGCGGACGGTGCCCTTGCCGTTCTTCTCGTCGTCCACGCCGACCGTCGCCGTCACCGTGGAGCAGACGCCGCCGAGGTAGTAGGCGATGTCGCTCGGCGCGTGCACCCCGAGGCCCTTGGCGTAGACGGTGCCGCCGAGTGTGATCGGACTGCCGTCGTCCGCCCCGGTCTCACCGTTGCTGCGGTCGCGTTCGACCGGCCCCCACCCGTTGCTCGACGTCGTCCAGGGCAGGTCGCTGAGGTAGCTGGTCCCCGCGGGCGGCGGCACCTTGACGGCGACGCTGCCGACCAACGGCACCGTGACGGTACGGCCGTTGACCAGATCGCGGTAGCTGACCGTGCCGGTGACCGGATACGCGCCCGGCCGCGCGTCGGCGGGCACGGTGACCGTCCACGGTGTGATGAGGGTCTGGCCGCCGGGCAGCAGCAGGCTGCCGGTGGCGCCGGTCGCGCGGACCGTCCAGCCGTCGGGGCCGGTCAGCCGCACCTTCACCGTCGCGGCGGGCAGCGAGCCGAGGTCGGTGGCGTACGTGGACACGGTCGCGCTGTGGCCCGGCTCGATGTGGTCGGGCCCGGTGACCCCGGTGTCGAACAGCGGCGGCGCGAGGACCGCGCGGGGATCGGTGCCGACCCGCAGCAGGACGGTGCCGTGCGCGGGCACGGTCGCGGACAGGCCGCCCGCGCTCTGGTAGTCGGTGTGCGACCACAGGTCGCGCACCGAGTAGTTGCCGCGCTTGGGCAGTCCCGCGGCCCGCGCGGTGGTGGAGATCCGCTGCGCCTGGTCGCCCGAGTTGAACAGGGCCACCGCCCGCTCGCCGCCTGCCAGCTTCTTGCTGAGCACGTACCGGCCGCCGTCGGAGGAGACCACGGCGGCCTGGCTGCCGAGCGGGTCCTGGTCGAGGGCGATGACGTCCTTGTTGCCGAGGATCGACAGGGTCTGCGGGGTCGCCTTGCGCAGGTCGGTGCCGATCAGCAGCGGCGAGTTCATCATCGACCAGAGCGAGAAGTGCGTGCGGTACTCGGTGTCGGTCATGCCGCCGTTGCCGACCTCCAGCATGTCGGGGTCGTTCCAGCGGCCGGGGCCCGCGTACGGCGCCAGCGGCATGTTGTCCTCGGCGATGGACAGCATGCTCGTCCAGTTGTCGCTGATGTCGCCCGTGGTGCGCCACGAGTTGCCGACGTCACCGGCCCACTCCCACGGGTTCTGCACGCCCCACTCGCACAGCGAGTACACGATCGGGCGGCCGGTGGCGGCCAGCGCGTCGCGCATCGCGGTGTACCGCCTGACGTAGTCCTCGCGGGTGCCGTCGCTGGTGTTGTTGCAGTTGTCGTACTTGAGGTAGTCCACACCCCAGTCCGCGAAGGTCCGCGCGTCCGTCGTCTCGTGGCCGAGGCTGCCCGGGTACCCGGCGCAGGTCGCCGTGCCCGCGTCCTCGTAGATGCCGAGCTTGAGTCCCTTGCCGTGCACGTAGTCGGCGGTGCCCTTGATGCCGTCGGGGAACTTCACCGGGTCGGGGACCAGGCGGCCGTCGGCGTCGCGGGTGTGCGTCATCCAGCAGTCGTCGATGTTGACGTAGGTGTATCCGGCGCTCTTCAGACCGGAGCTGACCAGGTAGTCGGCGGTCTGCTCGATCAGGGCCTGGCTGACGTCGCAGCCGAAGGCGTTCCAGTCGTTGAAGCCCATCGGGGGCGTACGGGCGAGGCTGTTGTCGAGTGCGGCGGCGGGGGTGGCGGTGACCACCGCACCGGCCGTGACGGCCGCGCCCGCGAGGGCGCCGCCCCACAGGGTGCAGGCGGTGGCGCAGGCGAGCAGCCTGCGGACGAGTCGTGGCATGGAGAATCCTCTGCTCGCGGGGTGGGCGAGGCGGACCGGAGGTCCGCGGATGCGCGCCGTGGGACTGATCGTGTGCGGATCGCTGGCATTTCGACGCTTTGACTCAACGGAACTGAACAGAGTCGAGCAAATTTCTTCGCGGCGACACGTTAGGAGCCGTGCGGGGCCATGACAAGACTTCGGTCAGATTCACCAGAAGTGTCGACACTCAACGGGGTGGGGGTACGGATCGCTGGCCCCTGGACAGGGGGTATCCCCCCTGCTTCAATCGGGTCCCGTGGTCGAGTGTCGACACTTCAGGGGAAACGCGGTGCTCCCTCACCTCGACGAGGAGGGACCCGGGCATCCGCGGGCGCAGCGGCACCGGCGACGTACAACTCGCGGACTACTCTTGCGGCTTCTTCGACCTTCATCGCGTCGCGACACACATGAGAGAACGGGAGGCGAGTGGCGTGAGGTCCCTCGACGACGTCAATGACCTGCGGACCTGGCTCGAACTGGCCGGGGAACTCGGTGAGGTCCGCACCCTCTCCGGCGCGCACTGGGACAAGGAGATCGGCGCCGCGTCCGAGGTCAACTACAAACGCCCCTCGCCGCCCGCGCTGCTCTTCGACGACATCGAGGGCTACCGGCCCGGCCAGCGAGTGCTCACCGCCAGCATGGCCAACGCCCGCAGGCTCGGCATGACCCTGCGGCTCGGCACCGACCTGGACGACCGCGGTCTGGTCGAGGCGCTGCGCACCCGCCCCAACGAGTGGGTGGAGAACGCCGGGAAGTACCCCGTCGAGGCCGTCGACCGGGGCCCCGTCACCGAGAACGTGATCACCGCGGCCGACGCCGACCTGCTCGCCTTCCCCGTGCCGAAATGGCACGAGAACGACGGCGGCCGGTACATCGGCACCGGCTGCGCCGTCTTCACCACCGACCCGGCCACCGGCGTCCTCAACGCGGGCGCGTACCGCATGCAGGTGCAGAACGGCGGGCGGGCGGCGAGCATCAACATGGAGGCGGGCAAGCACGGCGCCGCGCACGTCCGCGAGTGGTTCGCCCGCGAGGGCCGGGCGCCGGTCACCGCCTCGCTCGGCCACGACCCGCTGCTGCTGGTCGTCGCGGGCACCGAGGTGCCCACAGGACTGTCGGAACTGGAGTACGCCGGGGCCGTGTTGGGCCGCCCCGTCGAGGTGATCCGCGGCGAGGTCACCGGGCTGCCGATCCCCGCGACCGCCGAAATAGCCGTCGAGGGCTGGCTGTATCCCGAACGCCGGGAGCAGGAAGGGCCGTTCGGCGAGTGGACCGGCTACTACAGCGGCGGCACCGAGGCCGTGCTCACCATGGACGTCGAGCGGATCTACCACCGCCACGACCCGATCCTGCTCGGCGCCCCTCCCGGCAAGCCGCCGCACGACTACTCCTACATGCGCAGCGTGATGAAGTCCGCGATGATCCAGGACGCGCTGGTGCGGTCAGGACTGCCCGGCGTCGAGGGCGTCTGGGCCCACGAGGTCGGCGGCGGACGGCAGTTGCTCGCGGTGTCGATCCACCAGAACTACGCGGGTCACGCCCGGCAGGCGGGCTACCTCACCTCGCAGCTCCCGCAGGCCGCGTACATGAACAAATTCGTGGTCGTCGTGGACGCCGACGTCGACCCGCGCAGCCTCAACGACGTGATGTGGGCGGTCTGCACCCGCACCGACCCCGCCGACGACATCGAGACGATGCGGCAGACGTGGGGGAGCAGGGTCGACCCGCTGCGCGCACCCGGCCTGCCGCCGTTCAACACCCGCGCCGTGATCGACGCCTGCCGCCCCTGGACCCGGCTCAAGGACTTCCCGCGGGTCGCGGAGGCCAGCAGGGAACTGGTCGACCACGTGATACGCCGCTGGCCGGACATCCTGGGCGGTGCCAGGTGACAGCCCGGCCGTCGACAGGATCGCCGACGAGATCGCGGTGGCCGCCGCCCCGAAGCGGTCGCCCTCGACCGGGCCCGCACCGCGGCGGACGCCCCCGGCGGGGCCGCGCGGTCCAGGAGCGCCCGCGACGCGCAGGCCCGCTGATGTCGACCGGCGGGTCAGTCCGGGGAGCCCGTCCACCCCGAGCGCTCCACCGCCGCCAGACCGCGCAGAACGATGGACCGTGTGAGCGCGACGGCCAGTTCCGCCTCGCCGTCGGCGTACGCGCGGACCAGCCTGCGGTGGTCCTCCACCGACGTGTCGAGGCGGCCGGGCAGGGAGAGGCTGAGGTGACGCAGATGCAGGGTCCTGATGCCGACCGAGTCGAGGACGGCGCGCACGGTCTCGTTCCCGGCCAGCCGCGCCTCGGTGTTGCGGAAGTCCACGATCAGCCAGAAGTACCGCTCCAGGTCCCCGGCCGCCGCGGCCTCCTCGAGACGGGCCTGAACGCCGTCGAAGACCTCGATCTCACCGGCCGTGCGGTGGGCGATGATCCGGCGGCTCACCAGCCCGTACAGCTCGGACCGCAGCTCGTAGATCTCCCGGACCTCGGTGAGGCCCAGGCGGCGCACGCGGGGGCGCTTGCGGGCCGCGATCTCGACCAGGCCCTCGCGCTCCAGGGTCTGCAACGCCTCGCGCACCGGGGTCCGGCTGCTGCTGAACTGCCGGGCGAGTTCCACGGAGTTGAGGTCGTCGCCCGGCTTCAGCCGGCCCTCGATGATCGCGCTGCCGACCGAGACCAGGATGCGGGCCGCCACGCTGTCCAGGTCCTCCGACCGGCGCAGCACCCGCAGGATCTCCCGCTCACCGGCCGTCAGCGGCGGTCCGGACGCACGCGGGGCGTCCCGGCCCTCCCCGTTGACCGCCATCGCGTCACCCACCGCCTCTCCGCTCACGGCCGCCCGCCCACGCCCGCGGGTTCTCCCGGCACTTCGCGGGCCCTCCTCGCGACTCATGGAAGGGTCTGTCATGGATCACCACATCACACCACGGGTGGCACGGGTCGTCGGAATCACCGGAGCCGGCGGCACGCCGTACGCCGCGGCCGTCATCCGCGGGCCGCTCGACGCGGGTGAGGCCGTCGACCTCGGGGCCCGCACCCCGGAGGAGACGGCGGTGCCCGTGGCCGCCGGGTTCGTCACGTGCCGTTGGGGCGGTACGGGGTTGCCGCTGACCGGGCTGAGCGGCGACACCCACCGCCCCGCGGCCTGAGACCGGTCCCGCGGGCTGAGACCGCCCCTGCGGCCTGAGCCCAGGCCCTCGGGCTGAGACCGGCCCCGGCCCCCGTACCCTCCCGTACCGCCCCCGTCGGCTCGCGGCCGACCCGGTGCGTCAGGCCAGGACCCGCCGGTGCAGCGCCGTCACCGCCTTGCGCGCGGAGGTGAAGGCGCCGTGCTGCCAGGCGTCCATGTAGCTGAGCCAGTCACCGGCGAAGTACACATGCCCGGTCGGCTCGTTGAGCGGCTGGTAGCGGGCGGCGTCCGGGCCGCCGGGCGTGCTGTGCCAGGCGGCCTCCTGGTACGGGAACTGCCGCCAGTGGTGCGAGAAGGACGTGGCCAGCTCCGTACGGTACTTCTCGCCGTAGATCTTCACGCCCGCGGCGACCGCCCGCGCCTCGCGGGCCTTGGGGCTCAGCGCCGCGTAGGAGTCGGCCTTGGAACCGGTGTTGTAGTAGCCGATCAGCAGACCGCGCCTGCCGTGGAAGCCGTAGGACGGGTGCCAGATGTGGGTGACGTCGAGGTCGGTCTCGGTGATCCCGCCGTAGATCCGGTGGTCGGTCTCCCACCAGCGCGAGGCGTACTCCAGGCCGATCTTGCCCGCCGAGGACGGGGTGATGGCCTCAAGTGCCGACTGCACGCCCGCGCCCAGATTGTGCGGCACCTTGGCGAGGATGTTCGGCGGCATGGCGGCGACGCAGAAGTCCGCGTCGACCGTGCGCGTCCTGCCCCCCTGGGTGTACGTGACGGTGACGCCGTGCGCGGTGTCGGTGACCTTCGTGACCGCGCAGCCCGTCCGCACCCTGCGCGTGCCGACCGCGGCGGCCAGCGCGTGGGGTATCCGGTCCATGCCGCCGACCGGCTGGAACATCAGCATCGCCTGGTCGAACTCGAACTCGAAGGCGAAGTAGCGGCCGACGCCGGTCGCGAAGATCTCGGAGGCGGTCGGCACGTCGCCCGCCACCACGCCCGGTGTGCCCGCGGCGCCCGGCCAGGCCGAGTAGCCGCGCCGCGAACCGCCGCTGTAGTCGAGGGTGTTGCCGATCGCGCCGTAGTCCTTGAGGAATTCGACCAGCTTCTCCTGGTCGGCGGCGGTCAGGTCCTTGTCCAGCGCGCCCTGGTCGGTGGCCTTGGCCAGCAACTCGCTGACGTAGCCCAGCACATCGGCCTTGGCGCTGCGGTAACGCATGGGCTCGGTCATTCCGGCCGACTCGTTGTAGAGGTAGGTGTCGGCGTTGACGTTGGTGAACACCTCGATGGGCACGCCGAGTTCACGGCAGTAGTCGAGCGTGACCATCCACTGGGCGATCCGCGCGGGACCGGCGTTCATGTACTGGCCGTCGGAGAAGCGGGCGGTCTGCCGGTTGCCGTACAGGTCGGTGGTGGTGTCGCCGCCGCGTACGGTGAAGTTGCGGCCGCCGGGCCGGTCGCGGGCCTCCAGGACCGTACAGTCGTAGCCCGCCTTGCCCAGTTCGTAGGCGGTCGTCAGTCCGGCGATGCCGCCGCCGAGCACGACGACCTTGGCGGCGGCGCGGCCGGTGAGGTGGAAGTCGCCCGGCCGCGGCGCGCGGTACGGCGCCCCGCGCGTGGCCGCCTCCGCGCCGGGCGCCAGACCCAGCGCACCCATCGTGGCCAGCATCGCTCCCGCGCCGCCGGTGGCCCCGACGGCGCGCAGGAAGTCACGGCGATTGAACGGTGTCATCTGTCATGTCCCCTTTCGCTCATGGCGCGGGGAACTCTCGCAGCGGCGTGTTACACCACGTCAGTTGACTTGTGTCACAGAGGTAATGCACTCCTCGCCGGGCCACAGATTCGGACAGGTCGTGCCCGGCCGAAGCCAAAGAAAGCAACAAATATTGACGGGGTCGAACAGGGGGCGTACTTTCCGAGCCGGTCGACCCCGCGTGTCCTTCACGTCCCTCCCGCACCCGTCACGTCCCCCAGGCGTTCGATCCGGGCCCCCACGCCCGGCTCGGGCCGCCCGTCCCCGCAGGCACCGCTCGTCTCCGCTCCACCCCCCACCCCAAGGAGCACCGCATGCGCAAAAGGAGATACACCGCCCGCTGGAAAGCCCTGCTGACCTCGGTCGTGGCCACCCTCGGCCTGGTCTTCAGCGCCTTCATCAGCCTGCCGGGCACCGCGCAGGCCGCCGGTTCGCTGCCCTGTGACCTCTACGGCGCGGCGGGCACCCCCTGCGTCGCCGCGCACAGCACCACCCGCGCCCTGTTCTCCGCGTACAACGGCCCGCTGTACCAGGTCACGCGCGCCTCGGACGGCGGCAAGGCCGACATCGGGCTGCTGGCCACGGGCGGTTACGCCAACGCCGAGCAGCAGGACGTCTTCTGTGCCAACACCACCTGCCGCATCTCCAAGGTCTACGACCAGACCTCGCGCCACAACGACCTGCTGCCGGGCCCCGCGGGCACGGCAGGCGGCGTGGACCGAGGGGCGGACGCGAGCGAGATCGCGGTGCACGCGGGCGGCCACAAGGTGTACGGCATCTGGATCTCGCCGGGCGTCGGCTACCGCTACACCGGCGCGGCCTCCGGCGTCCCCGTCAACGGCCAGCCCGAGGGCGTCTACATGGTCGCCAGCGGCACCCACGTCGGCTCCGACTGCTGCTTCGACTACGGCAACGCCGAGAGCACGCCGTCCGACACCGGCAACGGCCACATGGACGCCGTGAGCATCGCCACCACCTGCTACTTCGCGCCGTGCAACGGCTCGGGCCCCTGGGTCGAGGCCGACATGGAGAACGGCATGTTCCAGGGCGACAACGGTTCCAACACGGCCAACGCGGGCAACAAGAGCGCCTACGTCACGGCGGTGCTGAAGAACAACGGGCAGACGACGTACGCCATCAAGGGCGGCGACTCCCAATCGGGGGGCCTGTCGACCTGGTGGAACGGGTCGCTGCCGACCCGGGGCGGCTACAAACCGATGCACCAGGAGGGCGGCATCATCCTGGGCACCGGCGGTGACAACAGCAACCGCAACATGGGCACCTTCTTCGAGGGCGTGATGGTCGCCGGTTATCCGACCGACGCCGCCGAGAACGCCGTCCAGGCGAATATCGTCTCCGTCGGCTACTCGGGCCAGACCAATGTGCCCAACGGCCCGCAGGGCACGATCACCGGCCCCGGCGGCAAGTGCGTGGACGTCGCCGCCGACGACACCGGGGTCAACGGCGCGGCCGTGCAGCTCTGGGACTGCCAGACGTACGCCGAGGACCAGCACTGGACGCACAACGCCGACAACTCGCTGAGTACGATCGGCCGTTGCCTGGACATCAACGGCAACGGGACGGCCAACAACACGCAGGTCGAGCTGTGGGACTGCAACGGCGTCGGCGGCCAGAAGTGGATCCAGCGCTCCGACGGCTCGCTGTTCAACCCGCAGTCGGGCCGCTGCCTCGACTCGCCGAGCGGCGCCACCGGGAACGGCACCCGCCTCCAGATCTACGACTGCAACGGCAGCGCGGCGCAGAAATTCGCCGTCAAGGGCGGCGCCCCGGTGCCCGCGCCCGCCGGGAAGTGCGTGGACGTCGCCGCCGACGACACGGGCGTCAACGGCACCGCCGTGCAGCTCTGGGACTGCCAGTCCTGGGCCGCCGACCAGCACTGGTACCACAACGCCAACGGCTCGCTGAGCACGATCGGCCGTTGCCTGGACATCAACGGCAACGGCACGGCGAACAACACGCAGGTCGAGCTGTGGGACTGCAACGGCGTCGGCGGCCAGGTCTGGCAGCAGCAGGCCGACGGCTCGCTGCTCAACCCGCAGTCGGGCCGCTGCCTCGACGACCCCAACAGCGCAGGCGCCAACGGCACCCGGCTCCAGATCTACGACTGCAACGGCAGCGCCGCGCAGAAGTTCACCCTCAACTGACAGAGCGCGCAACGCACGTGTGACCGAGGTGGCGCGGGCCCGGTGCCCGCGCCACCTCCGTCGCGCTCACGTCCGGGCCGACGCGTCCGCCGCTCCGCGGACGGGGAGCGTACGGCCCAGCCGGGCGAGCGGGGACAGGGAGATCACCAGCGGGGAGAGCAGCATGCCCGCCGCCGCCACCAGGAAGCCGGTGCGCAGACCGCACTGCGCCGCGAGGAGACCGCCGAGCAGCGAGCCGAGCGGGGCCGTCCCCATGCCGACGAAGCCGATCGTCGCCGCCGCGCGGCCCTGCATCTCGTCCGGAGTGACGGTCTGCCGCACCGCCATCAGCGTCACACTGACCAGCTGACCGCACGCGCCGAACGTCAGGTTGACCGCCACGAGCGCCGGAACGGTCAGCGCGCCGCCGCCGTGCAGCGCGGGTACGCCGATCATCACGCTGTCGCCGAGCACGGCCGCGCACGCGAGCACCGGGCCGTGGCCGAACCGGCCCGGCAGCCGGGCCGCCAGCAGCGAACCCACCAGCGCGCCGGGCCCCGTCGCCGCGAGCACCAGCCCGACGACAGCGCCCGACAGGCCCAACTCCCTGGGCAGGAACAGCAGATAGACGGTCATCGTCGCCGCGAAGGCGCACTGGAAGGCGGCGGAGGCGAGGCACACCGCCCGCAACGACGGTTCACCGACGACGAATCCGACCCCCTCGCGAATCCGCCGCCGGACAGCGGGCGTACGTCCCGAGCGCCGAGGCACCGCCTCGCCGCGCCGAATCCGCCGGATCGACACGAACGACAGCGCGAAGAACAGCGCGCTGGACGCGAGCGCGACCGCCGCCGACAGCAGCGACACCAGCACACCGCCGAGCGCCGGGCCGCCGATCTGCGCCGCCGACCTGCTGCCTTCGAGCGCGCTGTTGGCGCTGACCAGTTGGTCGCGGTCCAACAGCCGTACGACAGACGCCTGATACGCCACGTCGAAGAAGACCGACAGCGCCCCGACGCCGAACGCGGCCACCAGCAGCACCGGCAGACCGAGCCCGCCGAGCAGGCACGCCACGGCCACCGCCCCCAGCGCCAGCGCCCGCCCGCAGTCCGCCGCCACCATGACCGTACGGGTCCGCCATCCGTCCACCCACGCCCCGACGAACAGCGACAGCAGCGGTATCGGCGCCTGCCCCACCGCCCGCAGCACCCCGACCTCACCGCCGTCGGCGCCCAGCAGCAGCACCGCGATCAGCGGCAGGACCACCGCGCTCCCGTGCTCCCCGAGCTGCGAGACCGTCTGCCCCACCCATAACCAGCGGAAATCCCGGTCCCGCCACAGCCCTGGCGGTCCCGGCGATCGCGGCGGCCCCTGCGGCCCCTGCGACCCGGGCGTCTCCGGAGCCGCGGGCGGCTCGGCGGCCTTCGCGGGAACGCCTCCGTCGTCAGCGCGCGCCGGAACGGCCGACCACCCCTTCGTCTCCTCGGAACCGCTCAGTCATGGGCCCCGGGGACCCTAGCCCCCGGGCGGCGAAGGGCGCACCCGAATTGTTGGCGGGGCCGGCCGGACCCGGCGTACCGGCAGGTCGGGGCGCGTCGCGGCGGTCCGACCCGCCCTGTGACGCCCAGGTGAATTCCCGGCCATGAGAGATCCGCATGGGGTGTTATATCCACTCATGTGGGATTTGCGGCATTTATTATGCGCTAGAGTCTTGACCAGCGCTTTACATATGTCGCAGAGGTGAGCCGAGGAGGATACGTCATGGAACGGGATGTCCTCGTCGTAGGCGCATCCGCGACCATGTCGGAAGTCCTCCCCACGGCATCGCCGTATTTTCCCCGGGTCGCGCGTGTCGAGAACGCGCCTCGGGACGCCGTACCTGATACGGACCCCCTTTCCGCGCCTTACTGCTGACAGCGTCCGGCTCCCACGCCGGGCGCTGTGGCAGGAGCGCTGCGGCACGCCACCGCATAACGCGCGTCGTCACCCGGCACAGAACTCTGCCGGGTGACGCGCATGCTGGCGTCCGCGACCGGCACTCACGCACCCGCGTCCCGATGGAGCACGTTCATGGAACCAACCGCCCGCGCCCGAAAGACCCCGCTGCCGGGAGTCGGGGCCCGCTATGACATGACGACCGAGTCCGGCCGCCACCTGTCGGTGGTCGTGCACCAGGACGGCAGGCGGTTCCTGGCGTTCCATGACCCCGAGGACGACGACGCCTGCAAGGACGCGACCGCGCTCGCGCCCCACGAGGCGTCCGCGCTGGCCGACCTGCTGACCCCCGACCCCGTCGGCCACCTGCAACAACACCTTGAGATCGACCTGGTCACCGAACACATCACCGTGAGCAAACGCTCGCCGTACGCGGGCCGCACGCTCGGCGACACGCAGGTACGCACCCGTACCGGCGCCTCGATCGTCGCCGTGCTCCGCCGCACCTCCGCCGTGCCCTCGCCCACCCCCGACTTCCGCTTCGCCGTCGGCGACACCCTCGTGGTCGTCGGCACCCGCGAAGGCGTCGGCGCCGTCGCCGAACTGATCACAGGAGGATAGAAACCTGTGCACAACACGACCGACATGCTCATCGAACTCGGAGCGATCATCCTCGCCCTGGGCATCCTCGGCCGCCTCGCGGGACGTGTCGGCTTCTCGCCGATCCCGCTCTACCTGCTCGCGGGACTCGCCTTCGGCAAAGGCGGACTGATCCCGCTCCAGGCCAGCGAGGAATTCGTCGCGACCGGCGCCGAGATCGGTGTCGTATTGCTGCTTCTCCTCCTGGGTCTGGAATACAGTGCCTCGGAACTCGTCACCAATCTCAAGACCCAATATCCGTCCGGCGCGGTCGACTTCGTCCTCAACGCATTGCCGGGCGCCGCCGCCGCGATCCTCCTCGGCTGGGGTCCGGTCGCGGCCGTCGCGCTCGCCGGAGTGACGTGGATCTCCTCCTCGGGTGTGATCGCCAAGGTCCTCGGCGACCTCGGCCGCCTCGGCAACCGTGAGACCCCGCTCATTCTGGGTGTGCTGGTCCTCGAAGACCTCTCGATGGCGGTCTATCTGCCGATCCTGAGCGCCCTGCTGGCGGGCGTGAGTCTCGCGGGCGGCACCCTCACTCTGCTGATCTCGCTCGGCACGGTCGGGATCGTCCTGTACGTGGCGCTGCGCCACGGGCGGCTGATCAGCCGCGCCGTCTCCTCCGACAATCCCGAGATGCTGCTGCTGGTCGTGCTCGGCCTGACCCTGCTGGTGGCCGGTGTCGCGCAACAGCTCCAGGTCTCCGCCGCCGTCGGCGCCTTCCTGGTCGGCATCGCGCTCTCCGGTGAGGTCGCCGAAGGCGCCCGCAATCTCCTGACCCCGCTGCGGGACCTGTTCGCGGCGGTCTTCTTCGTCTTCTTCGGCCTGAGCACCATCCCCGCCGACATCCCGCCGGTCCTGGTCCCCGCGCTGATCCTGGCCGTCGTCACGACCCTCACCAAGATCGCCACCGGCTGGTACGCGGCGCGCAGGGCCGGAATCCGGCCCGCCGGACGGTGGCGGGCGGGCGGCACGCTGGTCGCGCGCGGCGAGTTCTCCATCGTCATCGCGGGACTCGCGGTCGGTGTCGAGCCCCGGATCGGGCCGCTGGCCACCGCGTATGTGCTGATCCTGGTCGTCCTCGGCCCGCTCACCGCCCGCTGGACCGAGCCCATCGCCCGCAAACTCACCGGGGCCATCCGCCGCCCGGAACCCGCGCCCGCCGCTCCCGCGGTCGAGTTGGTCAAGTCGGTGGAGCCGGTCGAGTCGGTCGAGCCGGTCGAGCCGGTGGAGATCGACGTGGACGCGGATGCCGATCCGGCGCCCAGCCGTACGTGACCTCCGCGCGGCAGGGGGCCGGGGCGTGGCCTGTCAGGCCCCCAGCCCGCGGACGTCACGCGAGGGGGCGGAGCGGCGGTCGAGCTGACTGACCATCACCCGCACCACCGTGACGACATCGGGATCGTCCACCAGATAGACCTGCCGTCGGCCCTCGCGCCGTGAGTGCACGAGCCCGGCGAGCTTGAGCTTGGCCAGGTGCTGGCTGACCGCGGGCAGGGTCGCGCCGACCCGCTCGGCCAGCCCCGTGACGTCGCAGTCGCCCTCGGACAGGATCCAGACGATCTGGAGTCGCATGGTCGACGCCAGCAAGCCGAAGGAAGCGGCGGCGTTCTGGAACAACTCCGGGCTGGGGTCGCCGAACTCCGCGGCAGACCTCGTCACGTGAACCTCCCTGACCGCAGCGGCTTTTCCGAGCACCAGAGTACGCATGCGGCGCCCGCGGTCCGCGCCGCTGGCATGATACTCTCAGTCAGTTGCGTAATTATGCAATCATGCAACTGGGAAGATTATCCTGATGCGTACGCGCGGGCAGACAAGGTGACGTGCCGCGCGTCGACACACGCCGGGGCGGGGATGATGGACAGCGGCAAGCGGCCGGACGACATCTACCGGGCTGACTTCGCCCAGGTTCTCGATCAGGCGCTGCGCGGCGAGCGCGTCCGGCTCGCGCTCCGCGCCCTGCCGGGCGCGCCCAACACCGAGCAGTTGCGGACGGCCGCCCTGGCCGACGCCGACGCCATCGGTGCCACCGCGGCGCCCGAGTACGAGCGGTACACCGGCCTGCGCGCGCACTCCCGCGGCCGGGTCCGCCCGGTCGTGCGCGCGGTCGGCGGCCCCGGCGTCCTCGCCACCCTGGCCGTCCTGGTCCCGATGCTGAGCGGTATCGCGGCGGCGATCTTCCTGGTGCTGGGGTACGGGATCAGGGCCGTCGCGAGCGGCGCGGGAATCAGCGCCCCGCTGATCGACATCGGCTTCCTGTGCGCGGCGGTCTTCGGCGTCAGCCTGCTGATCGGCCTGGCCGGACTGGCGCTGACCGCCCGGCGCGACGGCGCGGTCACGCGCGAGAGCCGGGACGTGGCCGAGGCCCACGAGGCATGGCGGCAGGCGCTGCTGGTGCGGGGCGTACTGCCGTATCTGCTCGACCGGTTGGCGCGCGAGGCGGGGGCCGCCGCTCCCCGCGCGGTCGGCCCGCCGCCGGTCGGCGTCGACCTGGTACGCCAACGGCCGCGCCTGGGCTACAGCAGCCCGGGCTTCAGCTCGGGCGACGGCGTGAGCCTGGTGCGACAGCGGCCCCGGCTCGGCTACAGCAGCCCCGGCTTCAGCAGCCCGAACGACGGCGAGCGGTGACAACGGCCTGACCCGCCAAGGCGCTTGATCCCGGCGCCCGTCCTACGTGGCCTCGGTGTCGTACGCGACGGGCTGGTACGCGACCGGCTCGGACCTGTCGGCCGCCCGCGCGGCGACCGGCGCGGCGGACGGTTTCGTGAGGTCCACGCCGTCGCTGAGCGTCCGCGCCGCCTCGCGCAACTCCTCGGCCTCGCCGTCCAGTCGCAGGCTGTCGCGGATCTCGCGCAGGCCGAGCGCGTCGTCGTCGCCGAGCAGATTCTTGGCGATGAACGTCCGCGGGTTCATGTCCTCGAATTCGAAGTCCTTGAACTCCGGGCCGAGTTCGCGCCGCACATCCTCCTTGGCGTCGTCCGCGAAGGAGCGCACCGCGCGGATGAGGTCTCTCGCCCGCGTGATCATGTCGGGCAGTTTGTCGCCGAAGACCAGTGTGGCCAGGACGAGCAGCGTCAGCAGCTTGAGCGGGCCGATGTCGAAGATCACCTTCGGTCACCTCCGAGAAGGGTGCGCGCACGGGCGGGGACGGTCCGGACGGGGGCCCGTGCGGGCATTGCGCCTCGGTACCGCTACTCTCATAATTGCGCAATGTAGCAACTGTTGGGGTCCGGGCGGCACATCGCCGTCCGGCAACGGCGGACCGACGCATGTGGAAGCGGAGACGTTGATGCTCAGAAACGGACTGGAGCCCTGGCACCTGCTGGTGGTGGCGCTCGTGGTCATCGTGCTGTTCGGCTCCAAGCGGCTGCCGGACTCCGCGCGGGCGCTGGGCAAGTCGCTCCGCATCCTCAAGAGCGAGACCAAGGCGTTGAAGGACGACCCCGGTCCTGGCGCGGCGACGGCCGGGACGAGCGCGGACCCCGCGGTCCGTACGGTCAAGTCCGCGCCCGGCGAGACCGTCGGCGCGCGCCCTGTGCGCGAACCCGAACGCGCGCCGCGGGACTGACTGACCTCCCTCCCGCGGCGTGCCGCGGGCCCGCGTGATCCGGGGCGCGGGCCCGTACGACATCAGGGGCTGGCGTGGTCCCAGCCGTAGTGCAGTGGCTGACCGTGCTTGAGGCGGTAGACGTACAGCGCCTCGACGCGCAGCCCCCGCCCGTCGCCGTCGGCCTCGTCCTCCGCCTGGCATCCGGATGTGACTTGGAGCACGCGGGGCGGGCCTGTCACCCGTACCCGCATGCCGTCCGCCGGGCCTCCGTCGAGATGCGCCCACTCCCAGGCCACAGGTGTCCTTCCGGTTCGTCGTAGCGTTTCTGGCATAGCAGACACTTTAAAGGTTGCGTAAACCAGGAACTGTGTCCGGTGGGGAAGCCGGTCGCGGGTGCGACGCTCACGGATACCCCACAGAGCCATGATTTACCCTTGCCGCGTTGCGCAACCATGAAGCCTTGGGTGAAGCGCCGCTTCACCCGCCGAATCCGGCCGCACCACCCCACGGGGGCCGCCCGGGAGAGGGAGCACGGGAGATGACCGAGCCCTGGAGCGGCCGGGCCGCGGCGCGGGCGGCCGCTCGCGCCGAGAGCGGGCGGTCCCGGCCGTCGGGCCGCGGGGGCAGGCGCGCCAGGCAGGCCGGCCGGGGCCGGCGGTTCCTGAAGATCGGCGGCATATCCCTGGCCGTGCTCCTGCTGGTCACCGCGGGCGGGGGCTACTGGCTCTACCAGCACCTCAACGGCAACATCACCAGCGTGTCCCTGACCGACGGCGCGGGCAAGGACAGCGCGGGCCAGGAGAAGGCCGACGCCTTCGGGCGCACGCCGATCAACATCCTGGTGATGGGCAGCGACGGCCGGACCACCGAGGCCGACTGCAAACTGGGCGGCGGCTGCGCCAAGACCGGCGTCCAGACCGGGGGCAACGCCGATGTCGAGATGGTCGTGCACATCTCCGCCGACCGCTCCAACGCCACCGTGATGAGCATCCCGCGCGACACCCTCACCGACGTGCCCGCCTGCGAGAATCCCAAGACCGGCGCGTCCACCCCCGGCTACCACGGCATGATCAACAGCGCCTTGACGTACGGCCAGGCGTGCCAGGTGGCCACCGTCCACAAGTTGACCGGAATTCCGATCGACCACTTCATCCAGGTCGACTTCTCCGGCGTCGTCAGCATGTCCGACGCCGTGGGCGGGGTGTCGGTCTGTGTGGACGCCGACGTGTACGACACCTACTCGCATCTGAAGCTCTCCCGGGGCACCCACACCCTCAAGGGCGTCGGGGCGCTGGAATTCCTCCGCTCGCGGCACGGCTTCGGCGACGGCAGCGACCTCGGCCGTACGTACGCGCAGCACATCTACCTCAGCTCGCTGATCCGCAAGTTCAAGAGCGCGGGCACCCTCACCAACCCGGCGGCCGTCTACAAGCTCGCCAACGCGGCGACCAAGGCGCTGACCGTCGACACCGGCCTCGGCAGCATCAGCAAGCTGGTCGGCCTGGCCTCCGACCTCGACAAGGTCCCGTCCAAGCGGATCACCTTCACCACCATGCAGACCGGGCCCGACCCGACCGACCCCAACCGGGTGGTGGTCGGACCCGGCGCGAAGACGCTGTTCGCCACCATCGCCAACGACCAGTCGCTGACCACCGCCTCGGGCGGCACGTCCGCCGCGGCCTCGGCGACCGCGTCGGCGAGCCCGACCGCGACGTCCGTCCCCGCCTCGGCGATCACCGTGCGGGTGCGCAACGGCACCGGCATCGGGGGCCGCGCGTCCGAGATCGTCGACACCCTGACCGGCAAGGGCTTCAACCCGGCCACTGCGGGCGGCAACGCCCCGGCGCCCGCCGCCACCACGACCCTGACCTACGGCCCCGGCCAGCGGTCCGAGGCGGGGACCGTCGCCCGTACGCTCGGCATCGCGACGTCCCACCTCAAGGAGGGCGCCGTCGCCGGGCTCACCCTCGTGATCGGGGCGGACTGGCCGAGCGGCACCACCTTCCCCGGCGGCAAGTCCTCCGCGCCGCCCGCCGACACCAAGGTGGCGCTGGGCAACTCCCACGCCCAGACCGCCGACGACTCCGACACCTGCGCCAAGGTCAGCCGCTACCGGACCGTCCAGATCAACCGGGTCCCGATGACGCCGACCCAGGCGTACGCCGCCGCCCGTTCCAAGCCCGACTCGGACGACTGACCCGCGCACACACCCGTAACGCTTAAGCTGTTACGCAACCGTGGAACTGTCGTGGCGCGCACGCCGTTGACCTGGCAGACGCGCGCGGACGACGACATACCGGCGATCGACAACCGACTACCGACAACCCCCAAGCAACCGGAGGTAATTTCGTGGGCGTGACTCTGTCCAAGGGCGGCAATGTCTCTTTGAGCAAGGAAGCTCCCGGACTCACCGCGGTCACCGTCGGCCTGGGGTGGGACGTACGGACCACCACGGGCGCCGACTACGACCTGGACGCGTCCGCGCTGCTGTGCGACGTGGGCGGGAAGGTCCTCAGCGACCAGCACTTCGTGTTCTTCAACAACCTCGGCAGCCCCGACGGCTCCGTGGTGCACAGCGGCGACAATCTGACCGGTGGCGGCGACGGCGACGACGAGCAGATCAAGGTCAGCCTCGCCACCGTGCCCCCGCAGGTTGACAAGGTCGTCTTCCCCGTGTCGATCTACGACGCCGAGAAGCGCGGCCAGAGCTTCGGCCAGGTGCGCAACGCGTTCATCCGGATCGTGAACCAGGCCGACGGGCGGGAGCTGGCCAGGTACGACCTGACCGAGGACGCCTCGACCGAGACGGCTATGGTCTTCGGAGAGCTGTACCGCAACGGCGCGGAGTGGAAGTTCCGCGCCATCGGCCAGGGGTACGCCTCGGGCCTGGCGGGCATCGCCACCGACTTCGGCGTCAACATCTGACGTGGGTGCCGGCGTCACCACCTCTGACGCCGGCCGCCGCGTCGGCCGCTGACGTCCTCGGCCGGGCCGGGGCCGCCCGCATTCTCTTCGGGCGGCCCCGGCCCGGACTCCGCACGCCGTCGCCCGCTTCACCCACCCTCCCCTCGAACTCTCCCCGGAGCACCCCGCCGTGTCCTGGTTCACCGCCGCTGTCCTGGGCCTTGTGCAGGGTCTGACCGAATTCCTGCCGGTGTCGTCGAGCGCGCACATACGCGTGGTCTCCGTCCTCGCCGGATGGGACGACCCCGGAGCGGCCTTCACCGCGGTCACCCAACTGGGCACGGAGACCGCCGTGCTGATCTACTTCCGGCGCGACATCGCCACCATCGTCAAGGCGTGGACCGCGTCGCTGTTCCACCCCGAGCGCCGCAAGGACCACGACGCGCGGATGGGCTGGTTCGTGATCGTCGGTACGGTCCCGATCGCCGTCCTGGGCGCGGCATTCCAGCACACCATCGAGAACGGCCTGCGCGACCTGCGGATCACCGGCACCGTCCTGATCCTGTTCGGACTCGTCCTGGCGGTCGCCGACCGCACCCGCGCCGTGCGCCGCCCCAAGCCGATCACCGAGCTGACCTTCCGGCACTCCCTCTGGTACGGCCTGGCGCAGTCGCTCGCCCTGATCCCCGGCGTCTCCCGCTCCGGCGGCACCATCAGCGCCGGACTGTTCCTCGGCTACAGCCGCGAGGCCGCCGCGCGCTACTCGTTCCTGCTGGCCATCCCCGCCGTGCTGGCCTCCGGCGGCCTGGAGCTGTTCAAGCTCGGCAGCGGCCCGGCGCCCGCCTGGGGCCCGACGATGCTGGCGACGGTCATCGCCTTCGCGGTCGGCTACGCGGCCATCGCCTGGTTCCTGAAGTACATCTCCCACCGCAGCTTCACGCCGTTCGTGATCTACCGGGTGCTGCTCGGCGTGGTCATCATCGCGCTGGTGGCGACGGGCGCGGTCGCGGCGGGCGCGGGCGCCACCTCCGGCTAGAGCGCGCACCGGGCCAGGACCGGGTCAGGGCTGGGTCAGGACCGGGCCAGGGCCGCGTCATGGCAGGGCCAGGACCGGTTCAGGGCCGGGGCCGCCGTCCGGAATGTGGTCCGACGTGACCGGAGCGTGGTCCGCGCTCTAGCCTGGCCGGTGCGACAGGTTCGCGTCCGTCAGCCAGGCGGTCGCGTCGTAAGAGGGAACCCGGTGCGAATCCGGGACTGCCCCGCAGCGGTGAGTGGGAACGACCGCCGTCATACGCACTGGGTCCGACGTACCGGACCTGGGAAGCGACGGCCAGTAGGTGTCCGCCTCAGGCGGACGTGCCCGCGAGTCCGAAGACCTGCCCGTCGCCCGTACGCGACCGTTCGCGTACGGATATCCCGGTGACCTCGTGGGCGGGTCGGCGTGCATATCGGACGGACCGGTGCCATTGCGGGGCACTGTGGGTCCGTCGGGTCTGTCACCTCCCTTTCGCGCTCGCGTCCCGTCGCCGGGAGGCCAGGAGTCATCTCGCGAAGGAGATTTCCGTGACAGCGAAGTCCGCAGCCGCGGCAGCACGGGCCACCGTGTACGGCTACCCCCGCCAGGGTGAGAACCGTGAACTGAAGAAGGCCGTCGAGGGCTACTGGAAGGGCCGCGTCACCGCCGACGCCCTCCGGGAGACCGCGGCTGACCTGCGCCGCTCGACCTGGCGGAAGCTGGCCGAGGCGGGCGTCCACGAGGTGCCGACCGGCGACTTCTCGTACTACGACCACATGCTGGACACCAGTGTCATGGTCGGCGCCGTCCCCCCGAGGCACCGGTCGGCCGTCACCGCGGACGCGCTCGACGGCTACTTCGCGATGGCCCGCGGCACGCAGGAGGTGGCGCCGCTGGAGATGACCAAGTGGTTCGACACGAACTACCACTACCTGGTCCCCGAACTGGGCCCCGACACCGTCTTCACCGCCGACTCCGCCAAGCAGGTCGCCGAGTTCAAGGAAGCCGCCGCGCTCGGCCACACCGCCCGGCCCGTCCTGGTCGGCCCGGTCACGTATCTGCTGCTCGCCAAGCCCGCCCCCGGCGTCGCCGCCGACTTCGAGCCGCTGACGCTGCTCGACCGGCTGCTGCCCGTCTTCGCCGAAGTCCTCGCCGACCTGCGCGCCGCGGGCGCCACCTGGGCGCAGCTCGACGAGCCCGCGCTCGTCCAGGACCGCACCCCGGCCGAACTGAACGCCGTCGCCCGCGCCTACCGCGACCTCGGCGGCCTCACCGACCGGCCGAAGCTGCTGGTCGCCTCGTACTTCGACCGGCTCGGCGAGGCGCTGCCCGTCCTGGCCAAGGCCCCGGTCGAGGGCCTGGCGCTGGACTTCACCGACGCCGCCGCCGCGAATCTGGACGGCCTCGCCGCCGTCGGCGGACTGCCGGGCAAGCGGCTCGTCGCGGGCGTCGTCAACGGCCGCAACATCTGGATCAACGACTACGAGAAGTCGCTGGCCACCCTCGCCACCCTCCTCGGCTTCGCCGACCGCGTCGACGTGGCCGCGTCCTGCTCGCTGCTGCACGTCCCGCTCGACACCGCGCCCGAACGCGACATCGACCCCCGGATTCTGGGCTGGCTCGCCTTCGCCGCGCAGAAGACAAGCGAGATCGTGACGCTCGCCAAGGGCCTGGCCGAGGGCACCGACACCATCGCCGCCGAGATCGCCGCCAACCGCGCCGCCCTCGCCTCCCGCGCCGCCTCCCCGATCACCCGCGACCCGGCCGTACGCGCCAGGAGCGCGGCCGTCACCGACGCCGACGGGCGCCGCTCCCAGCCGTACACCGAGCGCGCCGCCGCCCAGCGCGCCCGGCTCGGCCTGCCGCTGCTGCCGACCACCACCATCGGCTCGTTCCCGCAGACCGACGACCTGCGCGCCGCCCGCGCCGACCTGCGGGCCGGCCGGATCGACACCGCGGGGTACGAGGAGCGGATCAGGGCCGAGATCGGCGAGGTCGTCTCCTTCCAGGAGAAGACCGGCCTCGACGTGCTCGTGCACGGCGAACCCGAACGCAACGACATGGTGCAGTACTTCGCCGAGCAGCTCACCGGCTACCTCGCCACCCGGCACGGCTGGGTGCAGTCCTACGGCACCCGGTACGTGCGCCCGCCGGTCCTGGCCGGGGACATCTCCCGGCCGGAGCCGATGACGGTGCGCTGGACGTCGTACGCCCAGTCGCTCACCGACCGCCCGGTCAAGGGCATGCTCACCGGTCCCGTCACCATGCTGGCCTGGTCCTTCGTCCGCGACGACCAGCCGCTCGGCGACACCGCGCGGCAGGTCGCGCTCGCCCTGCGCGACGAGGTCACCGACCTCGAGGCCGCGGGCACCTGCGTGATCCAGGTCGACGAGCCCGCGCTGCGCGAGACCCTGCCGCTGCGCGCCGCCGACCGGCCCGCGTACCTGGACTGGGCCACCGAGGCGTTCCGGCTCACCACCGGCGCCGTCGCTCCCGGCACCCAGATCCACACCCACATGTGCTACGCCGAGTTCGGCGACATCGTCCAGGCCATCGACGACCTCGACGCCGACGTCATCAGCCTGGAGGCCGCCCGCTCCCACATGCAGGTCGCCACCGAACTGGCCGCGCACGGCTACCCGCGCGAGGCGGGACCCGGCGTGTACGACATCCACTCGCCGCGGGTGCCCGACGCGGCGGAGGCGGCCTCGCTGCTGCGCGAGGGCCTGCTCGCCATCCCCGCCGAGCGGCTGTGGGTCAACCCCGACTGCGGCCTGAAGACCCGCGGCTGGCCCGAGACGAAGGCGTCGCTGGAGAATCTGGTGGCGGCGGCCCGTACGGTGCGCGCCGAGCTGTGAGGCTCCGGCCGACGGCCGCGTGACGCGGTCGCGACGGCCGGGAGGGACGCGCGGAGCCTTCGCCGTCTCTCCCGGCCGGGCGCGCCGCCGCCTGTCCCGGCTCGACGCGGTGTGCGTACGGCGCGTGTGGCGTATGCGACGCGTACGGCCCGTATGGCCCCTCCGGCCCGTATGGCGAGGCCCTCCCGGCTCCCCGCGCGCACGCCGGGCATACAGTCATGTGCGGTGGTGGTTCGTCGGCGGGGGGAGTACGGCGATGCACGGCGCGACATGGGGATGGCGGACCGTCCAGGGCCTGTACGTGGCGGTCGTGGCCGTCCTGGCGGTGCTCGGCGCCGTCACCGGGACGAGCCTTCCGTACCTGCTGGCCGTGGCCGTGACCCTGCCCTTCGGGATGGCGGCACTGGTCCTCGTCTACGGCGGCTACGCGCTGCTCAAGGGGGTCGGCGGGCTGTGGGCGTCCACCACGAACGCCGACGGCGACGACGCCGCCTGGCTCAGTGCGGGCAGCGCGACGCTCAATGTCGTCCTCCTGATCGCCGCGGCCCTCGCCAACGTCCTGCTCCTCGAGTACCTGCGCCGCCGGAGCCCGCGCACCGCCCGGCGGTGAGGGCGCGGCGCTCGGGCCGGGGGAGCGCGGGAGCCGTCAGGGAGAGGGCGGGGCACCCCACCAGGACCGGTGGAAGGGGTCGTCGGCGCCGATCGAGCCCCGCGGGACCGGGCGGCCGGTCGCGGCCGACTTGTAGAGGGCGGTGACGAATTCGGTGGTGCGGCGCGCGTCGGCCGCCGTGTGCTCGGGCGGCTCGCCCCGCCGCATCCGCGCGACCAGGTCCGCGAGCTGCGGCGCCTGGTGCGCGGGCACCTCGGCGCCGATGGTGTCCCAGCCGGGCGTGGACGGCGGCCGGTCGGGCGCGGGGGTGAACGTCCAGTGCTCGTTGCCGTACGCGTACAGGTGGCGCAGCTCCGTACTGGCCCGCGCGCAGTCGATCCGCAGATACGACTCCTGGCGCGCCGACACGACGCTGTTCACGATCGACGCCTGCGCGCCGGAGGCGAAGGCGACATGGGCGAGGGACACGTCCTCCGTCTCGATGTCCCGGTCGACCGTCGCGATCCGCGCGCTCACCTCCGCCCAGTCGGGCATCAGCCACAGCATCAGGTCCATGGCGTGGATGCCCTGCGTGACGGTGGCACCGCCCAGTTCGGTGGCGCGCCGACCGCGCCACGGGGCCGCGTAGTACTCCGCGCCCCGGTACCAGGTGGTCTGGCACAGCGCCAGCAGCGGCGGCCCGAGCACACCGTCGCGCAGCAGACCGCGTACGTGCGCGGCGCCCGACCCCGCCCGCCACTGGAAGACCGGCGCGCAGCAGCGGCCCGTCGCGCGCTCCGCGGCCAGAATCCGGTCGTGGTCGGCCAGCGAACCGCACAGCGGCTTCTCGCAGTAGACCCAGGCACCCGCCTCCAGCGCGGCCACCGTCAGATCGGTGTGGGTGAACGACGGGGAGCAGATCACCACCAGGTCGGGCCGTTCGACGGCCAGCAGTTCCAGCGGGTCGTCGTAACGGCGCGCGATGCCGTGCCGCGCCGCGAAGTCCGCGGCTCGCGCCGGGTCGGAGTCCGCGACCGCCACCAGGTCGAGCTGCCCGGACAGCGCCCGGATCGCGGGGACATGGGCGTCGTCGGCGATGCTGCCCGCGCCGATCAGCGCCGTACGGTACGGAAGGTTTCCGGCCGGCCGGGTCATACGGTGCCCCCCTGGGCCGTCATGCCGCGCGCGAGCCACCGCGCGGTCACCGCGATCGCCTCGGGCTCGTGCTCGGGGGAGTGGAAACCGTGGCCGGCGCCGGGCAGCGGGTGGAATTCCCAGTGCGGGACCGTCGCCGCGACGTCACGGGCGATGTCGAAGGAGACGCAGTCGTCGCGGTCCCCGTGCAGGACGAGGGCGGGCGGGCCGCCCGCGGTGTAGGCGTCGATCGGCCGGTGGGCGGCCAGCTCCGCGAACAGCACCCGGCCCAGGGCGAACCGGCCGCCGATCAGCAGCTCCCCGTGCTCGGCGAGGCCCTTCAGCGGACCCGGTCCGAAGTTCGCCAGCCCCCAGGGGAGTTCGGGTTCGAGGAAGGTCCGGCGCAGGTCGAGCACGGGATTCCACAGCACCAGCCGGGCCAGCCGGTCGCCCAGCCAGGGCATCGACAGGCCGGTGGACACGGCGCCGAAGCTCGCCGCCACCACCGCCAGCGGACCGGGCAACTCCCGCTCGGCGTAGGCCGTGACGGCCGCCAGGTCCAGCATCTCCCCGGCGATCGTCACACCTTGCGGAGCGCCGCCGCTCTCCCCGTGCCCGCGGAAGCTGAACCGCAGCGCGGTCAGGCCCTGTTCGGCCAACCGCTGGGCGAGCCGTACGAACGCCCCGCCCTCGTCCAGATCCGCGGAGATGCCGTGGACCAGGAGCACCGTGCCCTCGGGGCCCGTTCCGGACCTGGTCCCTGGCCTGTTCCCGGCCCCTGTTCCGGCCCCTGTTCCGGCCCCTGTTCCGGCCCCTGTACCGGGGGCTCCGGACGCGGGGCGGTGCACGACGGCGTCCAGTTCGACGCCGTCCGATGCGACCACCCGCACCCGTTGTCCGTCCGTCACGGAAACTCCCTGTCTGCTCGATGTGTTGACGTCATCCCCACGGACCGACATGTGACGACGTGCAGCGGCTGGTACCGGCGCGCATCGGCGCGGACGGGCGGCACCCCTCCGGCCGCCCGTCCGCGCACCCGCGCGTCCCTACGGCGTCCAGCGGTACAGCAGCACCTTGTTGAACAGGTCGTCCTCGACCTGGACCAGATAGTCGCCGTTGGACCTGCGGGTCGCGGTGATGCCGTACGGCACGTCGACCCACCCCGTACGTTCCACGCCGCCGACGTTGGCGCCGGGCTGCCAGGTCCCGACCGGGCTGGCGTCGGCGGCCTTCCACACCCAGATCTGCCCGCGCGTCGCGATACCGGAGATGAAGATGTAGTCGCCCGCGAAGGCCAGACTCACCATGGTCACGATCGGGTTGGCGGCGGTGTCCCAGGGCAGCAGCAGCGTCCAGGTCGGGGTGCGGTTGCCGGTGCTCCACTTGTCGTAGCGCACCAGGACCTTGCCGCACTCCTTCCAGTGGGCGTTGTCGAAGACCTGGTCAGGGGTGTAGCCGACCATGTACATCACGTCGGCGGCCACGTCGTAGTGCAGACGGCGGACGACGCTGAATGGCGCGGGCAGCGCGATCGTCTCCCGGCTCGCGTACGTGTAGACCGGGTTGCCCTGCGCGTCGAAGCCCTGCAACGGGTAGCGGCGCAGGTCGCGGTCGCCGCCCTCCCAGATGTCGCCCCGGTCGTCGACGTACCAGACCCAGCAGTTGCCCGGGGAGTTGCTGCCGTCGCCCGGCTGGATGAACTCCCCGGCCTCGAACGCGCCGTTGCCGCTCAGGTCGCGCCAGATCCACTGACCAGAGGCGGGCTGGTTCGGCGGCCAGTTGGGGTCGTCGCCCGGATCGGCGCCCGACCAGTGCGCCTTGAAGATCGCCCCCGACGGCTTCGCGATCTCGCCCTGGAAGCGGTAGATGAGCAGGTGACCGCAGTACATGCCCGTCACGTACATGTACATCTGCCCGTTGAGCCGCTTCAGGAAGGGCGAGGTGGCGTGGTGGTGATGGCCGGGCAGGAACAGCCGCGCGTCCTGCGGGTAGTTGACCGAGTCGAGGGTGTAGCTGCGCCAGGTCGCGTCGGTGCCGGGCTGCCGCGCGTAGTTGACGGTGTAGTGATTCTGCTTGGTGTAGACCTCGACGCCGTCGGAGGCCGGGTCGAAGTCGGCGGAGTCCACGAAGGCGCTGCCCTGGAGCTGCCACACCACGGCCCCGGCCGCGGTGAACTTCCGCAGCCAGGTGCCGAATTCGTACATCGCGACATAGACGTTGCCCGCGGCGTCGCCGCCGACGCCGACGATGCCGAAGAACTTGTCCGCGGTGACCCGGCCCGGTGTCCCCGCGCCGATGCCGCCCGCTTGGCCGAGGCTGCGGGCCCGGGTGGGCGTACCGGACAGGCCGGTGTACGTGTGGACTTGGCGCAGCGGGCCGTTGTCGCCGACGAGGAGGTCGCCGTGGACGTCCACGGCGAGCGAGGTGGGCAGCCAGTCGGCGGAGGGGCCGCTGATCGTTCCGGCCAGCGCCGCGCCGGTGTTGGAGAAGTGCAGGATCTGCGCCGGGTGCGCGGGGTCGGCGTGCCAGAAGTGGCCGTCGTTGGCGTCGCGCGTGACATTCGCGACCACCCAGATCTCGCCGTTGGCGCCGATCGCCACCGCGCCGGGCTTGTTGACGCTCCAACTGCGCAGCAGCGCACCGCTGGCGGCGTCGAAGACCTTGACGAGGTTGGCCGCCCGGTCCGTGGCGACCACCTGCGTCGCCGAGGCCGCGGCGGCGGCGGGCGAACTGCCCACGGCGTAGGTCAGCGAGGTGGCGGCGCCGTTCAGGCCGAAGCGCGTCAGGCCGTTGCCGACGCTGAGATAGACGTACGAGTCGTTGACCGCCACCGCGTCGCCGTTCGCGCCGTGGCAGTTCCCAATGAGATGGCCGTCCTTGTAGATGCCGGCGTAGTTCCCGCCCTCGTCCCAGAAGCTGACGGTGTAGACGGTGCCGTCCTTGGCGACGGCGATGTTGAACACGAAGTCCTGCACCCACTCGGTGGCCCCGGAGAAGGTGTTCCCGGTCCAGGAAGTGACCACGTTCGGCAGGGTGTTGGTCGGGATCGCGGTGGCCACCGGGGGCGCGGCGAGCGGTCCTGACGCGCCGGTGGGCGCGGCGGGCGGCGGGGCGGCGGCCCGCGCCGCGGAGGTGACAGCGGCCGGAAGCGCCACGGCGGCTCCGGCGACGATCGCGGCGTTCCTGCCGTAGGCCAGCATCCGCCGGCGGGAGACCGCGCCGGTACCGCGCGGTGTGTGACGGGGTGCGGGGGGATTGTCTGCGGGTTCCTGCTCGCTCATGTTCGGGGTCCTCCGTCGTGGGGCCGACACCTTCGAGCCGGTCTGGCGGTACACGAGTGACCGTTCACTTGACGGGAGGTAAAGCTAGGACTCGCCACACCCGGCGTCAATGGCGCGTACCTCTTCCGCTCGGCGGCGATCGGTTCTACGATGAGTGACACGTCATGTGAACGGTCACTGAAGAATCGAGGATGCCCCGTGTCGGACCGGCCGACTCTGCGTACCGTCGCGGCCGAGGCGGGTGTCTCCCACCAGACGGTCTCCCGCGTGATCAACGGCGACCGTACGGTCACCGACGCCGTACGCGACCGGGTGCTGGTCGCCATGCGGACGCTCGACTACCGGCCGAGCGCCGGTGCCCGCGCCCTGGCCAGCGGCCGTACCGAGGTGATCGGCGTCGTCCTGCCGCACAACCCCGGATTCGCCTTCTCCAACGACCACTTGATCCGCCTGGTGCAGGGCGCCGACCAGGAACTGACCTCGCGCGGCTACGGGTTGCTGCTGTCCACCCGCGAGGTGGCCGACGAACCCGCGTCCGCCTACCGCCGGTTCGTCCAGCGCCGCCAGGTCGACGGCCTGCTGGTCGAGGCCGGAACCGGCGGGGAGTCGCTGCCCGCCCTGCGGTCCGCCGGATATCCCACCGTGGTCATCGGCTACACCGCCGAAGACCTCACCTGCGTCCACCCCGACGACGAGGGCGGCGCCTACGCGGTCGCCCAGCACCTGCTGGCCCTCGGCCACCGCCGGATCGGCGTGGTCAACGGCCCGCGGGAGAACCGGCTCGCGATGGCCGCCCGGCTGCGCGGGCTGCACCGCGCCCTGGCCGACGCGCACCGCACTGTCCCCGACGACCTCATGAAGCACGGCGACTTCACCGCCGCGTCCGGCTACGCGGCGGCCGAACGGCTCATGGCCCACCCGGAACCGCCCACCGCGATCTTCGCCTTCAACGACGGCATGGCCCTGGGCGCGCTGCGCTGGCTGCGCGAGCACGGACACGCCCTGCCCGCCGACGTGTCCGTGGCGGGCTTCGACGACACCGAGGCCGCCGACCTCGTCGACCCGACGCTGACCAGCGTCAACCTGCACAGCGTCGACGTGGGCCGGCGCGCCGCACAGATCCTGCTCGACCTGCTGGACGGCCGCCCGCCGGCCCAGCGCGAGAACGTCATGCCCAGCACGCTCAAGGTCCGCGCTTCCACAGCGCCGCCGCGCGCGGCCGGTTGAGCACCCGCCGCCCCGCGCGATCCCGCCCCGCGTCAGCCCCGCTTCGCGCAAGCCCGCCGTACATCGGCCCCGCCCCGCGCGGTCCCGCCGCCTGACGCGTCAGCCCCGACTCGTACACCCCGAGGTGTACGCCCCAGACCCCCGGAAAGGACCGGTCGCACCGATGGACCACGCCCAGAACCGGAGCGAAAGCCCGGACGCCTGCGCCTACGTCGAGGACGTATCACCCGGCAACGGCCGGCTGCGGCCCCGCGCGTCGTTCGACTCCGACGCACCCGCCCTCGACCTGAACGGCGACTGGAGCTTCCGGCTCGGCGACGGTCTCCACGACGTGACCGTGGGCTTCGAGGCCCCGGAGTTCGACGCCGCCGAGTGGACGACGGTCCCCGTGCCCTCGTCCTGGCAGATGGACGGCGTCCCCGGACCCGGCCGCTTCGGCGCACCCGCGTACACCAACGTCACCTTCCCGATCCCCGTCGACCCGCCGCGCGTGCCCGACGAGAACCCGACAGGCGAGTACCGCAGGGAGTTCGACGTCGCGGAGGGCTTCGCCGACGGCGGCACCGCGGTGCTCCGCTTCGAGGGCGTCGACTCCGCCTTCGCGGTCTGGCTCAACGGCCGGCCGCTCGGCGACGGCAAGGGCAGCCGGCTGCCCACCGAATTCGACGTCACCGACACCCTGCGGACCGGCCGCAATGTGCTGGCCGTACGGGTCCACCAGTGGTCCTCCGCCAGCTACTTGGAAGACCAGGACATGTGGTGGCTGTCGGGTGTCTTCCGCCCCGTACGGCTGCTGGTCCGGCCGGCCGGCGGCATCGCCGACTTCTTCGTGCACGCCGACTACGACCACCACTCCGGCACCGGCACCCTGCGGGTCGACGTCGACGGCGCGGGCGACGCGCGCCTGAGCGTCCCCGAACTCGGCATCACCGACGCCGATCCCGCCGGTCCGCACACCGCGCCGGGCGTCACCCCCTGGAGCGACGAACAGCCCCGGCTCTACGCGGGCGAACTCGTCACGGCCACCGAACGCGTCCCGCTGCGTATCGGCTTCCGCCGGGTCGTGGTCGAGGACGGCGTCGTCACCGCCAACGGCAGGCCGCTCGTCTTCCGCGGGGTCAACCGGCACGAATGGGACCCGGTCAGGGGCCGCGCGCTGACCCGCGAGACGATGCTCGCCGACGTGCTGCTGATGAAGCGGCACAACATCAACGCCGTGCGGACCAGCCACTATCCGCCCGCCGCCGCCTTCCTCGACCTCTGCGACGAACACGGCCTGTGGGTGGTCGACGAGTGCGACCTGGAGACCCACGGCTTCTCGGAGAACGGCTGGCGCCGCAACCCCTCCGACGAGCCCGAGTGGCGCCCCGCGCTGCTCGACCGGGCCGAGCGGATGGTCGAGCGCGACAAGAACCACCCCAGCGTCGTGATGTGGTCGCTCGGCAACGAGTCCGGCGTCGGCGCGAATCTCGCGGCCATGGCCGAGTGGATCCGCGACCGCGACCCCGACCGGCTGATCCACTACGAGGGCGACTGGGACGACTGCGCCTACACCGACGTGTACTCGGTGATGTACCCCGACTACGCGTTCGTGGCGGCGGTCGCCGCGCGCCAGGAACCGCTCACCGGCGACCCGGCCAACGACGCCCGCAGGCGCGCGATGCCGTTCCTGCTGTGCGAGTACGCCCACGCGATGGGCAACGGCCCCGGCGGACTGCGCCAGTACCAGGAGCTGTTCGAGAGCAGCCCCCGGCTGGCGGGCGGCTTCGTCTGGGAGTGGATCGACCACGGCGTCGCCCAGCGCGACGAGGAGGGCACGCTCTTCTACGCCTACGGAGGCGACTTCGGCGAGCCCGTCCACGACGGCAACTTCGTCGCCGACGGTCTGGTCTTCCCCGACCGCACCCCCTCTCCCGGACTCCTGGAGTACGCGAAGGTCATCGAGCCGGTCAGGATCACCGCCCGCCGCGACGGCGGCGGAGTCGAGATCCGCAATCTGCACCACACGCGGGACACCGGCTACCTGCGCTGGGTCTGGCTGCTCGAAGTCGACGGCGAGCAGGCGGGGGAGGGCGCGTGGGAGGTCCCGGTGACCGGCCCCGGCGACACCCGCCGCGCGGACTGGCCCGACAGCCTGGCCAAGGCGCTCGCCGCGGCGGGACCGGGGGAGCGCTGGGTGACCCTCAGCGCGCAGCTCGGCGCGGACGAGTCGTGGGCCGGAGCCGGGCACACCGTCGCCTGGTCCCAGTTCGCCCCGGACGGCAACGGCGCGACCACGCTGACGGCGGGACCCGCGGGCGCGGCTTCCACCACGACCACGCTGACGGCGGGACCCGCGGGCGCGGCTTCCACCACGACCACGCTGACGGCGGGACCTGCGGGCGCGGCTTCCACCACGACCACCCCTCGGGCGCGCCGCCGCGGAACGATCAGCCTCGGCGCCGGACAGTTCGACGCGGCCGACGGACGGCTGCTCCGCCTCGGTGACCTGGCACTCGAAGGCCCCCGCGTCGACCTGTGGCGGGCCCCGATCGACAACGACGGCCGGTCGCCGCTCCTGGCCGCCTGGCACCGCAGCGGCCTGCACCGGCTCCGGCACAAGGTGCTGGAGATCTCGGCGGGCGAGGCGAGCCTCACGGTGAGGACCAGGATCGCCCCGGCGGGCCTGGACCTCGCGATGCTGGCGGACTACCACTGGACCACCGGGCCCGGAGACCGGCTCGTGCTCACCGTCGACACCCGGCCCGTCGGCACCTGGGAGGTACCGCTGCCCCGGCTCGGCGTCGCGCTGACCCTCCCGGCGGCGCTCGACCGGCTGAGCTGGTTCGGCCTCGGTCCCGGCGAGTCCTACCGGGACAGCGAGGAGGCCGTCCGCGTCGGGCGGTACGCGACCACGGTCGCCGAGGCGCAGACGCCGTACGTGTACCCGCAGGAGAACGGCAACCGGCGGCATGTGCGCTGGGCCCGCCTCACCGGTCCCGAAGGCGACTCCGCGGCGCCCGGCCTGGAGATCACCGGCAGCCCCTGGTTCGACCTGACCGCGCGGCCCTGGTCCACCGCGGCCCTGGCGGCGGCCAGGCACACCGCCGACCTCAGGCCCGACGGCCGCATCCACCTCAATGTCGACCTCGAACACCACGGCCTCGGCAGCGCCTCCTGCGGACACGCGTTGCAGCCCCGGCACCATCTGGCCGCCGTACCGGGCCGCTTCACGCTCGGGTTCGGTCTGACGGAAGGGGAGGCGGCAGCCGATGGCGTAGGGTGATTTCGGCGACCCCGGCGGCGGTATGATCCGAGCGTGAGACAACGTTGGCCCTCCCCTCGGCGCCGCGTCGCCGAGGGGAGCAGCACGTGAGTACACCGAGCCCGAGCGCGGCCCCGCGGCGGCCGACGATGACCGATGTCGCCCGGGAGGCCGACGTCAGTCTCAAAACGGTCTCGCGTGTGGTCAACGGCGTGTCCACCGTCGATCCGGAGATGGCCGAGCGGGTCAGGGCCGCCGTGGTGCGGCTCGGCTTCCGCCGCAACAACATGGCCAGGGACCTGCGCACGCAGTCCACCTCGGCCACGGTCGGCCTGCTCATCGAGGACCTGGCCAACCCGTTCTACGCGGGCATCGCCGCCGCCGCGGCGCAGTGCGCCCTGGAGAACGACACCCTGCTGATCACCGCGAGTTCCGAGGAGGACGCCGAGCGGGAACGCCGACTGCTGTTGCAGATGTGCGAGCGACGCGTCGACGGGCTGCTGGTCGTACCGGCCGGCAGCACCGCCGACCACGTCTACCTGCGCGCGGAGATCGACATGGGCACCCCCGCGGTGTTCCTCGACCGGCCGCCCACCAACCTGCGCGCGGACACCGTGCTCATCGACAACGCGGCGGGCGCGCGGTCCGCGATCGAGCATCTGACGGCCCGCGGCCACGAGCGGATCGGCGTGGTCTCGGACTGGCTGAGCATCCACCCCATGGTCGAGCGGCTGTCGGCCGCCGAGACCGCGCTGGAGCGGGCTGGGCTGCCGTACCGCCCCGACCTGATCAGATACGGCCTGCACACCGTGCGCGACACCGAGGCCGCCGTCGAGCGGATGCTCACCGGGCCGCAGCCGCCGACCGCGCTGTTCGCGCTGAACAACCGGCTCACGCTCGGCGTGCTCGGCGCGCTGAACCGGCTCGGCGGCGAGGCCGGCGCGGGCGGCCCGGGCAGCGCCGTCGAAGTGGTGGGCTTCGACGACTTCGAGACCGCCGCGCTGATGGCCCACCCGCTGACCGTGGTGTCCTACGACGCCCGCGCCATCGGCCGGATCGGCGCGGAACTGCTCTTCAGGCGGATCGCGGGGGACAAGTCGCGGCCCCAGACGGTGGTCATCCCCACCACCCTGGTCGAGCACGGCGCGGCGCGGCCGGGCGCCGGACGGTGACCGGCGCGGGGGCCCCGCCGAGTCCCGCGCGGGACTGAACCGGGCCGCTGTCGGTCCTGTTCAGGCCCCGCCCCCCGCGCCCACCCCGCACTCACCCCCGCGAACGTCCCCACTCGCCACGCAACCGGCGCGGTCCCGTACCGCTACCGCGCCGAGACTCATGCCGATACGGGCCGCCCCGTGCGCCGTTCCCCGGCCGCCGAGGGCGGCGCGCCACAGTGCGCCCAACGGGATGTCCACCCAGTCCGGTTCGCAGGTGCAGTGGTTTACGACCCTCGCCGACCCCGACCCCGGCCCCGCCGGGGACGGAGATGTCCGGCGCGTGCGGGTAAACGGCTTGTGACACGGTCGCTCTCCGGATCTCCGCGCGGGATTTCTCTGTCACTCGCGCGAAAACTCTAGGCAACGTTGTCTCAGGTGGCTAGGGTTCAGCACGACCGCCTGTGGAGGGCGGCCGGGTCGGACCTGCTGCCCGGTGCTCCTTCCGGTATGCGTGGTTGATCTGTCGACAGCCGTCAGGACGTAGCTGACCAGGCACGAAGGCGCCGCCTGTCGGTGAGCGCGCACGGCCGGAGCCGTGGCGCGGGCGTCGTGATCCCCTCCAACCCCCTGGGGGACGCCGCTTGTCTCGTCAGGCAACGTTGTCTCAGCTGGTCAGACATGTTTCCCCGACCTCGGAAAGGAGCGCTGATGGCCGACTTCGCCAGTCCGGCGCAGTTGTGGGCCGCACGCGACGCCCTGCGTGTGCGGGGCGCTGCGGTCAGCCTGCTGACGGACGGCGCGCGGCTGAGCGTCGAGCCCACGGGCGGTCACGTGGCCGGTGCGGACGGAGGCGCCGGGCGTCCCGTGGACGCCGACGTGCTCGAACTGCGCGCCGACGCGGCCACAACGGCCGTACTGCGGCTGGACGTTCCGCTCGGCGACGCGGCGGGTTACTGGCATCCGGGGGCGGGCTGGGACCGGCACCTGGTGGCGGACTGGGCCAACCCCTGGCGCACCGTCGGCCTGGTCGACTCCGCGCCGCTGGGCTGCCTGTACGACACGGCGGGCCGCGCGCTGCTGGCCTTCGCGTCCGACCGGATCGCGGCCACCACGCGGGTCAGATTCGGTGTCGGCGAGGAGTCGGCCCGCTTCGGCGTGTGGCTCTCGATGGACCTCGCGGCGGGGGAGACCTGTCGGATTCGCGTCCAGGCCCCGGGCCGCCCGTGGGCCGAGGCCGTACGGGAGGTGACCGGCGGTCTCGCGGACGCCGAGCCGCTGCCCGTACCCGACGCGGCCCGCGCGCCCGCGTACTCGACCTGGTACTCGATGCACCGCGAGCTGACGGCGGCGGGCGTCGAGGCCGAAGCCGTGCTCGCCGCCGAAATGGGCTGCGGGGTGCTGCTGTTGGACGACGGCTGGCAGCTCCACGCGGACGGTCCCGGCTACTCCGGCAGTGGCGCGTGGACCCCGGACCCGGCCAAATTCCCCGACTTCGCCGCGCATGTGAGGACCGTGCAGGGCCTGGACCTGCGGTACGTGGCCTGGATCGCACCCCTGCTGGTCGGCGAACGCACCCCGGCGTACGAGGAGTTGGCGCGGGTCGCGCCGCACGAGGTGACGCGGCTCGGCTGCCGGGTCCTCGACCCGCGCCGCCCGGCCGCCCGGCGCTTCGCCGTCGACTCCTGCGTCGACCTCGTCCGGCGCTACGGCCTGGACGGGCTCAAGATCGACTTCCTGGACTTCGCGATGGCGTACGCGGCGGAGGAGTACGCGGCTGAGGAACTCGCGGGCGGGGACCACGCGGTCGAAGTCCATGCGGTCGAAGTCCACAAGGTCGAGGTCCATGGGGCCGACCGGCCGACTGCCGAAGAGAACGCCGCAGATGAGAACGTCAGGACCGGCCGCGATGACGGCACCGGTGCGGGCCGTGGTGCCTCCACAGACGCCGGTACCGGTGTCGCCACCGCCGCCGGACCTGACACCGGCGGAGGCACCGGCACCGGTAAGGACACCTGGCGAGGCGTCACCGCGGAGGCGCCCGCCGATCTCGCCGTCGCGGACGTCGCTGATGTGGGCCTGGGCATACGGCTGTTGCTCACCGAACTGCGCGAGCGGCTGCGCGAACTGCGCGGCGACGAGCTGCTGATCGAGCTGCGACAGCCCTACACCGGCCCGGGCATGCGGCGCTTCGGCAACATGTTCCGGGCGGCCGACTGCCCGGCGGACGCCACCGCCAACCGGGTCCGCACGCTGGACACCGGCGTGCTCGCCGGATCGGCGGCGGTCCACTCGGACATGCTGATGTGGGACCCGGCCGCCCCGGCGGAAGCGGCGGCCCGACAGCTGCACTCCGCGCTGTTCTCGGCACCGCAGATCTCCGTCGCGCTGGCCGGACAGAGCGCGGAGCACCGCGCGATGACCGCCTTCTGGCTCGGCGTCCGGCGGACGTACGCCGATGTCCTCGGCCGGGGCGAGATCCGCGCCGGACGCCCCGACCAGCTCCACCAGACGGTGACGGCCGCCCTGGGCCGGCGCGCCGTCATCGCCTGCTACGCCGAACACCACGTCGTCCCGCTCCAGTTGGCGGAGTTCACCGAGGTCGCCCTGGTGAACTCCACCGCCGGGCCGCGCGTGGTCCTGGACATCGAGGACCCCGGCGTCGAGCGGCCGGGCGTGGCAGGCATGGCAGGCGTGGCAGGCGGGTCGGGCCTGGACATCGAAGCTCCTGGCGTCGCAGGGCCCGGCGTCCGCGTCCGGCTGGACGTCTTCGACGCCTGCGGCAGACCCGCCGCCTCGGGCCCGCGCACGCTCGGCCCCGGACTCACCCCGATCGCCGTCCCGCCCTCCGGCCTGTGCGTCATCCGGCCGGTGGCACCCGAACAATCCCCGCGCTGAACCCTGGAGAGGACCGACCGTGACAGACAGCCACGCCAGATCCGACCGCACCACCCCGGCGACGCCGACCTCGGCGACGGCCACCCCCGCGGAGGTCTCCCGGCGCAAGGTCGTGGGCTACGGAGCAGCCGCCGTCGCGGGCGCCGCCGCCGCGAGCGCCATGGACTGGGGCCTGGCGCCGAGCGCCCGCGCCGCGGCGCCCGAGGGCACGGCGGCAGCCGCCGCGCTGCCCGTGGTCGCCTTCGGATTCTCCGACCCGACCGGCCTCTACCCGGTGACCGGTACGGCGAAGGCCGCCCCCGGCCTGCTCGTGGTCTTCAACCCCACGACGGCGCTGAGCGGTTCGGTCACCTGGTCGGTCGCCGCCCGCGCCGGGGCGCCGCTGAACAGCGGCACCACCGCGTTCACCGCCCCGGCCGGTACGCAGACCACCACCACGATCCCGCTGGGCTCGTACGATCCCGACCACTACGCCGTCACGGCCACCGTCACCAACGCCTCCGGTGCCCAACTGCTCGCGCAGACGCTCGGGTTGGGCGTGATCCGGCCGACCGTGGCGGGCCGCAGGCCGAACTCGGCGTTCGGGCTGGGCATCCGCTCGGAGTCGACTCCCGCCATCACCCGGCAGATCGCCCAGCGCATCGGCGTCAAGTGGTGCCGGGGCATCGACGCCGTGCAGCCGGACACCGTCTGCCCGTCCCCCGGCGTCTTCTGGCAGCAGCCGCAGATCGACGCGGCGCGGGCCGAGATCGCCGACTGGCACGCCCACGGCATCGAGGCCCTCGCCGGCATCAACTACAACATGTCGTGGAATGTGCAGCCCGGCCCGGACGGCAAGCCGGTGAAGACCTACCAGAACCGGCCCAAGGACCTGGTCGCGCACGCCGAGATGGTCTACCACTGCATCGCGCCGCTCCAGGACCTGGTCCCCAACTGGGAGGTGTGGAACGAGCCGTGGGTGCACGGCTGGGCGTGGATGACCGGTGACGCCCAGGACTACCGCGACATGTGCAAGCTGATCTGGGACCGGGTGAAGCCCGAGTTCCCCGACGTGAATCTGATCGGCGGCGGCTCGGTCACGTACAACCGCGACATCGTGTACGCGCGGGGCTCCAAGGACACCGGCTACATCGACGGCTCGGTGAACCACGCCTACGGCTACCCCGACGCCACGCAGTACGCGATGACCAAGACGCAGGTCAAGATGGACCGTCTCTGGTCGCGCACCCAGGGCCGCGCTGGACAGTGGCAGACCGAACTGGGCAACGCCGACGCCAACTTCACCCATCTGCCGGCCGGACAGGCCGGGTACGGCGTGGCCCGCACGGTGGCGCCGACGTACCTGCTGCACATGCTCGCGGGCGCCGAGGAGGACTCGCCGATCCGGATCTTCTGGTTCTCGCTGTCCTACGACAAGACCTACTCCGGCGTCGAGTTCAACATCTACGACATCGCCACGAAGTCCCCCAAGCCCGCCGTCGTCGCCTACGCGACCATGACGAGCCTGCTCGAAGACGCCACGCTGGAAGAGGAGTTGTACCCGAACGCCAAGTCGACGTGGGGCTTCCTGTTCCGCGGCGCCGACGGCAAGGGCCGGGCCGCCGTCTACGCCGACCAGCTCTGGGACGGCACGATGGAGGACCAGAGCGCCGGGTACAACGGCACCGTCACCCTCAACGGCGCGCAGGGCGTGCGGGTCTACGACTACCTCGGCCGCCGCCTCGCCGACGGGGCCTCGTCGTCCGTCACGCTCCAGGTCAAGCCGTGGGAAGTCCTGTACTTCGACAGCGATCTGAGTCCCGAGGCGCTGAAGTCGGTGCTGACCACGGGTGCCGCCTTCGACTACGACACCCCGCTGAAGGTCGAGGTCCCGTCCTTCACCAGGCCGCTGGGCGCGAGCAGCACCATCGACGTCCTGGTGGAGAACGTCTCGCCGCAGACGCAGAACGCGAAGGTCGTGATCACCCCGCCGTCCGGCTGGCAGGTGTCGCTGTCGGTCTCGCCGTGGATCAGCCTCAAGCCCGGCCAGTCGAAGACGCTGACCTTCCCCGTGACGTCGTTCACGGCCAACTCCGCGAACCAGTACGAGATCGGCTACGACATCACGGTGCCGCGCGGCTCGGCCCAGGTGCACCAGACCGGGACGCGGAAGGTGCAGCTCGCGTATCTGCCGTTCCGTCAGATCACCGTCGGCGGAAGCGCCAGCCAGTGGAACGACGTCGTCCCGGTGACGATGACCAGCACCGGCGCGGCCGGTGACACCAGGACGTACAGCCTCCAGGCCGCCTGGGACGACGGCTTCCTGTACTTCAGGGCGCTGATCGAGGACGACGTCCAGCTCTCCAACGTGCCCTTCGCGGCGAACGAGTACCTCTTCCCGTTCAAGGCGGACAGCATCCAGCTCGGCTTCGACGCGGTCGCCCACAAGACCGAGGATCTGCTGGTCGGGGACGCGCACTACGAGAAGTGCCTGCGGTCGCTCTCCCACCTGTACGTCGTCACGCTCGCCACCGGAGGCGTCCCCGAACTGCACCGGCAGCTCGCGCCCGGCACCAACTACCAGACGTACTACCCGACCAACGCGACGCTCCCGACGCCGCTGGGCCCGATGGACGCGAAGGCGGACAGCGGCACCGAGGGCCGGGTGCTGGTGTCGCGGGACGACGTCAACAAGGTGACCAGGTACGAGGTCGCGCTCGCCTGGAGCCAACTCCCCGAGGTGGCAGCCGCGGTGAAGAGCGCGCAGCCCGGCGCCGTCACCCCGATGTCCTTCGCCTTCCAGGTGACGGACGCGGGAACCGGCGGTCACGGCGCCACGTACTGGACGACCGCCGCGGAGCCGCCCACGTCCGGCTGCTACAACTTCGCGCCATTCTGGGGCACCGGCGCCCAGTTCACCGGCGGTCGCGTGGACACCCGCTGGGGCATCGGCAGTTGACCGTCCCGCGCACCCCGTAACGCCTCTTCGCACAGAACCAGGAGCACCCTCCCGTGACCGACCACGCCGCCGATTCCGCCGGAGCCGTCAAGGAGTCCGTGCCCGCAGAGCCGCCGTGGGCGCAGCCGTCCGGCGTCCGTATCACCGGGGTCAGGACGATCCTGACCGCTCCCGCGGGCACCACGCTCGTCGTGGTGCGGGTCGACACCAGCGAGCCCGGCCTGTACGGACTCGGCTGCGCGACCTTCACGCAGCGGGCGAAGGCGGTCGCCACGGCGGTCGACGAGTACCTGGCGCCGCAGCTCATCGGCCGCGACCCGGCGGACATCACGGACATCGCATCGACCCTGCACGTCAGCGGCTACTGGCGGTCGGGGCCCGTGCTCAACAACGCGCTGTCCGGCGTGGACATGGCCCTGTGGGACATCAAGGGCAAGCAGGCGGGACTTCCGGTGTGGCAGCTCCTCGGCGGGCGCTGCCGCACCGCGGTCCCGGTGTACGCGCACGCCGCGGGACGGGACGCGGCGGAGGTCACCGACGAGGTGCTGGCCCTGATGGCCGAGGGGTACGGGCACGTCCGCTGCCAGGTCGCCGTGCCCGGCGCGGGCACCTACGGGGCGCCGGCCGCCGCGGCCGCGGCCGGCGCCGCCAAGGCGCTGACCCCGAACGCCTGGGACCCGGCGGCCTATCGGCGCACGGTGCGCGGCCTCTTCGAGCACCTGCGGGAGCACGCGGGCCCCGAGGTCGAGCTGATCCACGACGTGCACGAGCGGGTGCACCCCACCGACGCCGTACGGATCGCGGCGGATCTGGAACCGTACGACCTGTTCTATCTGGAGGACCCGGTCGCGCCCGAGGACATCGAGTGGCTGCGCGTCCTGCGCGGGCGCTCGGTGACCCCGATCGCGATCGGCGAGCTGTTCACCAACCCGGCCGAGTACCGCCCGGTCGTCATGGAGCGGCTGTGCGACTTCATCCGGGTCCATGTGTCGGCGATCGGCGGCATCACCCCGGCGTGGCGGCTCGCCGCCGCCTGCGAGATGTTCGGCGTGCGCACCGCCTGGCACGGTCCCGGCGACGTCTCGCCGGTCGGGCACGCCGCCAACCTCGCCCTCGACCTGGCCGCCCCCAACTTCGGCATCCAGGAACAGCATCTGTTCGGCCCGGCCGCGCGGGAGGTCTTCCCCGGCTGCCCCGAGATCCGCGACGGCCACCTGTGGCCGAGCGACGCGCCCGGTCTCGGCGTCGACCTCGACGAGCGGCTGGCGCTGAAGTACCCGCCCAAGGGCGCGGCGGAGCCCGGCCAGGCGTGGAAGCCGCCGCGGCGGGCCGACGGTGCGCTCCAGCGCCCCTGACGCGCGCCCGCCCGCCCGGCACCGACCCCGCACCGCACTCGAAGCGACCCCGAACCGACCCCGAACCGACCCCCGCACCGCACTCGAACCGAACTCGAAACGAAGGAGCCCCACCCTCATGCGACCCCGTACCTTCGTCACGCTGCTGGCGGCGACCGCCTGCGTGTCGGCCGCGCTCACCGGCTGCGGCTCCTCCTCGTCCGGCGGCGGCGGCGCCACGACCACCCTGACCGTCGCCGAGTGGACCAACCCGGGCGCGATCGAGTTCACGCAGGACCTCAACGCCAAGTTCGAGAAGGCCCATCCGGGCGTGAAGGTCAAGCTCCAGCAGGCGCCGAACAACAACGGCGCCTGGCAGCAGCTCTGGAACAGCCTGCTCCAGTCCAAGTCCGTTGACGTACTGGCCCTTTCCGCGCCCACCCAGGCGGGCTTCGCGCCCAGCTACACCAGCCTCAAGCCCGCGGGCGCCGCCGCGCTGATCGACGCCGGGCAGATGACCGACCTGTCGGCGCAGCCGTTCATGAAGAACTACGACGCGACGGCCCAGGCCGCCGCGGTCGGGCGCAACGGGAAGGTCTACGGCGTCATGGCCGCGCAGTACGCCGCCGCCGGGTCGATCTGGTACAAGAAGGACCTTCTCGACAAGTACCACATGGGCGTGCCCACCACCTTCCAGGAGTTCCTCGACGACTGCGAGACGCTGAAGAAGGCGGGCAAGACCCCGATCTTCGTGGCCGCGAAGGACAACATGCAGGGCGGGGTGTGGCAGGGCTCGGTGAACCAGACCCTCATGCAGGGCCGCCCGGCCTCGGACTCGGTCAAGGTGTCGAGCGAGCGGGCCGACGCGTTCTGGAAGGGCACGCAGTCCTGGACCGACCAGGTCTACAAGGACGCGGCAGGCCGCTACGAGAAGGTCATGAAGTACATCGAGCCCAACGCGGCCGGTGTCGCCCAGCTCACCGCGCCCGGTGTCTGGGCCGCGAAGTCCGACGACTACCCGTTCCTGCTGGACGGCTCGTGGGACGGCGCGCTCATCCAGAAGGCCAACCCCACGCTCAACCTCGGGTTCTTCACCATGCCCGGCACCGACACCCCGGCGGCCAACCGCCTCATGCTCAAGCCCGACCTGACCTGGATGGTCCCGACGACCGCCAAGCACAAGGACCTGGCCATGGAGTGGCTGACGATGTTCTCCGACCCGGAGAACTACAAGGAGTGGCTGACCAAGACCGGCTCCATCTCCACCCAGCCCGCGCTGAAGAACACCGGACTGCCGTGGATGGACTGGCAGAACGCCCACATGGACGACGCCTTCCAGCAGCTCAGCAACCCGTGGGTGCCCGCGGGCGCGCCCGTGGACGCGGGCGGTCCCGACTTCTCCAAGATGACGCCGATCGGCGGCGACAGCGCCGACACGATCCTCAGCCGCTCGGCGAGCGCGTACCGCAAGTCGGTCGGCAACTGACCACCGCCTCCCAGGCACCATGAGAAAGGAGGCGCGGCGTGGCACGCTGTCCCTTCGGAACCCAACGGACGCGGCGGTTCATTCCCTGGGCCAGCATCGCGATTCCGGGAGCGGGCTGGCTGCTGTTCGGGCTCTACCCGTCCCTGGCCACCATCGGATACTCCTTCACCAGGTACTCCGGGCTCCCGGGCACGCCGCTCAACTTCTGCGGACTGTGCAACTACGACGCGGCGTTCACGTCGCTGTCCACCCAACTGTGGAGCGCCGTACGGGTCACGCTGATCTATGTCATCGGCGTGACCGTGCTCCAGAACGCGATCGGGCTGGGACTGGCCCTGCTGCTCAACCGGCCGGGCCGCTCCCTGACCTTCTACCGCGCGCTGATCTTCATGCCGCAGATCTTCTCCGTCACCGTGGTCGGAGCGGTCTTCTCCCTCATGCTCGACCCGTACTCGGGGCCGGTGGAGAAGGTCGTGCACGGCCTGTTCGGCGTCGACTCCGCCTTCCTCGGGTCGAGTTCACTGGCGCTGTGGCTGGTGATGATGGTGAACGTCTGGATGTTCTCCGGCTACTCGATGCTCATCTACATCGCGGGACTGCGGAACATCCCGCGCTCGGTGTACGAGGCCGCGGCGATGGACGGCGCGGGGCGGTTCCGGGTGTTCCGGCATGTGACGTGGCCGCTGCTGGCCCCGGCCACCACCGTGAACGTCTTCCTCACCGCCATGGCCACGCTGGGCGAGTACGCGCTGATCATGGTGCTCACCGCGGGCAACTTCGGCACCAAGACCCTGGGGTTGTACATGTTCCAGTCCGCGTTCGGCAGTGACAGCCAACTCGGCTACGGCTCGATGCTGGCGATGATCCAGTTCGTGCTGACCGTCGCGATCGGCGGCGTCCTGCTGTACGGCCTGCGCAGGCGGGAGGTCTCGCTGTGACGACCGCCCGGGCGGCCGGCGCGTCGCCGTCGTCAGCGCTGAGGACCCCCGCGGCCCCCACCCGGCTCCAGCGGCTGATGTCCGCCAGGACGACCAAGGCGGCGGGGCTGAACCTGCTGTGCTTCGCCATCGCGGCCGGTCTGTTCGCCCTGCCGCTGGTCTACGTCCTGCTCCAGGCGTTCAAGACGTACACCGGATTCCTCCAGAACCCCACCGGGATGCCGCATCCGTGGACCACCGAGAGCTTCTCGGCGGCCTGGAACCAGGGGCACTTCGGACGGCAGATGATCAACAGCCTTGTCTACGCGGTCATCCCCGACGTCGTCACGCTGATCCTCGGCGTCTTCCTGGCCTTCCCCATCTCCCGCGGCTATTTCAAGTACTCCAACGGGCTGTACACCTTCTTCATCTTCTCCGGCTTCCTGCCCGGCGGCCTGATCCCGCTGTTCATCGAGGCCAGGACGCTGGGCCTGTACAACAGCATGGCCGGCTACCTGATCCTGACCAGCCTGTCCGGCGCCGGGTTCTTCTTCTTCGTCGGCTACATCAAGGGCATCCCGCGCGAGATCGACGAGGCGGCGGCGCTCGACGGCTGCGGCTACATCCGGTTCATCTTCACCATCATCATTCCGCAGATGAAACCGGCCCTGGCCACGTTCGCGATCTTCGGCTTCGTGCACGCCTGGAACAACCTGATCCTGCCGCTGGTGATGCTGTCGGACTCCGCGCTGTGGCCGGTCACCCGGGGGCTGTACTCGTTCTTCGGCGAGTACTCGCAGAACTGGCCGCTGATCGCCGCGGGCACCTTCATCGTCGCGGCGCCCATCATGCTGCTGTTCATCCTGCTCCAGCGCTACCTCGTCGAAGGCGTCGCGGGCGGCGCGGCGTTCGGCACGCAGGGTGTCGCGCCCGGCTCGTCGGGCGCCGGGGGCGCCGAAGTGGGAGGGGGATCGTGACGCCCGCCGTCACGCACTGGCCGGCGGACGGGGACGAGGTGAGGTTCGCGCTCAGCGACCCCCTCGACCACCCCGACTTCGGCTGGCCCCGGACCCTGCTGCACTACCCGGTGCGGTGGGCGACGCCCTCGATACGCGCCGGGCGACTGCGGCTGCTCGACGCGTCCGGCGCGCCGGTGCCCTTCCAACTCGCCGAGACGACCACGGACTCGGAGGGCGACGACGCGTTCCTGACGTCGGCCACCGTCTGCTTCTTCGCCGACCTCGCGCCCGGCGCCCGCCATGAGTTCACCCTGCGCGCGGACGGGACGCTGCCGCCGGCGCGGGGCACGGGGCCGGTCGGGGTCACCGAGGACGGCGACGGCATCGTGGTCGACGGCGGAGCCCTGCGGGTCCGGCTGCCGTCCGCCGGCCGGTTCGTCGCCGGGGACATACCAGGGCCGGTCCGGCAGCTCGACCGCGGGCACGGCTGGGTCGGCAGGTCCGTACTGCGCTGCGGCGCCGAGCGGCTGGACCACCTCGACGTGCAACTGACCGAGGCCGGAACGCTGTTCGCGACCCACGTCCTCACGTACGTCTTCACCGGCGGCGCGCGCTACACCGCCACCGTCCGGGTGCTGCGGGACTGCGACTTCCTCGAACTGTCCGAGGAGATGGTGTCGTTGGACGAAACGGCGACCACCACTACTGCGACGACGACGGCCATGGCCTGGGAACTGCACTGGGAGGGCTGCACGCCCACCCACCGGTTCTCCTCCGCCTGGCCGTTCTCGCAGTCCGCCGCCGACCACGCCGACCCCGGTTCGCCCGAGCTGTACCACTGGCTCGGCATCGACGAGTCCGTCGTCGTCGGCGACTGCGGCGAGGACCCGTCCTTCTCCGGGCCGGGCGGCAGGGAGCACCCCGAGACCGACATGGCCTTCACCGTCGGCCCCTACGCCCCGAGCTTCGCGTGGGACATCCGGCCGCACGCCGCCTTCTGGGACGCCGAACAGCGCGACGCCATGGGCGTGTTCGTCCGCGACCACGCCCGGTGGGACGACCGTACGTACTCCTCGTGGGCGTCGGCGGACACCCTCCGCGTCCACTTCCGCCACGACGGCGTCCTGCGCTGGACCTGGCCGCTGCGCACCGGCACCCGCAGCACCGGTATCGCCTTCTACGACCACGAGCGCGACCTGGAGGTGCTGCGCGCGCAGCGGTCGACGGCCTACCAGTCCACGTACGTACGCCATCTCCAGCACTGGCAGGGCACGCTCAGCCTCGACCGGGTCAAGGACTGGACGCTCACCTATACCGGCAAGCGGCCGCAACCGCTGTGCGGGGAAGGGGAGTTCGGCAGCGCGCGGGAATTCGCCGACGCCCTGCTGACCGGCCCCGAGGGACCCCGGCTGATCGCCCACGGGGTCAACGACGTCGCGGGCTACCTCAACATCGGCCAACGCCCGCTCTACGACCGGCTGCTGGACGGCTACGACCGGTTCGCCGGACAGCTCGACGCCGCCGAGCGCGAACGCGTGGACGCCCTGCTCCTGCTGACCGGATACGTCTCGGCGGGCGAGGAGATCGGTCCGCTGCTGCGGATGGCGGGCGGGCACCCGAACTTCATGGCCGACGGCAAGGCGGCGCTGGCCTGCCTGGCCTGGCTCTTCCCCGAGCACGAGGCGGCGGGGGAGTGGCTGGACCAGTTCGAGCGGTTCGCCGAGCTGACCGGTGTGTTCCACACCCGCCCGGCGCTGCCCTCCCGCCGCGCACGGCCCGGCCGGTGGACCGAGAGCCTGGCCACGTACGTGTGGGCGTATCTGCGGCCCCTCGGCCAGGGCAACCACCTGGCGCGGGAGGCCGACGGCCGCAACCGGGCCGTCACCCCCGAACTCGCCGCCCTCGGAGACTGGTTGGTCAACGCGCTGACCGCGCCGGTCGACGTCACCGGCACCGGCGAGCTGCGGCGGCTGCACCCCGCGCAAGGAGCGCACGCCTACTGGCCGCGCCGCCCTCCCATCGAGATGCGGCTGCTCGGCGAGACCCTGCACCGCTACCGGCCCCTGGTCGCCGAACACCTGCTGTGGGGCAGCGACCCCGCCGCCCGGCGCCTGGACAGCCCGCACGACGCACCCGACCCCTGGCGCGTCACCGTGCGCACCGAGGGCAACCCCGGCACCAACCCCCGCCTGCGCAGCGCCAAATACACCGGATACGGGATCACCCTGCGCGCCGACGTCGACCGGCCGGGCGAGGTCGCGGTCTTCCTCCAGCAGGTGGACCGCGGCCCCAACTACCGCTGGGGCATCGCCGACGACAACGGGAGCGGCCACCTCTACTACTACGCGGCGGGCGCCTCCTACAGCGGCCACGGCCCCGAGGACGCCGGGGACCGCCGCGTGCCCGACGCGACCTTCGCGACCTCCTGCGCGGTCTGGAAGGACGGCGCCTTCCGCGGCATCGGCTGCCACACCCTCGACCGGCCGATGTACGACCTCGGCGGCGCGCAGTACGCGGAGATCGTCCCCGATCCCGACGGCCCGGTCGGCGACCTGTACCTCGGCCGCAGCGTGCTGCTCGTCGGCACCGACTACCTGGTCACGTACGACTCCTTCGCGCCCAACCAGCGCATGGTGTGGACCTGGTCGGTGCTCACCGAGGCCACCGGGCACGATGCCAACAGCTACCCCCACCTGCCCGAGCGGATGCCGTTCATCCACCTCGTGCGCGGGGTGCGCGAGGACGGCACGGTGGGAGAAGGCGGCGCGGCAGGCCGGGGCGGCGCGGTGCGGGAGGCCGGCGCGCTCGGAGGCGCCTTCGCCACCGACGTCACGCACGGCGTACGCCTCGAAGGCCGCGCCGACGGGGCAAACGGCAACACGCTCGCGGTCGTCAGCCACCGCGACGACCTCGTGGTCGACCCCGCCGCCGACACGCCCTGGGGCGCCAGGATCCGCACCCCGCACAGCCTCGACCTCGTCTTCCGGCACCAGTCCGCGAGGCCCTACGACCCGGCCGCCGTCGAATTCGCCGAGGACGGGCTGCGGTTCACGGGAACGGCGGGCACGATCCGGCTCTTCGACAGCGGACGCCGCGAACTGACGCTCTTTCACGGCAGCGCCATCGGCACGGCGGACGTCCTGCTGACCACCGACGACCGCGACCTGGGCATCAGCCTCGGCTACCTCCACCCCACGGAGCTGCGCGGCACGTACGACGCGCAGACGGACACCGGGATCACCCTGCGCCTGCCCGCCGGGCTCGACGCCGCGGCGGACTTCTCCGTGGACGGCGCACCGCTGCGCCCGCTCGGCCGGACGCACGACACCGTGCGGCTGGCGCTCCCACGGGGCCGCCACGCATGGGAGTTGACCGCGCGCCGACCGGAACCGGCGCCGCCGCGGGTGATCCGTACCGAGACTGTCCCCGGCGGCGCCGTCGTGCACTTCACCGCCGTCGCCGCGGCCGACTCCTACCTGCTCGAAGTCAGCACGGACGGCGGTCTGACCTGGGCACCGGCCGTCGCCGCCGCCGACAGCCCCGGACTCCTGAGCGGACTGTCCGACGGCGTGAAGTACCACGTCAGGGTCGCCGCGCGGAACACCGACCGGCAGGGCCCTCCCGGCGCCGACTACCCCGTCTACGCGTCCGGCCGGGCGCCGGAGCCGCCGGACGGCCTGAAGGTCAGGCTCAACGACGGCGCGGTGAGCGTCAGTTGGGGCGAGGTGCTGGGCGCCGGACGGTACCGGCTGTACCGGCGGCGCAAGGGCGAGGCCGGCTTCCGCGAGGTCTTCGCGGGCACGGCCTTCGCGTACGTCGACCGCGTGCCCGGTGTCGTACCGGCGACCGGCGATCCGCGCGGGTCGTACGGTGCTCGCGGCGGCGGGAGGCCGGGGCAGGTGCCCGTCCTGGAGTACGCGGTGGCCGCCGAGAACGGAAACGGTACCGGCCCCATGTCGCCCCCCGTCGACACCGACCCCGGCAGCTGGCGGCACTGGAATCCGCCGGTCGATGTCGCCTTCCGCCGCCACCACGCCTACAACCAGCCGCCGTACGCCCCCGCCTCCGCGACCCCGCGGCCCTACGACGAACAGCGCCCGCCCGCCCGACTGCCGCACGATATGGACCCGTTGGAGCGGACATGGTGACGGCGCAGCGCATCCTGATCACCGGGGCCGCGGGCCGCGTCGGCCGGGCGCTGCGCCCGCGCATGGCGCGGCCGGGACGCACGCTCCGGCTCCTGGACATCGCCGAGATCGAGCCGCCGGCGTCGGGCGAGGCCGTGGAGACCGTCCGCGCCTCGTTCACCGACCCGGACGCGATCGACGCCGCCTGCCAGGGTGTCGACGCCGTGCTCCACCTCGGGGGACTGGCCGGGGAGGCGCCCTGGGAGCGCATCCGGGAAATCAACATCGACGGCACGCAGCGGGTACTGGAGGCCGTGCGCCGCCAGGGCGTGCCGCGGGTGGTGCTCGCCTCCAGCATCCACGCGGCGGGATTCCGTACGCGGGACGACGCCGTACCCGTACGGGAGGAGGGCGCTGCCGCAGGGGCCCCCGCCGCTGAGCGCGCCGAACTGCCCGCGGACATCGCACCGCGCCCCGACACGTTCTACGGCGCGGGGAAGGCCGCGGTGGAGGCGCTCGGCGCGCTCTACCGGAGCCGCTTCGGCATCGACGTCACCTGTCTGCGGATCGGCGCCTTCCGGCCGCGCCCGCTCGCTCCTGAGGACCTGGCCGCCTGGCTGTCGCCGGACGACGCGGCCCGGCTGGTGGAGGCGTGTCTGCGCGCGGAGCCCGCCGGATTCCGGATGCTGTGGGGCATCTCCCGCAACACCCGCCGGTGGTGGTCCCTCGCGGAAGGGGAGGCCATCGGCTACCACCCGCGGGACGACGCCGAGGACCACCTGGCCGCGCTCCTGGAGTGCGGGTCCTTCGGTCCCGCGGACTTCGACCCGGCGGCCGACCGCAACTTCCGCGTCGGCGCCAATTTCTGCACTATGCCGCTGGGCTGACGACAAGGGCCTGCCGTCGGCAGCAAGCTCGGACGGCAACAGTTTTCGGTCATCCGGCCGCGCAGGCGCTCCGGTTGGCGAACACCGTGGGACTGGAGAGGGAACGTATGAGTGAGGAACACGCCGGTCGCGTCGCGCTGGTCACGGGCGGATCGAGCGGTATCGGCCGCGCCGCCGCGGAACTGCTGGCCGCGTCGGGCGCCGCTGTCGCCGTCTGCGGTGTGGACGCCGACGACACGGAGAAGACGGCCGCGGCCATCGCGGAGGCGGGCGGCCGGGCGCTGCCCGTCGTCGCGGACGTCTCGGATCCCGACGCGGTCGCCGCGGCGGTGGCGCGGACCGTGAGCGAGTACGGCGGCCTCGACGTGCTGGTGACGTCCGCGGGCATCCAGCGCTACGGGACGGTCGCCGACACCGACGAGAAGACCTGGGACGAGGTGTTCGCCGTCAACGTCAAGGGAGTGTTCCTGACCGCCCGCGCCGCCCTGCCCCACCTGCGGCGCAGCGCCTCCGGCGGCTCCGTCGTCGTGGTCTCGTCCGTGCAGTCGCGCGCCGCGCAGTCCAACGTGGCCGCCTACGCGGCGGCGAAGGGCGCGCTGAACGCGCTGGTCCGTTCGATGGCCGTGGACGAGGCCCCCTTCGGGGTACGGGTCAACGCCGTCTGCCCCGGCTCCGTCGACACCCCGATGCTGCGCCACTCGGCGGCACGGTTCAGCGACGGCAGCGACGAAGGGGTGCGGCGACTGCTCGGGGAGTGGGGCCGCAGCCACCCGATAGGGCGCATAGCCCAGCCCCGCGAGGTCGCCGAGGTGATCGCCTTCCTGGCCGGCACCCGCGCCGGATTCGTCACCGGCACGGACATCCCGGTCGACGGCGGCGTCCTCGCGGCCCTGGCCGTCACCCTCCCCCAGGACGCCCCGGAGCCCTCCGCGACAGCCTGACCCCACGGCCGGACCGATAGCGGCGACGAGGGAGCGGGGGCCCTCGTCGGCACGGCGAAGTCGGTCGCCGTGCGCAGTGACCGGCGCCGGGCGGGCCCGTCGGCGTCCCGGCGGCGCGCGAGCCGTTGTTCTACGGCCTGCGGGCGGGCGGCGGTTGAAGGGCGGGCCAGCGGGTCAGCATCGCTTCGCGCATCGCGGGGGCCAGACGGCCGAGAGCCGGCAGGCGGCCCTCTCGGGCGGTCACGCGGCCGACGACGCTGAGCCGGTGGACCAGCCGCTGACGGGCCGTCACCGTGCCCCACTCCCAGTCCTGGTGCGGAATCAGGGCCAGGCGGTCGGTGGTCCCGCGCTCGGCCCGCTGCACCAGCGCGTCACCGCGCAGCAGCCAACCGGCGCAGGCGTCGGTGAGATCACCCGGGACATCCGTGCCCGTCGCCCGGCGCCAGGCGTCGCGATACGCGGCCTCCGCCGCTTCCAGCAGCGGGGGAGCGGGGGCGGTGACGCACCAGCAGGTCGGGAAACCGACGCGCAGATAGGCGAGTTCGACGATTCCGTCGCCCAACGCGGCCTGCTCGAAGTCGATGAATCTGACGCCGTCGTCGGTGTGCATGTCGTTGCCGGGGCACGGGTCGCCGTGCAGCAGAGCGCGGCCCCGCGCCCGTGACGTACGGTCCACGAGGTCGTCCAACTCGCCGCGTACGGCGGGCGGTACGGCGACGCCGAGGGCCTGGGCGAGGCCGAGGAAGGAGTCGACGTCCGTGTGCGCCGGGCCCGACCAGGCGGGGAGTACGTCCGAGCCGTCGCTGTCGTCGCTGCCGTCCGCATCGCCGCTGGTCGCCGCGTGGAGCCGGGCCAGTGCCCCGGCGTAGTCGACGATCCACTCCTCGCGCGGCGGCCGGTGCTCCACGTACTCCAGCACCAGCACCCGTTCCCGCGCGTCGGTGCCCAGCAGCGTCGGCACGACCGGCGGATCGACCCGGCCCGCGAGCCGCAGCGCGGCCACCTCGCGGGCGTACCTCTCGTCGGCCTCGGGCGCGTCGACAAGTTGCTTGACCACCACGGGAGTTCCGGCCAGCTCGGCCCGCCACACCCGCGAGCGCGGACTGCTCCCCAGCCGGCGGCCCCACCGGGGCGTCCCCAACTCGTCCCGCAACTTCTCCCCGAGGGGCAGCCGTGACCGCATGGCGGCATCCTCGCACGGGCGGGGACGACACCCGGAGCGATTTACGGCGCGGCGGCCCCGCCCGGTCCGTGGCGGTCCCCGCCCATGACATTCGTCATGAACAGTCATGACAGACCACACGGCCCGAAGCGCCGACGGGCGGACAGCCTTGAGACATGGACACAGTCATCGAAACCACCGGCTTGCGGCGGAGCTACAGCGGCTTCGAGGCCGTACGCGGCGTCGACATCAGCGTGGGGCGGGGCGAGCTGTTCGCCCTGCTGGGGACGAACGGCGCGGGCAAGACCTCGACACTGGAGATCCTGGAGGGGCAGGCGCCCGCCAGCGCGGGAACCGTACGGGTGCTGGGCGCCGACCCCTACCGCGAGCGTGCCGCGGTGCGGCCCCGCATCGGAGTGATGCTCCAGGAGGGCGGCTTCCCCACCGAGCTGACCGTCGCGGAGACCGTCGACATGTGGGCGGGCTGCACCAGCGGTGCCCGGCCCGTGGCGGAGGCCCTGGAGCTGACGCGGCTGGAGCAGCGGCGCGGGGTCCGGGTCAAGCAGCTCTCCGGCGGCGAGCGGCGCCGCCTCGACCTCACGCTCGCGCTGCTCGGACGGCCGGAGGTGCTCTTCCTCGACGAGCCCACCACCGGTCTCGACGCCCAGTCCCGGCACGACACCTGGGAGCTGATCGGAGAGCTGAAGCGGCAGGGCACCACGGTGCTGCTCACCACGCACTACCTCGAAGAGGCGGAGCAGTTGGCGGACCGGCTGGCCATCATGCACGCGGGCCGGATCGCCAGCACCGGACGCGTCGCGGACGTGGTCGCCGAGCGGCCCGCGCGGATCACCTTCGAACTGCCCTGGGGCCGCTTCCCCGCCGACCTGCCGCCGCTGCGGTCGATCGGCGTCACCGCACACGAGGTCACCGGGCAGAAGATGCGCCTGGAGACCCGCGACCTCCAGCACACCACCACCGAGCTGCTGTGCTGGGCCCGTGACCAGGGCGTCGAACTGACCAGCCTCGACGTCCGTTCCGCGTCACTGGAAGAGGCGTTCATGGACATCGCCAAAGAGCTCGACCACCGGGACGAGCACCCGGACGAGCACCGTGGCGGCGACCGCACACAGCAGCGATCCGACCGCCGAGCCGACCACCGGGCCACCCACCGGGCCGACGACCACCAGGAGACGACGCGATGACCTCCGCGACCACGACGACCACCGCGCCCACGGACACCGCGCGCCGGTCCCGTAAGAGCACCGAACGCCTGGCCGCGCTCGGCCGCGCGGAACTGATCCTGCTGGTCCGCAGCAAGGCCGCCCTCATGACGGCCCTCGTCCTGCCCGGTGTCATCGCCGTGTCGATGCGCAGCGCCGTGAAGAGCCTGGACCTGGGCGGCACCGGCCTGTCCGTCGCCACCGTGCTGGTGCCGGGCGCCCTCGGCATGGCGCTGTTCTTCGCGATCTACACCAACATGGTCGGCGTGTACGTCACCCGCCGCGAGGGCCTTGTCCTCAAGCGGCTCCGCTCGGGAGAGGTCCGCGACGCCGAGATCCTGACCGGCGGCGCGCTGCCCGCGGTCCTGATGGCGGTCGTGCAGTCCCTGCTGCTCGGCGTCGGACTCGCCGTCCTGCTCGACATGCCCGCCCCCGAGGCACCTCACCTGCTGGTCCTCGGCCTGCTCCTCGGTATCGTGCTGCTGGTCGTGGGCGCCGCGCTCACCGCCGCCTTCACCCAGACGGCTGAGAGCGCCCAACTGACCTTTCTGCCGTTCATGCTGGTGAGCATGGCCGGTTCCGGGATGTTCCTGCCCCGCGACACCCTGCCGGACACGGTGGCGCGCATCGGTGCGTTCCTGCCGTTCACCCCGGTCATGGACCTGTTGCGCGGCGGCTGGACGGGGAATGTGGACGGGACGGACCAGCTCCGGCTCACTCTCACGGCCCTGGTGTGGATCGGCGTGGCCGTGCTCGGCGTACGGAAGTGGTTCCGTTGGGAGCCTCGGCACTGAGCGCCCGCGCGGCCGACGGGAAGGCCGGGCGCGCACGGTGCCGTACTCGTAGGACTCAAGGACTCGAAGGACGAAGGGACGAAGGGGCGACGGTGACTGCGGGAACCACAGGGACCACGACGGGACCCACGGGAACGGCCGGGCTGGCGAGCGTGCAGAGCTGGGTGGAGTGGCTCGGCCACCGGCACGGCACGGACCGCTACCGTCGCTACACCCTGAACTCCCTCTCCTGCTTCGCCCTGTTCGAGGCGGGCCTGTGGACGCTGTGGGTCGTCACGAACGACGTGGGCCCGCTCTGGATCGCGGTCGCTGTCCTGGGCGCTGCCCACGTCGTCGTCCAGGCACTGCTCTCCCGCGCCGGGCTCTGCGCCTACATCGGCCTGGCGCCCCGGCCGTACCTGCTGGCCGCCCTCTACACCGCCGTCACGGTCGCCGCCGTCGCGGTCGGCTGCGTGTTGCAGGCGAAGGACCGCGTCGAGGGGAAGGACCTCGCGCCGTACGTGCTGTGGCTGATGATGTTCTACGCGGGCCCGCCCATGCTGGCGCTGTCCCTGCGGGCGGGTACGGCCCTGGTCTCGGCCGTCACGCTGGGCTCGCTGGTCGCCGTCTTCGCGACCGGACTGCGCGGGGAGTCGCTGGCGGTGGTCGTCGGCGGGACCCTGTTCCTCGTCCCGTTCATGGCCCTCGCCCTGCGGGCCTCCGGCTGGAGCGTGCTCCTGATCGAGGAGCTGGCCGCGGCCCGCGGGACCCAGGCCCGCCTGGCCGTGGCCGAGGAACGCCTGCGCTTCGGCCGCGACCTGCACGACATCCTCGGACGCAACCTCGCCGTGGTGGCCCTGAAGAGCGAACTGGCGGCGAAGCTCGCGGAACGCGGCAGCCCCGAGGCCGTCGACCTGATGTACGAGGTGCAGCGCATCGCGCAGGACAGCCAGCGCGAGATCCGCTCCGTCGTGCGCGGATACCGCACCGCGGACCTGCACACCGAGCTCGCGGGGGCCCGCGAGGTCCTGAAGGCCGCCGGGATTCCCTGCCGTATCAGCGACGGTCCCGCCGCCCGCCTCCCGGACGACATCCAGACCGCGCTCGGCTGGGTCATCCGCGAGGCCGTCACCAATGTGCTGCGCCACGCCCAGCACGCCACCCGCTGCGAGGTGTCCCTGCGCGACACCGGCGAGGGCGCTGTCACGCTGGTCGTGGAGAACGACGGCAGCGACCACCGGGGCGGGCGCGGCCACCGCGCGGGGAGCGCGGGAGGCGGCCACGGGCCCGCCACCGCGGCGGGCAGCCGCACGGCGGACGCGGCCTCCGCGGACGGGACCACACTCGCCGGAAGCGGTCTCGCCGGACTCGAAGAGCGTCTGACGCAGCTCCAGGGCACACTCACGACCAGCGAACGCTCCGCCGGCGTCTTCCGCCTGACCGTGACCATCCCGTGGGAGGAAACACCATGATCAGGGTCCTGCTCGCCGACGACGAGCACCTCATCCGCGGAGCGCTCGCCTCGCTGCTCGCCCTGGAGGACGACATCCTCGTCGCCGCCGAGGCGGGCTCCGGCGACGAGGCCCTCGCCATGGCACGGGCCCACCGGCCGGACGTCGCCGTCCTCGACCTCCAGATGCCGCGCGGCGACGGAATCAGCGTCGCGGAACACCTGCGCGCCGAACTCCCCGACTGCGCGACGATGATCGTGACCAGCCACGCCGGGGCCGGGGCCCTCAAGCGCGCGCTGAGCGCGGGGGTGCGCGGCTTCGTACCCAAGACCGTCTCCGCGCAGCAGCTCGCCCGCATCATCCGTACCGTGCACGACGGCGGACGCTACGTCGACCAGGAGCTGGCCGCCGACGCCATCACCGCGGGCGACTCCCCGCTGACGCCCCGCGAGGCGGAACTGCTCGCCATGGCCGAGGAGGGGGCGCCCGTCGCCGACATCGCCGCCCGCGCGATGCTCTCGGTCGGCACCGTACGCAACCACCTGTCGTCCGCCGCCACCAAGGTCGGCGCCGAGAACCGCCATGTCGCGGCGCGCCTCGCCCGCGAGCGCGGCTGGCTGTGACCGCACAGCGCACCGGAGACCGCGGGCGGGGGCCGCAGGAGGTCAGGGACCGGTCACCCGCAGAAGACGGAGGTCACCTCCACGGCCCGCCTCCTGCCCCGTGGTCTGTACCGGCGCTCACGGGGAAACCGCCGTGACAGGGACCAAGCCGCGTGACGTGCGGCGGCAGGCCCGACGACGACGAAGTGGTGGCGATCGTGGGCATGGTCCGAAGATTCGACGCCTATCAGCGCGAGCACACCTGGATCGGGCTGCCGCTGGCGGTGGTGTACAAATTCGGCGAGGACCAGGGCGGCTACCTCACGGCGCTGATCGCCTACTACGCCTTCCTGTCGGTCTTCCCCGTGCTGCTGCTCCTGGTGTCGGTGCTCGGCTTCCTGCTGCACAACGACGCGCACTTCCAGAAGCAGGTCGTCGACTCGGCCCTGCACCAGTTCCCGGTGATCGGCGATCAGATCGGCGAGAACATCCGGTCGTTCCACGGCAACACGCTCGCGGTCGTCACCGGTGTGATCGGCGGCCTGTACGGCGCGCTCGGTGTCGCCCAGGCCGCGCAGAACACCCTGCTGAAGATCTGGGCCGTGCCGCGCCACGACCGGCCGAACCCGCTGCGCTCCCGGCTGCGCAGCCTGCTGGTGGTAGGGGTCTTCGGCGTGGGCCTGGCCGCCACCACCGCGCTGACCTCGCTCGCGTCGGACGCCCGCGCGTTCGGCGTCCACCCCGTCGTCCTGCTGCGGATCGCGGCGACCGTACTGTCCACGGCCGTCAACACCGGCCTGCTCCTGTTCGCGTACCGCTACTTCACGGTCGGCACCGTACGGCTGCGCTCCTCGGCGGGTACGGCGCTGGCCGCCGCGCTGGCCTGGCAGTTCGTGCAGTGGGCGGGCACGTACTACGTCCGGCACGAGTTGCGCGGGGCGACCGCCACGTACGGGCTGTTCGGGATCGTCCTCGGCCTGATCACTTGGATCTACCTGGGCGCGCTGATCTTCGTCCTCACCGCGGAGGTGGCGGCGGTGCGGGCCCGGCGGCTCTGGCCGCGCAGCCTGCTCACCCCGTTCACCGACAATGTGGTGCTCAGCCGCGCGGACCGTGAGGTGTACACCTCGTACGCCGCCACGGAGGTCTTCAAGGGCTTCCAGCACGTCGAGGTGAGGTTCGACCCGCCGACCGTGCCCTCGCCCACCGGTACGGCGACGGATACGGCAAGCGGTACGCCGCCGCCCGGCGTCGGGCTACCCGCGCAGGACGGTTCGGGGGACGCGAAGGACGTCGTTCCATAGCGGGTGCCTCAACTCCGCCGATCGGGGAAGTCGGCCTGTGTGAAGACGCAAGCAGCAGCATCGACGGGCCGTCACAACGCCAGACGCGCGGCCGACAGCAAGGCGGTCGCCGTCGCGGGCCGCGCGGGGTTCGCGGCCCGAGGGGTGATCTACATCCTGGTGGGCGCACTGGCGGTGCGCATCGCCTTCTCCGACGCCGGAGGCCAACAGGCCGACCGCGGCGGCGCGCTCGCCGAGATCGCGCACAAGCCGTTCGGGGACGTCCTGTTGTGGCTGCTGGGCATAGCCCTGGCCGGAATGGCCCTGTGGCGGCTGTCGGAAGCGGCCTTCGGACAGGCGGGACCCGACGGCGACAAGCCCACCAAGCGCGCGATGGCCGCGGGCCGCTGCGTCTTCTACGCCTTCGTCTCGTACTCCGTGCTCGCCTACGCGGCCGGTGAGAAGAGCAGCGGCAGCGGGTCGACCGACAAGAGGACCGACGACGTGACGGCCAAGGTGCTCGACTGGCCGGGCGGCCAGTGGATCGTCGCCGTCGCCGGTGTCGCCGTCTTCTGTGTCGGTGTGTGGATCGCGGTCCGTGCCCTGATGCGCAAGTTCCACAAGCACCTGAAGATGGGCCAGATGTCGCGGCGCCAGCGCCAAGCCGTGGACTTCCTCGGCATGTTCGGCGGCACCGCGCGAGGCGTGCTGTTCGCCACGGCCGGCGGATTCGCCGTGGCCGCGGCGGTCAAGCACCAGGCGGGCAAGTCCAAGGGCATGGACGACACGCTGCGCTCGTTCGCCGATACGCCGGTCGGCCCGTGGCTGCTGGTGCTCATCGCGGTCGGCCTGATCGCCTTCGGGCTGTTCTCCTGGGCCAACGCGCGGTGGCGCGAGGTCTGAGCGGCGCCGGAAAGCGGACCGCGCGGCTCACAGGTCGCGCGCGCTCACAGCTCGCGGATCTCCTCGGGCGGGCGGCCGACGGCGTCCGCCACCTCGTGCTCGTCGCCGCCCTTGGCGAGGACCGCCGCGCTCTCGGCCTTGAGGTCGATCGCCGCCGCCTGGAGGGCGTCCTCGGCCTCGGCGTAGCGGTGCGCTGCCAGTTCAAGTTTCGCTGTGTCCACAGCGCAAGCATGCCACTACTCACCGCTGTCGCGGCGCACGACCGGGGCAGGTGTCGGCCGGTCCTGCCGTCCGTACATTCGTCCGCACCCCCGTACACGAAGAGGAGAAGCCGATGAGCACGCCGATGTGGGTCGTCCTGGGCGCCGTGGTTGTTGTGGCGCTGGTGGCCGCCGTGGTGGCGGCCGGACGCGTGCGGCGTAGCGGAGAAACCCCCGTACGGCGGTCGGGCGGCGCGTCCGGCGGCGGCGCCGCGCCGCGCAGGGGCGAGGTGTGGTGGGCGGACGTGCCGTACGAGGACACGGCCGGCTCGAAGGACCGTCCCTGCCTGGTCGTCTCGGTGCGCGGCGGGACCGCGCGGGTCGCCAAGATCACCTCTCAGCACCACGAGGAGCTGCCCGGAGTCGTACCGCTTCCCGCGGGCACCGTCGACGACGCCCGGGGCCGGCAGAGCTATCTGGAGACCAACGAGCTGCGGCGCGTGCCCGTCTCGGCCTTCCGGCGCCGCGCGGGCGCCCTCGACCCTCAGGTCATGAAGCGGCTTAATCTGCGGTGACGAGCCGTCGGGCGAGCGGCCGTCGCGGACGCGGGGCCCGTCCGGCAGTCAGCTCAGCCACCAGATGAAGAAGCCTCCCGCGAAAACGAGGAGGCAGATGGTGAGATTGGTGCGCCAATACGTCATGAGCATCGCGACGAATTCGCGAATGGTCGCACTCGGCCAGAAATACGCGGCGGTCGGCGCCCCCACGACATGTCCTCTGACGCCCAGCCGCCGCGCGGTCACCGCGGCGCGCAGGACATGGTAATTGTTCGTGACGACGACGCAGCGGTAGTCCGCCTTGTTCCGCTCCATGATGGACTTGCTGAAGCGCAGATTCTCCTCGGTGGTCGTCGACCGGTCCTCGCGCTCGATCAGATCCGCCGGAAAACCCTGCGCCACAAGGTAGTCGGCCATCGCGTGCGACTCCGGCAGCTTCTCGTCCGGGCCCTGTCCGCCGGAGGTGAGCAGCACCGGCCGCCTGCCGCGCGACGAGAGCCTTTGGTGCACCGTACGGGCCCGGTCGAGGCGGCTGGCCAGCAGCGGTGGCACCTTGGTGCCGCCGATGAGCCCCGAGCCGAGAACCACGACGTAGTCGGTCTTGCGGCGGACGGTCAACCATCCGTAGAGCGACCCGTAGACGATGAAACAGAGGAAGAGGAAGACGACATACCCCGCGAGGACGGTGGCCGTCCCCGCGACCACGAGCAGCGCGCGGGTGTGCATCACCACCGCGGTGATCAACAGCGCTATGAGCGCCAGCAGCGCGAACCCGGCCAGCAGGGACAGCAGATTGGCCGGACTTCTGCCCTCTTTCCGCACCATGGCGACGCCGTTGGAAATCAGAAACCACGACATGGCGACCACGCCCACCGCCATGAGCGTCAGCAGCGCCACCCCGAGATCATTGCCCAACGTCGGGTGTTCCCTGCCTATGTCAAACAGCCACGCACCCAGCGCGAAGACGGGTGAAAGCCCGAGCAGAATCGCATTGCTGAACCGACGCCGCTCCCGCAGCACTCCGACACAGAACCCCAGAAAGAACAGCACCGCCGGTACATACGCCCACATGCCCACATGCTAGTGGCCCCCCGTCCCCCCACCCGCCGCCCCACCAGCCCCGGTTCCCCGGCCGGGTCAGGTCAGGCCCGCTTCGATGGCGCGGCGGACGGCGTCGGCGCGGTCGCGGATCGCGGCTTTGGCGAAGAGGTTGTTGATGTGGGTCTTGACGGTGGCCTCGCTGATGAAGAGCTTCTCGGCGATGCCGCGGTTGGGCAGGCCCTGGCCGATCAGCGCGAGCACTTCGCGTTCGCGGGGTGTGAGGTCCTCCGGCAGGGCCTGGCCCACCATCGGGGCCTTGGTCCTGACGGAGGCGAGCAACCGGTTCTGCACCTCGCGGTCGAGCACCGACTGCCCCGCGGCGGCGGCACGGATCGCCCGGATGATGTCCTGGCGCCCCGCGTTCTTCGTCAGATAGCCGCGGGCGCCCGCGCTCAGCGCGCCGAGGATCGAGTCGTCGTCGGCGAAGGTGGTCAGTACGACCACCGCCACGTCCGGGTGCTCCTCGCCGAGCCGCCGGGTCGCCTCGATCCCGTCCATCACCGGCATGCGCAGGTCCATCAGCACCACGTCCACCGGCCCGGCGGCGACAGCCGCCAGCACCTGGCTCCCGTCCGCGGCGGACGCGACGACGTCGATGTCCTCGGACAGCCCGAGCACCGCGGCGAGCGGCTCCCGTACGGCGGCCTGGTCGTCGGCGACGACCACCCTCAGCCGCCGCGGCCTCTCGGTCGGTTCGGTCATACCGGAATCACCGCTTCCACCTTCCAGCCGCCCTGGTCGGCACCGGCCGTGACCGGCCCCGCCGTCACCGTCCCGCCCAGCAGGGCGACGCGTTCGCGCATTCCGATCAGCCCCATGCCGCTGCCGACCACCGCGTTCACCTCGCGCGTGGCGGGGCCGTTGTGCACCGCCAGCGTGATCGACGCGGCGGCGTACGTCAGCTCCACACCGACATCGCCGCCGGGAGCGTGCCGGGCGGCGTTGGTCAGCGCCTCCTGGGCGATACGCAGGAGATTCTGGACCACCCGGGCCGGGACCTCACGGGCGGTCCCGGTGACGGTGAGGACATCGCGGTGCCCCGACGACTCCAGCATCGCCGTCAGGCTCTCCAGCAGCGGCAGCGAGTCCTCGCGCAGCGCGTGCACCGTCCACTGCGCTTGTTTGAGGCTCTCCCGCACCAGACCGTGGGCCTTGTCGTTGGCCTCCCTGACCTTCTCCAGGTCCCCGGTGTCGAGCAGCGCGTCGGCCAGTTCCAACTGCATGTTGATCCCGGCCAGCGAGTGCGCCAGCACATCGTGCACGTCCCGGGCGATCCGGCTGCGCTCGGTCAGCGCGGCCGTCCGCGCCTCGGCCCGCGCGGCGCGCTCCGCCGACTCGGCCGCCGCGATCACCGCCTGTACGGCCTGGCGCTGGCTGCGGTTGAGTATGCCCACCAGCACCGGAGTGCCGGTGGCCAGACCGAGCACCCAGGGCAGCTCGTCGTGCCCGGGACCGAGACGGAAGTACAGCACCCCGCCGCAGAGCAGACTGCAGATCCCGGCGAGGACGAGAGCCGGTCTGGTCTCCAGCCGGTATCCGATGTGACCGGCGAGGAAGAAGGCGAAGAGATAGCCCGTACCGCTGCGGCTGACACCGATCAGGGCGACCGCCGCGGCGATGCCGACCGTCAGCCACGGGAGCACGAGGCCCTGGGGAATCCTGTCCTCGGGCAGGCGCCGGGCCAGCAGCACCGCCGAGTTGATCACGAGCAGGACGGCGACGACCAGCCCCCGGCCGCTGAAGCCCAGGGGGCGGATCGTCAGGACTCCGGCGACGACGACCCCGAGGGTCATCGCCCACTGCATCCACGGGTCCTGCCCCGGCACCTGCCGCGCCCCCGCCTCCTGGGCCACGGTCTTCCCAGGAGGCGGGGGGCTGTCTGTCGCGGGCACGGGGAGAACATAACGCACGGTCAGGCCCTGCGGCTGAGGACGGGCACGGCGCGCGGCGTCATCTGCATCCGGCTCCGTATGAAGATGGTGGCGAGCCGCGTCACGACTTCGGTGAGCGCCATCAGTACGAACGCCGCGACCCACGCCTGATCGCTGGTGATGTGGTGGGCGACGCTGAATTGGGCGACCTGGTGGGCGCCGCCCGCGTGCTCGGTCCACAACTGGAAGCCCATCCGCGCCCCCATGCCGACGACCCACAAGATCGCCGACACGGCGCCGGCCTTGATCAGGACGTGCTCGCCGACGGTCCGGACGCGGGTGTAGATGCCGCCGGCGACGCCGAGCGCGGCGCCCACGCTCATCAGCACTCCGATGAGCACCAGGTCGTTGCCCGCGGTGGGAATGGTGTCCAGGTACGAGTTCGCGACGAAGGCCACGATGCCCAGCGGGATCAGGAAGGTCTTGAGGTCGAGTCGGCCTTCCCGCAGTTGCCGGAAGACGACGAGGAGAAGAGCGATGTCGGTGATCCACTCGGTCGATGTCATGCCCCCAAGACTGCTGCGACCAGGCACGAAGCACCTGGACCCAGGGGTGGAACCAAGGGTGGAGATGACTCCCCGCCCGGCCCTCCACCCCCACGGCGCCGCCGCGCGCCTGGACGCCGCAGAGCCCGCGCGCCCGGCCACCGCAGAGCCCGCGCGCCGGACACCGAAAAGGGCCGCCCGAAGGCGGCCCTGTAAGGAGAGAAGATGTGTCCGAGGGGGGACTTGAACCCCCACGCCCGATAAAGGGCACTAGCACCTCAAGCTAGCGCGTCTGCCATTCCGCCACCCGGACGGGGTGTGTCACCTCGGCCTATGGGCCGTGGCGACGAGGTAAACCATAGCAAAGATCCGGTCACGTCGATCACGGGCGCGGAGCGGGCCGAGGGGGCCGACGAAGGGGCTGTGCGCGGGGCCCGGGGTGAGGGCCCGGAGGGGAGCCTTGGGCGGGGTGGGGGTGTCGGGGGAGGATGGGGGGAGGCATCGGCCGCGGTCGCCCGGGTGGTGGGCGGACGCGGCAGGCAACGAGCGAGGAGACAGCGTGAGCGAGTCGGGGCCGGGCAGGGCGGAGAACGGGACGGTCACGGGCGAGGACGAGGTCGTCGACCTGTGCAGTGAGCTGATCCGGATCGACACCAGCAACTACGGCGACCACTCGGGGCCGGGAGAGCGGGCGGCGGCGGAGTACGTCGCGGAGAAGCTCGCCGAGGTGGGCCTCGAACCGCGGATCTTCGAGTCGCACCAGGGCCGGGCCTCCACGGTGGCGCGGATCGAGGGCGAGGACCGCTCGCGGCCCGCGCTGCTGATCCACGGGCACACCGACGTGGTCCCGGCCAACGCGGACGACTGGACGCACCACCCGTTCTCCGGCGAGATCGCCGACGGCTGCGTGTGGGGCCGGGGCGCGGTCGACATGAAGGACATGGACGCGATGACGCTGGCGGTCGTACGCGACCGGCTGCGCAGCGGGCGCAAGCCGCCGCGCGACATCGTGCTCGCCTTCGTCGCGGACGAGGAGGCGGGCGGTGTGTACGGCGCCCGGCACCTGGTCGACAAGCACCCCGACCTCTTCGAGGGCGTGACGGAGGCGATCGGCGAGGTCGGCGGCTTCTCCTTCACCGTCAACGAGAACCTGCGGCTGTACCTGATCGAGACCGCCCAGAAGGGCATGCACTGGATGCGGCTCACGGTGGACGGCACCGCGGGGCACGGCTCGATGACCAACAACGACAACGCGATCACCGAGCTGTGCGAGGCCGTCGGGCGGCTCGGCAGGCACGAGTTCCCGGTCCGCGTCACCAAGTCCGTCCGCGGCTTCCTCGACGAGCTGTCGGACGCCTTCGGGGTGGAGCTGGACCCGGAGGACATGGAGACGACGCTCGCCAAGCTCGGCGGCGTCGCCAAGATGATCGGCACGACCCTGCGGAACACCGCGGCCCCGACGATGCTCGGCGCGGGCTACAAGGTGAACGTGATCCCCGGCCAGGCCACCGCCCACGTCGACGGCCGCTTCCTGCCGGGCTACGAGGAGGAGTTCCTGGCCGACCTCGACCGGATCCTCGGCCCGCGCGTCAAGCGCGAGTCGGTGCACTCCGACAAGGCGCTGGAGACGGACTTCGACGGCTCCCTGGTGGACGCCATGCAGCTCGCCCTCAAGGCGGAGGACCCGATCGCGCGCGCCGTGCCGTACATGCTCTCCGGCGGCACCGACGCGAAGTCCTTCGACGACCTGGGCATCCGCTGCTTCGGCTTCGCGCCGCTCCAGCTCCCGCCGGAGCTGGACTTCGCCGGGATGTTCCACGGTGTTGACGAGCGGGTGCCGGTGGACGGCCTGCGGTTCGGGGTCCGGGTGCTCGATCGTTTCATCGAGAACTGCTGACGGTTCGGCCGCCCGTACGAGTACGGGCGGCCCGGATCGCTGGGACGAGTGAATGATCCAGTGCTTTCGTAGCTCTATTCCTCCGGCTTCGTTACGACGTGTGTGGTCCGCGGCTGGGACCGCACTTGTCAATCAGGAGGAAGAAAATGATCAAGAAGGTCGTAGCCGCTGCGGCTGTCACCGGCGGTCTCGTGCTCGCGGGTGCGGGCATGGCTGTCGCCGACTCCGGCGCCCAGGGCGCCGCTGTGCAGTCGCCCGGTGTGCTGTCCGGCAACCTGATCCAGATCCCCGTGCACGTGCCGGTGAACCTGTGCGGCAACACGGTCTCCGTGATCGGTCTGCTCAACCCGGCCTTCGGCAACTACTGCGTCAACAAGTAGTCCGAAGGCGTTCGGAACCCCTGTGGTCCGAACCGTCGGAACCGGCCCCGGAAGCGCGTATGCCGCGCTCCGGGGCCGGGCCGTGTCTGCGGCGGACCCCGCGTCCCACCGTCGCGCGTCTCACCATGTGGCCCGCACCTGGCGGATGATCCGGCGGCGCAACCGCACCCTGCGGCTGCCGTCGGGGTAGAGGCGCACCCGGTCCAGCTCCCAGTGCCCGTACTCGGCCTCGTCCGTGAGCAGTCGTGTCGCGTCCTTGCGGGAGACCCCGCGTGCGACGTACATCTCTCTGAATTCGTATTCCGGCATCGCATCTATTGTGCGGGCAACGCCCCGGTGCGGATAGCGTCTGCCTCATGTCTGATGACGTGCAGCCCACCGTTGCCGAGGTCCGAGCCGCTGTCGAGGCGGTCAAGGCCGCGCTGGACCGCCACCTCGAGGCGATCGAGAACCGTACGGGCGAAGACGATCCCGCCGTCTACGCGGCGTTCGAGTCGCTGGCTTCGGCCGCCGAGTCGTATGACGAGTTGCTGTACGACACCTACGACGAGGTGACTCCCTTCGAGGTGCCCGCGGGCGACTCGCTGCCGGAGTACACCGGTCCCGAGGACCCGGAGGCCATCAGTGTGCTGATCCGCCGCGACTACACGATCGTTGAGCCCTCCCGGCTGTTCGCGCAGGCCAGAAGGGCCGATGACGGCGACGGCGCGGCGGACGCCACGGTGAACGCGGCGGTCGGGGTGATCTTCGGCGAGTACGAGCCGGACGAGATCGCCCAGCGCCACAAGGAGTTCGGCCTGGAGGAGGGCGACTCCACGGTGTGGGTGTCGGCCGTGCCGGAGGCCGCGGAACCGGGGGAGTGGCTGGACGCGCCCTTCGAGCAGGCCGACCCGCAACTCGTGATCTGCCGCTTCGACGTGAGCGCCGTCTTCGACGACGAGCTGAGCGTGCTCGACCCGGACTGAGCGGGTCGCCCGAGCGCCAGGAGGGGGCGGACAGCGGGCGCTGTCCGCCCCCAGACGCGTCCGGAGCCGGTGGGCGGCGGGACGCCGTACGGAGCCGCTGGGCCGGTGGTGGGCGGCGGCTGAGCCGTACGGAGCCGCCGGGGAAGTGGTGGGCGGCGGCTGAGCCGTACGGGGCCCGCGCCGCCCGTCAGTCGGCGGCCAGCTCCCGCAGCACGGTCACCAGCCGGGTCGTGCGCGGCGCGGCCTGGGGACCGGCCACGGCCTGGGCCAGGCCCTGATCCGCGCCCTGGACGACCGACAGGTGCCGCTCACCGCGCGCGAACGCCGTGTAGACCCAGGACCGGGTGAGCAGCGGCCCCGCGTCGCCCGGTACGACCACCACGACCGCGGGCCAGCGCATCCCGGCCGCCTGGTGCCCGGTGATCGCCCAGGCGTGCCGTACGGTCGTCGCCACGTCCGCCCGCGGCACCAGCACCGGGCCGTCCTCGCACTCCAGCCGCAGTCCGTCCGGCTCCGCGCCGACGACCGTGCCGGGCAGCGTACGGCCGGGGACCGGCACGTGGACGACGCGGTCGCCGGGGTCGAAACCGGCGAAGCGGCCGGGGCCGGGATTCAGCCGTTCTTTGAGCGCCGCGTTGAGCACGCGGGTGCCGACCGCGCCGCCGTGCCCCGGCGTGATCACCTGGGTCCGCTCCGCCGGTACGCCGATGGCGCGCGGTACGGAGTCGGCGACGAGCTGCACCGTACGGTGCACGGCCTCGCGCGGGTCGCGTACGGGGACGACGACGACCTCCTTGTCCGGGGCCTCGACCGGGGCGAGTTCGCCGATGCCGATGAGCGAGACCAGCTCGCCGATCGGACCGGGGTCCGGGGTGCGGGAGGCGACCCGCGGGCAGGACTTGGCGGCCAGCATGTCGGCGAAGGCCAGACCGGGGCCCGCCGACCACATCGCGTGCTCGTCGCCGCTGAACACCAGCCGGGCGCCGTCCGGCACCGCCTCCACCAGCGAGGCGGCCTCCTCGATGCCCAACTGCTGGGCGTCGAGCACCGCGAGCAGGTCCAGGGCGAGGGCACCGTCGCCGGACCTGCCGGGGCCCTGCGTACCGGCCAGCAGCGCCTCGACCGTCACGGCCGCGTCCTCGCCGAGCGCCTCGGCCAGCCGCCGCCTGCCGTTCGCCGTGTACGCGGCGGCGTACGCCCGCAGGCCCGCCGCGCGCGCCGCGGCCACCAGGGCGGTCGGCTCCTCGCGGGCCGCCTCGCCGCCGGAGTGCACGACCAGGCCGCTGCCCGCGGCGGCCCTGATCAGCTCCGCCGCCGACTTCGACGGCGCGCCCGCGGCGGCCTTCTCCCAGTCCGTGCCGTGGTCGCCCTCGAAGGAGCGCAGCAGCCGCACACAGCCGTCGGCCAGGCTCTCCTCCGCCAGCGCGTACCGGTCGAGGCCGATCAGCAGCGGTACGTCCGCCGCGCCGTCCTCGCCCTCGTCCTCCTCCTCGCTCGCGGCCTCCGAGGCCGTCGCGGGGTGCGCGGGGTGCTCGGGGAAGACGAGCACCTGGCCGTCGGCCACGGCGGAGGCCACGGCCGCCGCCGGGTCCGGTACGGCGCGGGCCGCCAGCTCCGCCTGTAGCTCTGCCGACCGCAGGGCCGTGTGCCCCTTCTCGGCGGCGCGCTCCAGCAGCCAGCCGACCAGCGCGTTCGCCCGCCGCTCGTCGTCCGGGCGGCACTGCGCGCCGAGCAGCGCGCGGGCGAAGGTGTCCGCCGGTTCCACCCGTACGCCGGGCAGGCCGAGCACCAGCCACGGGTCCTCCCGCAGCGCCTCCCCCGCCCGCTCCCCGAGCGCCCTGACCGCCGCCTCCGCCAACTCCCCTGGCGCGCCGCCCTCTTCCAGCACGGCCTTCGCCGCCGCGACGGCCGCCGGATCAACGGCCGCCTTCCGCAAGCCGCCCTCGCGCACCCGCGCCCCGGCCGCAGTCGCCCCGCCGCCGGACGCCGCGCCCGCGCCGGCCCGAGGCCGCGCCTCGACACCGGCCGCCGCGCCCGCCCCGGAGGCCGCCGGAGCCTCGCCGTGGCCCTCGCGCCCGTCCTGAGGGCCATCGGCCCCGGCCGACGCCTGCGGAGCGGTGCCGGGGCCTGTGACTCCGCTCTGGGGCGCGTCGGCCCCGGCGGACGGCCGCGGCCCCGAGGCAGGACCCGTGGCTCCCGACGCGGGTCCGTCCGCCCCCGCGTCCGGGGCCGTAACTCCCGTCTCGGACGCCTCCGTTCCGGCCCCTGACGGCTCCTCGGCGCCGTCCTCGTCCCCGCTCCCGTCCGTCGCCTCCACGGACGACTGGGCGTCGTCTGTCGCCTCCGCTTCGGCCTCCGGCGCGCCGTCCGTCCCCGCCGGGGCACCGGCGCCGACCTCCGCCGCCTCCGCGGCCTGCATGGTGGCGGCCTCCGCCGCCATCGCCTCGCGCCGCTTGCGGCGGGCTTCGGCCGCGTCACCGCGCGGCGCGGGCGCCGCCGGATTGTCGCCGCGCTCGATCGAGCGGACGGCGGCGGCCAGCGCGGCCACGTCGGCGACCGGCTTGGCGGCGGCACGGCTCCCCGGCACCGCGGCGGACGCCGTGCCCGTGGGCCGCTCCTGCGGGGCTGTCCGCGAGCCGCCCCCGGAGGACGGCCCGTCCGCGGCGGCCGGTGGGTTCGCCGGGCCTTCGGCGGGGCCGCTCGGCGGCGGGGTGTCCGCGCGGGGCGGGGGAGTGGGGGACTCGGTCACTGCGGCCTCCGTGGGGTGGTGGACCGGCGGGAGGCTTGCGTGCCGTTCAGAGCGTGCTCCAGTCGTGGTCCGGATAGCGGTGCAGGGGTGCTGACACGTCGTCGAGCGCCAGGCAGATCTCTTCCGGAAGCGTAAGCGCCTCCACTGACAACGAGGCGATGAGCTGCTGCGCGTTGCGCGCGCCGAGGATGGGGGCGGCGACACCGGGCCGGTCGCGTACCCAGGCGAGGGCGACGTGCAGCGGGGAGACCGCCAGGCCGTCGGCCGCTATCGCGAGGGCGTCCACGATGAGCCGGGCGGTCTCGTCGAGGTAGGGGGCGACGAAGGCGGCCATGTCGTCGGAGCCGCCGCGCGACTCGGGCGGCGTGCCGTTGCGGTACTTGCCGGTGAGCACACCGCGGCCGAGCGGCGAGGAGGGCAGCAGGCCGACCCCGAGGTCGATCGCGGCGGGCAGCACCTCGCGCTCCACTCCCCGCTGGAGGAGCGAGTACTCCATCTGCGTACTGGCCAGCGGCGTCCGCCCGGGCGCGGCGAGCTGCCACGCGGCGGCCTTGGCGAGCTGCCAGCCGCAGAAATTGGAGACGCCGACGTAGCGCGCGCGGCCGGAGCTGACGGCGATGTCCAGCGCCTGGAGCGTCTCCTCCGTGGGCGTACCGGGGTCGAAGGCGTGCACCTGCCAGAGGTCGACGTAGTCCGTGCCCAGCCGCTGCAAGGACGCGTCGAGCGCGGACAGCAGGTGTCCGCGCGAGGCGTCGAACCGCCGGTCGGGGTCCGGCACGCTGCCCGCCTTGGTGGAGATCACCAGATCGGCCCGCGGCACGAGATCCTCGATCAGCCGCCCGAGCAGATACTCGGCGCCGCCGTCGGCGTACACGTCCGCCGTGTCGACCAGGCTGCCCCCGGCGTCCCAGAACGCCTTGAGCTGGTCGGCGGCGTCGCGTTCGCCGGTGTTGCGTCCCCAGGTGAGCGTGCCGAGACCGAGTCGGGACACGCGCAACCCGGTGCGGCCCAGGTGCCTATGCTCCATGGGCGCTGAGATTACTGCCCGCACCGGCCGAATGGGCGGCAGTGACGTACCTGACAGGGCCCCGTGCCGCGGCGGGGCGCTACAGTCCGGAGGTACAACGACGTTACTCGCCAGTATGTCGGCGGACGACGGCGGTGACATGACAGCGACGACCTGACAGCGACGGACGCGAGAGCGACGACGCGACAGCGACGATACGGCGGCGGAAAGAGGAGCGGTATGCGGCTCGGGATCAACCTCGGCTACTGGGGCGCCGGGATGGACGCGGACAACCTCGCCGTCGCCCAGGAGGCGGACCGGCTCGGCTACGACGTGTGCTGGGCCGCCGAGGCGTACGGATCCGACGGCCCCACCGTGCTCTCCTGGGTCGCCGCGCAGACCGAGCGGATCGACGTCGGCTCGGCGATCTTCCAGATTCCGGCGCGTGCCCCCGCGATGACGGCGATGACCGCCGCGACCCTGGACTCGCTGTCCGGCGGCCGGTTCCGCCTCGGTCTCGGCGTGTCGGGCCCGCAGGTCTCCGAGGGCTGGTACGGCGTCAAGTTCGACAAGCCGCTCTCCCGCACCCGCGAGTACGTGGAGATCGTCCGCAAGGCGATGTCCCGCGAGCGGCTGAGCTACGAGGGCGAGCACTGGACGCTGCCGCTGCCCGGCGGCCCCGGCAAGCCGATCAAGCTCACCGTGCACCCCGAGCGCGAGCACATCCCGCTCTACATCGCCGCGATCGGCCCGAAGAACCTGGAGCAGACCGGCGAGATCGCCGACGGCGCCCTGCTGATCTTCCCGTCCGCCGCGCACCTGGAGGACACCGCGCTGCGGCACATCAGGGCCGGGCGCGAGAAGGCCGGTCTGACGCTGGACGGCTTCGACGTCAGCCCGACCCTGCCGCTCGCCCTCGGCGAGGACGTCCCGGCGCTGGCCGACATCTTCCGCCCGTACACCGCGCTGTACGTCGGCGGCATGGGCAGCCGCAAGCAGAACTTCTACAACCAGCTCGCGCAGCGCATGGGGTACGAGAAGGAGGCCGCCGAGATCCAGGACAAGTACCTGGCGGGCGACAAGAACGGCGCGGGGGCGGCCGTGCCGCAGGACCTCATCGACTCCACCTGCCTGCTCGGCACGGTCGACCGGATCGCGGACCGGCTGCGCGAGTACGCCGACGCCGGGGTCACCACGCTCAACATCACGCCCGCCGGATTCACGCGGGACGAGCGGATCGCGGGCGTACGGGCGGGCGTCGAGGCGCTGGAGCGGGCCGGGCTCGCGGGGGCGTAAGGCGAGGACGTGACGACGGGTCGGCCCGAAGGGGGCCGGCCACGGCCCCGTGCTGATGTCGGTCCGATGGGCCGGTCATGGCCCCGTGCCGCTCGACGCGCGCGGGGCCGTGCGCGGCGCCCGCCTCGACGCGGCCCAGCGCCCGTCCTCATGACGGCCCGGCCCGGCCCAGCGCCGCGCTCAGCTCGGTACCAGCCGCCCCAACAGCCGCCCGAAGGCGATGAGTCGCGCTATCTGCCCGGCGCCGCCGTCGTCCAGGGACTTGCTGAAACGGAACGCCTCGGGGCGGAATTTGGCGGAGGCGACCGGCAGCGGTGAGTCCGGGTCGGCCTGCACCGCGCTCATCTCGTGCGGCATCGCGGTGGCCAGCACCAGATAGACCCCGCGGTCGATCCGCTGCCCGCCCTCGTCGCGGCCGACCAGGGTGCGCATCCCGACGTGCCCGATCGAGTCCAGCGGCAGCACCTGCACCGACGAGTCCAGTACGGTGCCGCCCGGCGCCTTGTCGTCCGCCAACTCCTCGCTGTGCCACAGGATCAGCCGCCGCCCGTCGCACACCGCGGCCTCCTGCCACACCGAGGTGCCCGCCTCGGTCAGGTCGACCACCCGCTCCAGGGTGAAGCCGCGCACGCGGCGGCGGCCCAGCACACCCTCGATGGCGTCGAGCGCGACGTCCGCGTGCAGGAAATACGCGTCGGCGGCGTCCTCCAGGCGGCCGTACGGAGACCAGTCAGAGCCGGCCGGACCACTCCGGCGCGCGCTCGGACGGCTCCTCGTCGCCTTGCTGAACATCTCCACCTGCTTCGCCATCCCGACTGCTGCCCGAAAACTGAAGGGCCCCCCGACCCCTAGACCTTACCTATGAGGCAAGTCGGCGAGGGCTAGGCCGGGGGCAGTGGATCGCAGGGAATTCAGCGGCCGTGGTGGGGGCTCGGGGGGATCTTCCCCGCCACGGCCGTCACCCAGCACAACGGGTCGGCGGCGGAAGGGTTACGGTGGCGGGCATGCCCACCGTGATCCTTGTCCGGCACGGCCGGTCGACCGCCAACGCCGACGGAGTGCTGGCCGGATGGAGTCCTGGCGTCGCCCTGGACGACACCGGCCGGGCCCAGGCGACCGTGCTCGCCGCCCGGCTCGCCGCACTGCCGCTCGCCGCCGTCGTGTGCAGTCCGCTGCAACGCTGCCAGGAGACCGTAGGACCGCTGCTCGACACGCGCCCCGAGCTGCCGCTGCACACCGACGAGCGGGTCGGCGAGTGCCACTACGGCGACTGGACGGGCCGCAAGCTGGCAGAACTGGCGGAGGAGCCGATGTGGGCGACCGTCCAGCGGCACCCCTCGGCGGCCGTCTTCCCCGGTGAGAACGGCGAGTCGCTGCGCGCGATGCAGGCCCGCGCGGTGGACGCCGTACGGGACTGGAACGCCAGGATCGAGGCCGAGCACGGGCCCGACGCGCTGTACCTGGTGTGCTCGCACGGCGACATCATCAAGTCGCTGGCCGCCGACGCGCTCGGCATGCACCTGGACCTCTTCCAGCGGATCAGCACCGACCCCTGCTCGGTGACCGTCATCCGCTACACCCCGTACCGCCCCTTCCTGCTCCGCCTCGGCGACACCGGCGACCTGACCCCGCTGATCCCGCCCCCGCCGCGGGACAAGCCGCAGGACAACGAGGACGACGCGGTCGTCGGAGGCTCCACCGGCGCCCTGTGATCAGCTTCCGCAGTAGGGTGGGGGACCGGCAGTGGAACCAGTGAATGCCACCAGAACGCATCGCGCCAAAGCAGCGATTCAGTCGAGATAACGGAGCGGGACGTGCCCCGTCAGGTCTTCTTCTACGAGCAGCCGGACCGTTTCGTGGCCGGGACAGTCGGCCAGCCGGGTCAGCGGACCTTCTTCCTCCAGGCCACCGCGGCGGGCAGGACCACCAGCGTGGCGCTGGAGAAGACGCAGGTCGCGGCGCTCGCCGAGCGGGTGGACGAGCTGCTGGACGAGGTGGTGCGCAGGTCGGGCGGCAACGCCTCGGTGCCCGCCGTCGCCCCCGCGGAACTGGCCGACTCCGCCCCGCTGGACGCCCCCGTCGAGGAGGAGTTCCGGGTCGGCACCATGGCCCTGGCCTGGGACGGCGCCCACGAGCGGATGGTCATCGAGGCGCAGGCGCTGGTCGAGCTGTCCGGTGAGGACGAGGACGACCTGGAGGCGGCCGAGGAAGAGCTGCTCCAGGACGACGAGAACGGCCCGCCGCTGCTGCGCGTCCTGCTGACCGGCGCCCAGGCCCGCTCCTTCGCCAAGCGCGCGCTCGACGTGGTCTCCGCGGGGCGCCCGCCGTGCCCGCTGTGCAGCCTCCCCCTGGACCCGGAAGGACACGTATGCCCGCGTCAGAACGGGTACCGGAGGTCGGCCTGAGCCCCGGCACCGAGGCCCTCGTCCACGGCGAGCTGACCGTGCGCGGCCAGGTGCGCGACGCCTCCAACGCCGTGCTGTTCTGCGAGACCGAGTACGAGGGCCGCGCGCTCGCCTGCGTGTACAAGCCGGTGGCCGGGGAACGCCCGCTGTGGGACTTCCCCGACGGCACCCTGGCCCAGCGCGAGGTGGCCGCGTACCTGGTCTCCGAGGCGACCGGCTGGGGCCTGGTGCCGCCCACCGTGCTGCGCGACGGACCGTACGGCGAGGGCATGGTCCAGCTCTGGATCGACCCGCCGGACCTGACCGCGGACACGGATTCGGGTACGGATACGGATACGGAAGCCGGCCCCGACGAGGCCCCGTACGCCGCCGCCGACACCAATTCCGACACCGACGCCGACACCGACCCCGCGCAGCCGGAGCTCTTCGGGCTGACCGAGGACACCGAGCCCGCCCCCGGCTGGAAGCCCGTCGTCGAGGCCCGGCTGGAGAACGGCCGCACCGCCCTGCTGGTGCACGCCGACGACATACGCCTGCGCCGCCTGGCCGTGCTGGACGCCGTCATCAACAACGCCGACCGCAAGGGCGGCCACCTGCTCCAGACCGCCGACGGGCGGCTCTACGGCATCGACCACGGAGTGACGTTCCACACCGAGGACAAGCTGCGCACCCTGCTGTGGGGCTGGGCGGGCGAGCCGCTGCCGGACGAGGCTGTGGCCGTACTGCGCAAGCTCCAGGCGGAGCTGTCGGGGGCGCTCGGCGACCGGCTCGCCGAGCTGATCACCCCCGCGGAGACGGCCGCCGTACGGGCCAGGACCGAGCGGCTGCTGCGGTCGGGAGTGCATCCCGAGCCCGGCGGCGAGTGGCCGTCGATCCCCTGGCCGCCGGTCTGAAGCGGGGCGCTCCGGGCCGTCCAGGAGAGCGTTCCGGCAGCGCGCCCGAGCCGCCTCGTCCGGCATTGCCCCAGCTCCGGTTCGTTTGCCAGTCGTCTGCACGGTTAATCTCATGACATGCATGCCTGGCCCGCTTCCGACGTCCCCGCCCTTCCCGGCACTGGACGCGCACTCCGTCTCCACGACACCGCGACCGGTGGGCCGCTGACGATCGATCCGGGCCCGGTGGCCCGGATCTACGTCTGCGGGATCACCCCCTACGACGCCACTCACCTGGGGCACGCGGCCACGTACAACGCGTTCGACCTCGTGCAGCGCGTGTGGCTCGACACGAAGCGCCAGGTGGAGTACGTCCAGAACGTCACGGACATCGACGATCCGCTGCTGGAGCGGGCCAACGCGACCGACGTCGACTGGGTCGAGCTGGCCGAGCGGGAGACCGCGCTGTTCCGCGAGGACATGACCGCGCTGCGGATGCTGCCGCCCGCCCACTACATCGGCGCGGTCGAGGCCATTCCGGGCATCGTCCCGCTGATCGAGCGGCTGCGGGACGCGGGCGCGGCGTACGAACTCGGCGTCGACACGTACTTCGCGATCGCCGCCGACCCCGACTTCGGCAAGGTCTCCGGGCTCGACGCCGCCACGATGCGCGCGCTCTCCGCCGAGCGCGGCGGCGACCCGGACCGGCCGGGCAAGAAGAACCCGCTGGACCCGATGCTGTGGATGGGCGCCCGCGAGGGCGAGCCGAGCTGGGACGGCGGCTCGCTCGGCCCCGGCCGCCCCGGCTGGCACATCGAGTGCGTGGCCATCGCGCTCGACCACCTCGGCATGGGATTCGACGTCCAGGGCGGCGGCTCCGACCTGGCCTTCCCGCACCACGAGATGGGCGCCTCGCACGCCCAGGCGCTCACCGGCGAGTACCCGTACGCGAAGGCGTACGTGCACGCGGGGATGGTCGCTTTGCACGGCGAGAAGATGTCGAAGTCCAAGGGGAATCTGGTCTTCGTCTCCACGCTGCGCCGCGACGGCGTCGACCCGGCGGCGATCCGGCTCGCGCTGCTCGCCCACCACTACCGCGCCGACTGGGAGTGGACCGACGCCGTGCTCGCCGAGGCGGTCGAGCGGCTCGCGCGCTGGCGGGCCGCCGTCTCCCGGCCGGACGGGCCGTCCGCCGACGCGCTGCTCGAAGAGATCCGCGAGGCGCTGGCCGACGACCTCGACGCACCGCGCGCCCTGGCCGCCGTGGACCGCTGGGCCGCCGCGCAGGAGTCCGAGGGCGGCACCGAGACCGGCGCGCCCGGCCTGGTGTCGCGCACGGTGGACGCGCTGCTCGGAGTCGCGCTGTAGTCCGCACACCCCAACCGACCCACCCGTGACCGCCCTTGGACTCAGCCGGAGTCCGAGGGCGGTTTCCGTTCCGCTTCCGTTCCGCCCATGGTCCCATGCTCGATTTTGCGCTAAACACGCTTCATGCAAACAAGAGTGCGCACTAGAGTGGCGCTGGTCGGTGCAGCCGTGCTCGGTCTGCTCATGGCCTTCACGGGACCCGGCGGCGCGCAGGCCGCCGCACCCACCGCGACCGCCGAGACCTCCGTGGGGGACGTGACCGGCTTCGACCACGCCGGCGCCGTCTACCGGCTGCACGCGGGTCAGGCCCTGGCCCGGGTCAGCTTCGTGTCGGCCGACACCTTCCGCATCGAACTGGCCCCGGACGGCGCCTTCACCGATCCGACCGGCGACGACATCGTCCTGCCGCAGGGCGCGCCGCCCGCCACGCGCTGGAAGGACGCGGGCGACGCCTACGAGTTGAGCACCTCGGCCGTCACGCTGCGGGCCTACAAGGCGCCGCTGCGCTTCGCCCTCTACCGGGCCGACGGCACCCGGGTCTGGTCCGAGACGAAGCCGCTGAGCTGGACCAAGGACAGCACCACCCAGACCCTCGACCGCGGCGCGGCCGAGCAGTTCTACGGCGGCGGCATGCAGAACGGCCGCGGCAACACCTCGCACCGCGGCCAGACCGTCCAGGTCGGCGTGGACGGCAACTGGAACGACGGCGGGCACCCCAACTCCGTGCCGTTCTACCTCTCCACGGCCGGATACGGCGTCTTCCGCAACACCTACGCGCCCAACACCTACAGCTTCGGCGAGCCGGTGACCGCGAGCGCCGAGGAACAGCGCTTCGACGCCTACTACTTCGCGGGCGACGCCAAGCGGGTGATCGGCGACTACACCAAGCTGACCGGCAAGCCCTTCCTGCCCCCGGTCTACGGCCTGGAGCCGGGCGACTCCGACTGCTACCTGCACAACGCCAACCGCGGCGAACGCCACACCCTCGACGCGCTCGACGTGGCCGCCGACTACACCGCCAACGACATGCCCAACGGCTGGATGCTCGTCAACGACGGCTACGGCTGCGGGTACGAGAACCTGCCGGAGACGTCGGCGGGCCTGGCGAAGCAGGACATGGAGCTCGGCCTGTGGACCGAGGACGGCCTGGACAAGCTCGCCGACCAGGTCAAGGCGGGCCAGCGGGTCGCCAAGCTCGACGTCGCCTGGGTCGGCGACGGCTACAAGCACGCGCTGGACGGCTGCAAGGACGCCTACCGGGGCATCGAGGACAACAGCGACGCCCGCGGCTTCACCTGGGCGCCGGAGAGCTGGGCGGGCGCGCAGCGCTGCGGCGTGCAGTGGTCCGGCGACCAGTACGGCACCTGGGACTACATCCGCTGGCAGATCCCGACCTACGCGGGCGCCACGATGTCGGGCCTGGCCTACACCTCGGGCGACATCGACGGCATCTTCGGCGGCAGCGCCGACACGTACACCCGCGACCTGGAGTGGAAGTCCTTCCTGCCCGCCGTCATGACGATGGACGGCTGGGCCGCCAGCGACAAGCAGCCCTACCAGTACGGGGAGCCGTACACCTCGATCAACCGCCAGTACCTCAAGCTCAAGGAGTCGCTGCTGCCGTACATGTACAGCTACGCGGCCGAGGCGAACAGGACCGGTGTCGGCGCGGTGCGCCCGCTGGCGCTGGAGTACCCGGACGACCCGGTGGCGGCGACCGACGCGGCGAAGTACGAGTTCCTGTCCGGGCAGGACTTCCTGGTCGCGCCGGTCTACGAGGACTCCGCGGTGCGCGACGGCATCTACCTGCCCAAGGGCACCTGGGCCGACTACTGGACCGGCCGGATCTACCAGGGGCCGACCACGGTCGACAGCTACAGCGCGCCGCTGGGCACCCTGCCGCTGTTCGTCAAGGCCGGTGCCGCCGTGCCGATGTGGCCCGGCATCAGGTCGTACCGGGACCGTACGGCCGACTCCCCGGTGGCCTGGGACGTCTACCCGCAGGGCACCTCGTCCTTCACCCTCTACGAGGACGACGGCGTGACCCGGCAGAGCCGCGCGGGGAAGTACGCGCGGCAGAAGGTCACGGTCACCGCGCCGAAGTCCGGCGCGGGCGAGGTGACGGTGGACGTCGGCGCGAGCGTCGGCGACTTCCGGGGCAAGCAGACCGCCCGGCCGTACGCGTTCACCCTGCACACCGGTGACGCGCCCGGCGCGGTGCTGCTCGACAGCAAGGTGCTGCCCCGGCTGGGCACCGAGGCCGCCTTCGACAAGGCGACGCAGGGCTGGTGGTACGACCCCGCCGACCGCGGGGGAGTGGTCCGGGTGAAGACCGCGACCCGGTCCACCGCGCAGGCGTTCCGGCTGCGGCTGGCGGGCTCCAGCGCGCTCGGCGGACGCGTGCCGGGCTCGGCCGCGGTGGTCTCCGCGCCCGCGGGCCAGGAGACCGGCGCCGGGGTCGCCTCCGACGTCGCCGTGGACCTGACCGCGGGCAAGCTGCCGGTGGTCGGCGCCAAGGTCTCGCTCCGGGCGCCGGACGGCTGGAAGGTGTCGGCGCCGCAGACCGTGCCCGTGCTGACCGCGGGGAACACCAAGCGGCTGCGCTTCTCGGTGACACCGCCCGCCGGGGTCACGGCGGGACAGGCCGTGCTCACCGCGCGGGCCGACTACCTGTCGTCGGCGCCCGGCCGGGTCGCCGTCCAGCCGTTCGCGGTCGCGGCGATGCCCACGCCGCCGACGGCCGACACGTATGCCGGGGATCTGACCTGGCTGACCTCGACCAACGGCTGGGGGCCGCCGGAACGCGACCGCAGCAACGGCGAGTCGGGCGCGGCCGACGGGCACACGCTGACCCTGGACGGGACGACGTACGCCAAGGGCATCGGGGCGCACGCGGCCTCCGACGTCGAGGTGTACCTCGGCGGCCGGTGCTCGGTGTTCACCGCGGACGTGGGCATCGACGACGAGATCGACGGCTACGGCTCGGTGACCTTCTCCGTCGTCGCGGACGGCGTCACGCTGTGGACCTCGCCCGTGCTCACCGGGGCGTCCGCCACCGTGCCGGTGTCGGTACCGGTGACCGGGGCCCGGCACGTCCATCTGAAGATCACCCCGGCGGCGACGTCACTCAGCGGTGACCACGGGGACTGGGCGGGGGCGCGGTTCCACTGCGCGTGACCGGTTGGGGGTGAGGGGGTGCGCGCGGCGCGCCCCCTCACTCCCGTCCGTCGCGCGGTCTACTCCTCGCGGCCGTCCCCGTCGCCGTTTGGGGCGTCCAGGTCGCCTTCCCCGTCCTTGGCGGCCTCGGCCTCGGTCTCCGTGTCGGCGTCGGCGTCGGCTGCGGCCTTGTGGTCGGCCTTCTTGTCGGCCTCGGCTGCGGCGTCCTTGTCGGCGCCGTCGTCCGTATCGGTGTCCGTGCCCGCGCCCGCGCCGCTGTCCGGGTCCAGCCGCGGCGACTGCGCACGGTCCCGGAACTGCGGCACCCCGCCGTCACCCTCGCTCGCGTACTCCCCGGCCTGCGGGTCGCGGCGGCGCAGATAGCGCTCGAACTCCTTGGCGATGGCCTCACCCGACGCCTCGGGCAGCTCCGCGGTGTCCCGCGCCTCCTCCAGCGTCTGGACGTACTCCGCGACCTCGCTGTCCTCGGCGGCGAGCTGGTCCACGCCGACCTGCCAGGCGCGCGCGTCCTCGGGCAGCTCGCCCTGCGGGATGCGCAGGTCGAGCAGGTCCTCGAGGCGGTTGAGCAGCGCCAGGGTGGCCTTGGGGTTGGGCGGCTGCGACACATAGTGCGGCACCGCCGCCCACAGGCTCACCGCGGGGATGCCCGCGTGCGTGCACGCCTCCTGGAGGATGCCGACGATGCCGGTCGGCCCCTCGTAGCGCGACTCCTCCAGATTGAGCGTCGTCGCCAGGTCGGGGTCCGAGGTCACCCCGGTGACCGGGACCGGCCGGGTGTGCGGGGTGTCGCCGAGCAGCGCGCCCAGCACCACGACCATCTCGACGCCCAGCTCGTGGGCGAAGCCCAGGATCTCGTTGCAGAACGAGCGCCAGCGCATGCTGGGCTCGATCCCGCGGACCAGCACCAGGTCGCGGGGCTTGGGCGTCGTGATCCTGACGACCGAGAGCCGGGTCGTGGGCCATACGACCCGCCGTACCCCGGCGTCCATCCAGACCGTGGGGCGGTTCACCTGGAAGTCGTAGTAGTCCTCGGCGTCGAGCGCCGCGAAGACCTCGCCCTTGAACTCCCGGTCCATGTGCCCGACCGCGGTCGAGGCGGCGTCCCCGGCGTCGTTCCAGCCCTCGAACGCGGCCACCATGACCGGGTCGATCAGCTCGGGTACCCCCTCGAGCTCGATCACCCAGCGCCTCCTTCCGACCGGAGGGGAGCGGTGCCGTCCCCGTACCGGCTGCTGTTCCTGCACGTGCGGCACCAGCCTACGGCGTACCGAGGCCGGTGCCGTGGTTCTCGTAGCTGGATGATCCCCAGCGCGGCCCCCGATGAGTCACCGGCAGCGCCACCAGGTGAGACATCCGATCTGTTGCCCACAAAGTTTGGCCCCGCCCCTGGACTTCCGGCCCCGCGCGCCGCTATACATCGGATCATCAAGAAAAGATCCGATGTCTCACGACGGGGGTGTGCATGAGTCCGACCATTACCGAGGTCGACGTGTACGACATCCGCTTTCCGACCTCGGAGCAGCTCGACGGCTCGGACGCCATGAACCCCGACCCCGACTACTCCGCCGCCTACGTCATGCTCCGTACGGACTCGCCCGGCGGCCTGGCGGGCTACGGTCTCTGCTTCACGATCGGGCGCGGCAACGACGTCGTCGCCGCGGCGATCAGGACACTGCGACCCTACGTGGTCGGCCGCTCGGTGGACAGTGTCACGGGTGATCTTGGCGGCTTCTACCGGCTGCTCACCCACGACTCCCAACTGCGCTGGCTCGGCCCGGAGAAGGGCGTGATGCACATGGCCGCCGGGGCGGTGGTCAACGCCGCCTGGGACCTGGCCGCCCGCCGGGCCGGACTGCCGGTCTGGGAACTGCTGGCCGGGATGAGCCCGGAACAGCTCGTGGACATGGTCGACTTCCGCTACCTCAGCGACGCCATGACCCGCGACGAGGCGCTGGAGATCCTGCGCCGCGCCGAGCCGGGCCGCGCCGAGCGCGCCGCGGAACTGCGCCGTCGCGGCTACCCCGCCTACACCACGGAACCCGGCTGGATCGGCTACTCCGACGACAAGTTGACCCGGCTGTCGAAGGAGGCCGTCGCCGCGGGCTTCCAGCAGATCAAGCTCAAGGTCGGCGGCGACCTCGACGACGACCTGCGCCGGATGCGGCTGGCCCGCGACGCGGTCGGCCCCGACATCAGGATCGCCGTCGACGCCAACCAGCGCTGGGACGTCTCCGACGCCGTGGACTGGATGCGGGCGCTGGCGCCATTCGACCCGTACTGGATCGAGGAGCCGACCAGCCCCGACGACGTCCTCGCGCACGCCGCGATCCGCGCGGGCCAGCCGGTGCCGGTCGCGACCGGCGAACACGTCGCCAACCGCGTGGTGTTCAAGCAGCTCCTCCAGGCCGGCGCGGTGGACTTCGTCCAGATCGACGCGGCCCGCGTCGCCGGGGTCAACGAGAACATCGCGATCCTGCTGCTCGCCGCCAAATTCGGCGTCCCGGTCTGCCCGCACGCCGGCGGCGTGGGCCTGTGCGAACTGGTCCAGCACCTGTCGATGTTCGACTACGTCGCCGTCTCCGGCACCTGGGACAACCGGGTGATCGAGTACGTCCCGCACCTGCACGAACACTTCACCGATCCCGTGGTGATGGACCACGGCCGATACCGCGCCCCTGCCGCGCCCGGCTTCTCCGCCCGTATGGTCCCGGAGTCGCTCGCCGACTACCGCTACCCGGACGGCCCGGTGTGGCAGGCGCGACAGGCCCGACAGGAGCTGACCCGATGAGCACCAGCGCCGATCCGATGCACGCCGCCTCCGCCGCCCAGGACCTCGCGGGCCTCACCGCCCTCGTCACCGGGGGCGCCTCCGGGATCGGCGCCGCCACCGCGGCGCTGCTGACCGCCCGCGGCGCGCGCGTCGCCGTACTCGACCGCGACACCGCGGGCGCGCCGAGCGGCACCGTCCCCGTCACCGCCGACGTCACCTCGGACGAGGACGTACGGGCCGCGGTCGGCGCGGCCGTCGCCGAACTCGGCAGCCTGCACATCGTGGTGAGCAACGCCGGGATCGGCGCCATCGGCACCGTCGAGGACAACCCGGACGACGAGTGGCAGCGCGTGCTGGACATCAACGTCATGGGCATGATGCGGACCGCCCGCGCCGCCCTGCCGCACCTGCGCGAGGCCGCCGCCGCCCGGCCGGGCAGCGCCTCCATCACCCACACCTGCTCGATCGCCGCGACCGCGGGACTGCCGCAGCGGGCGCTGTACAGCGCGAGCAAGGGCGCGGTGCTCGCCCTCACCCTGGCGATGGCCGCCGACCACGTACGCGAGGGCGTACGGGTCAACTGCGTGAACCCCGGAACCGCCGACACCCCCTGGATCGGCCGCCTCCTCGACCAGGCCGAGGACCCGGCCGCCGAGCGCGCGGCACTCGACGCACGCCAGCCCCTGGGACGGCTGGTGTCCGCCGACGAGGTCGCCGCGGCCATCGTCTACCTGGCGAGTCCCGCCGCGGCGAGCGTGACCGGAACCGCGCTCGCCGTCGACGGCGGAATGCAGGGACTGCGCCTGCGCCCCGCCGGAAGCTGAGCCGCCACCCCGGCTTCCGCGCACGGCAGTTGTCCCCAAGTACGTCAGCTCCTCCGCACGTCAGCTCCTCCGTACCTCAGCTCCTCCGCACGTCAGCTCCTCCGTACGTCAGCTCCTCCGCACCTCAGGCACCGCCCCCGCACCACATCCTCCGCAGAGCCGACACACAATTCGAAGGGCAGGGCTCGACGATGAGACTGCGCAGAACGACCGTGGCCGCCTGTGCCGCACTGCTCGCGGTCACCGCGCTCGCCGGTTGCAACCGGGGAAGCGACAGCAAGGCGGGCAGCTCCGGCAAGGTCGGCATCGACCTGCCGCGCTCCGACAGCGACTTCTGGAACTCGTACAACAGCTACATAGAAAAGGGCGTCAAGGCCGGTGACGTCTCGGCCCTGCCCCGCACCAACTCGCAGAACGACATCGGCAAGCTCGTCGCGAACGTGCAGAGCTTCGCCAACGAGGGCGCCAAGGCGCTCGTGATGGCCCCGCAGGACACCGGCGCCATCGCCTCCACTCTGGAGCAGATGGCCAAGAAGAAGATCCCGGTGATCAGCGTCGACACCCGCCCCGACAAGGGCCCGGTGTACATGGTCGTCCGCGCGGACAACAAGGCGTACGGCACGAAGGCGTGCGAGTACCTGGGCGAACAGCTCAAGGGCAAGGGCAAGATCGCGGAGTTCGAGGGCGACCTGTCCTCGATCAACGGCCGCGACCGCTCGGAGGCGTTCGCCGCCTGCATGAAGAGCAAATTCCCGAACATCAAGGTGATCCCGCTGGTCACCAACTGGGACGGCGCCACCGCCTCGGCCAAGCTCCAGACCACGCTGGCCGCCGACCCGGACCTGAACGGCATCTACATGCAGGCCGGCGGGGTCTTCCTCCAGCCGACCCTCGCGCTGCTCCAGCAGAAGAACCTGCTCAAGCCGCCGGGCACGCCCGGACACATCACGATCATCTCCAACGACGGCATCCCCGAGGAGTTCAAGGCCATCAAGGCCGGGCAGATCGACGCCACCATCTCCCAGCCCGCCGACCTGTACGCGAAGTACGCGCTGTACTACGCCAAGGAGGCACTGGCCGGGAAGACCTTCCAGCCGGGCCCGACCGACCACGACTCCACGATCATCAAGATCCCCAACGGTCTCGAGGACCAGCTCCCCGCCCCGCTGGTCACCAAGGACAACGTGGACGACGCGAGCCTGTGGGCCAACCAGCTCGGGAAGAGCTGACCCATGGCCGAGGCCGTACCGCTCCCCGCGGTCCACGCGGAGGGCATCGTCAAACGGTTCGGGGCCACCGTGGCCCTGGACCGGGTGGGCATCACCGTCGCGGCCGGCGACTCGCACGCGCTCGTCGGCCGCAACGGGGCGGGCAAGTCCACCCTGGTCTCCGTGCTGACCGGGCTGCACGCCCCGGACGCCGGGCGGGTCTCCTTCCTCGGGAAGCCCGCCCCCGCGCCCGGCGACACCGCCGCCTGGCAGTCCAAAGTGGCCTGCGTCTACCAGAAGTCGATGGTCGTCCCCGATCTGACCGTCGCGGAGAATCTGTTCCTGAACAGATTCGGCCGCGGCCGGATCCGCTGGTCCGCGCTGCGCGGCCGGGCCCGCGACCTGCTCGCCGAGTACGGGGTCGACGTCGACCCGACCGCGCGCGCCGGTGATCTCACCGTCGAGCAGGGGCAGTTCGTGGAGATCGCGCGGGCCCTGTCCTTCGGCGCGCGCTTCATCATCCTGGACGAGCCCACCGCGCAGCTCGACGCGGCGGGCATCGAGCGGCTCTTCACCAAGCTGCGCGGCCTCCAACAGCAGGGCGTGGCCTTCCTGTTCATCTCGCACCACCTCCAGGAGGTCTACGACCTGTGCAGCACCGTCACGGTCTACCGTGACGCCCGCCATGTCGTGACCGCGCCCGTCGCCGAGTTGAGCAAGGCGGAACTGGTCGAGGCGATGACCGGTGAGGCGGCGCAGACCGAACTGGCCTGGCACGCACGGGGGTCGGCCGACGAGTCGGCGTCCAAGGCGCTGTCCACCTCGCTGTCGGTGCCGGTCTCCAAGGTGGCTGCGGACACCGGGGACGCCGTCCTGCGCGCCGAAGGGCTCGTGCTCGACGGCGCCTTCGACAGCATCGACTTCGCCGTACGCCCCGGCGAGGTGCTGGGCCTGGCCGGGGCCACCGCCAGCGGCAACACCGCGCTCGGCGAGACCCTGGTCGGGCTGCGCAAGGCCACCGGCGGCCGGACCCTGGTCGCGGGCAAGGCCGTGCGACCCGGCAGCGTCCCGCACGCGCTCGGCGCCGGGATCGGCTACGTACCCGAGGACCGGCACCGGCAGGGCCTGGTGCTCGGCCGCAGCGTCGCGGAGAACGCCACCCTCACCGTGACCGACCAACTCGGCCCGTACGGCACGGTCCTGCCGTCCAGGACCAGGGAATTCGCACAGCGCATGATCAGCTCGCTGGACATCAAGACCTCGGGACCGGCCCAGCCGGTGGCCGACCTGTCCGGCGGCAACCAGCAGAAGGTCGTCATCGCCCGCGCCCTGGCCCGCGACCCGCGCGTGCTGGTGGCCGTCCGGCCCACCGCGGGCGTGGACGTGAAGTCCAAGGACGCGCTGCTCGGCGTGGTCAGAGGCGTCGCGGACCGCGGCGACGCCGCCGTGATCGTCTCCGACGAACTGGACGACCTGCGGGTCTGCGACCGGGTGATCGCGCTCTTCCACGGGCGGGTGATCGCCGAGTTCGGCAGCGGATGGAGCGACCGGGACCTGGTCTCGGCCATGGAAGGGCTGCCCTCGGGCGGCGACGAGGGAGCCGAGGAATGAGTGACACCAGTCAGTTGACCGCCGATGTGGCGGTACCGGACAAGACCCGGCGGCCGGCGCCGCGTATCCAGCTCACCCGCTACCGGGACCTGTCCCTGCTGCCGGTGATCCTGCTGCTGGGCGTCATCGGCTTCATCGTGTCGCCCACCTTCCTGACCTCCGACAACCTCCTCGGCGTCCTCCAACAGTGCAGCGAGCTGAGCCTGTTGGTGCTCGGCGAGGCGATGATCCTGATCTCCGGCCGGATGGACCTGTCGCTGGAGTCCACCATCGGCGTGGCCCCCGTGATCGCCATGTGGCTGGTGATGCCGAGCACCGGCTCCGCCACCTACCACGGCATCGGACTGCTGCCCGGCTGGTCCTCGATCCCGCTCTGCCTGCTGGTGGGCGTGCTCATCGGCGGCTTCAACGGATTCCTGATCCTGAAACTGCGGGTCAACGGCTTCATCGCCACCCTCGGCATGCTGACCATGCTCCGCGGCCTCCAGGACGGCATATCCCAGGGCAAGTCCATCGTCGAGGTGCCCGCGTCCTTCTCCTACCTCGGCGGCGCGTCCTGGCTCGGCGCCCCGGCCGCGGTCTGGATCTGCCTGGTGCTCTTCGTCCTCGGCGGCCTGGCGCTCGGCTATCTGCGGCACGGCCGGGCGCTCTACGCGATCGGCGGCAACAAGGAGGCGGCCCGCGCGGCCGGTATCCGGGTCGACCTCATCACCTGGGTCGTCCTCGCCGTCGCGGGCCTGCTCGCCGCCTTCGCCGGTGTGCTCTACGTCGGCCACTACGGCGCGATCTCCTCGACCCAGGGCAACGGCTGGATCTTCCAGGTCTTCGCCGCCACCGTGATCGGCGGCGTCAGCCTCAACGGCGGCAAGGGCACCCTCTTCGGCGCCCTGACCGGTGTCGTCGCGCTCCAACTCGTCGTGAACGTCACGACGCTGGGCGGTGTGCCGCCGCTGTGGGACAAGTTCCTCTACGGTGCGATCATCATCGTCGCGCTGATCATCTCCCGCTTCGCGAGCGGCGAGAAGCAGGACTGACCGGATACCCGAGGGAGAGAACGTCACCATGCCCGTACCGGTACTGCCCCGGCTCGGCCTCGGCTGCGCGCCGCTGGGCAACCTCTACCGCGCCGTCACCGAGGAGGAGGCCGAGGCCACCGTGGCCGCCGCCTTCGAGACGGGGGCCGCGGGGCCCGTGTACCTCGACACGGCGCCGCACTACGGTCTCGGCCGCTCCGAGGAACGGCTCGGCCGGGCGCTGGCCGGACGGGACCGCTCCACGTACGTGCTCTCCACCAAGGTCGGCCGCAGGCTGCGCGACCTGCGGCCGGGCGAGGCCCCGGACGGCCAGGGCTTCACCGACTCCCCGGCCCGAGCGCGGGAGTGGGACTACACCGCCGACGGCATCCGCGCCACGCTGGAGGGTTCCCTGGAACGGCTCGGCGTGGACGCCGTCGACATCGTCTATCTGCACGACCCCGAGGACCACCTGCCGGAGATCTACGACACCGGCTTCGCCGCCCTGGCCGACCTGCGCGACCAGGGCGTGGTCAAGGCCATCGGCTTCGGCATGAACTACAGCGACATCCTCGCCCGCCTCGTCGCGGACCTCGATGTCGACGTCGTGCTGTGCGCCGGCCGCTGGACGCTGCTGGAACGCACCGCGCTGGACGACCTGCTGCCGGCCTGCGAACGGCGCGGTACGAAGGTCGTCGTGGGCGGCGTCTACAACTCGGGCCTGCTGGCCGACCCGCGACCCGGCGCACACTACAACTACGTCGAAGCGCCACCGGAGATCCTGGCCCGCGCCCAGCACATCGCCGCCGTCTGCGCCGAGTTCGACGTCCCGCTGCGCGCCGCCGCGCTGCGCTACCCCTTCGCGCACCCCTCGGTGGTCTCGGCCGTGGTGGGCGCCGCCAACGCCGCCGAGGTGCGCGACAACGCGGAGCTGTTCTCGTACGACATCCCGGACGCGCTCTGGCACGCGCTGGTCGCCCGCGGGCTGCTGGACAAGGACGCGCCGCTGCCGCTCAGGGCTCCCGCCGAGGGGGCCTGACCGGATGCGGATCGACGCCCACCACCATCTGTGGGACCTCGAACGGCGCCCCCAGCCGTGGCTGACCGGGGCTGAACTCGACCCCATCGCCCGGACGTTCCGCCTCGCGGAACTCCTTCCGCTGCTGGACGCGCACGGGATCGACGCCACCGTGCTCGTCCAGTCCAGCTCCTCGCTCGACGAGACCCGCGAACTCCTCGCCCTCGCCCGCGACTCCGGTGGCCGGGTCGCGGGGGTCGTCGGCTGGGCCGACCTCACCTCGCCCGAACTCCCCGGCACCCTGGGCGCGTTGGCCGCCCTCGGACCCCTGGTCGGCATACGGCACCAGGTCCAGGACGAGGCCGACCCCGGATGGCTGGCGCGCGCCGATGTCAGGTCCGGCCTCGCCGCCGTCGGCGCCGCGGGGCTCGTCTACGACCTGCTCGTCACCGTCGACCAGCTCCCCGTCGCCATCGGCACGGTGCGGGCGCTGCCCGAGGTGCGGTTCGTCCTCGACCACGGGGCCAAGCCGCCGATCGGCGGCGGAGGCTGGGAGCCGTGGGCCGCCTCCATGACCGAGCTGTCGGCGCTGCCGAACGTCTGGTGCAAGCTCTCCGGGCTCGTCACGGAGGCCGACTGGCGCCGGTGGCGCGTCGCCGATGTGCTGCCCTACGCCCGCCATCTCCTGGCCGCCTTCGGGCCCGACCGGCTCCTCTTCGGCTCCGACTGGCCCGTGTGCACCCTCGCCGCCGATTACTCCTCCGTCGTCGCCCTCGCCGAGGCGGCCCTCTCCCCTCTCACCCCCGCCGCCCGCGACGCCGTCCTCGGCCGCAACGCCGCTCGCCTCTACGCCCTGAACCTGCCCCCGTCGGGCCCCTGAGCCAGTGCAGCGCCTGTTCCCAGAGGCGCGGCCCCGGACGGTTCGTTTGCCGGGGCGGCAGGCCGAGTTCTAGGGGCGGAAAGCGAAGCCCCGTGGAGGGCGAACGCACAGGGTTCGCGCCCTTCCCACCCCCGCCCGGAGGGCTAAAGCGTTGAGCGAAGCCACTGCTCCACGCTGGCGACATGCACCGTCGCCCACGAACGGGCAGCCTCGGCGTCGCGGTCGCGCAGGGCGGTGAGAATGGCCCGGTGCTCGTGCAGCGTGCGGCTGACGGCGTCGACCTGGGTGATGCCGCGCCAGACGCGCGCGCGGGTGGTGGGTCCTGACAGACCGTCGAGCAGCGAGCAGAGCACGGAGTTGCCCGAGCCCTGGACGATGCCGCGGTGGAACTCCAGGTCGGAGGCGACCAGTTCCTCGACGGACGGCTGCGGGCCGAGCGCGTCCAGCTTGCCTTCGAGGGCGTCCAGCTCCTCGACGGAGATGCGGACGGCGGCCATCGCGGTGGCGGCGGGTTCCAGGATGCGGCGGACCGCGAGGAATTCGAGCACGGTGTCGTCGCGGTGGAAGTCCACGACGAAACTGAGGGCTTCGAGCAGGAGCTGCGGGTCGAGGCTGGTGACGTAGGTGCCGTCGCCCTGGCGGACGTCGAGGATGCGGATCAGCGAGAGGGCGCGGACGGCCTCACGCAGGGAGTTGCGGGACAGCCCCAGCTCGGCCGCGAGTTCGCTCTCCTTGGGGAGCCGGTCGCCCGGACGCAGCGCCCCGGAGACGATCATCTCCTTGATCCTCTCGATGGCCTCGTCGGTGACCGCCATCAGCGCCTCCCCTGTTCAGGTCCCGCCGCCGCCAGACCTCCGATGTATGAGGCCCCATTATGGGCCCGGCGCGCCGGAACGCCTAACAACGGCCGGAACCGGGCACAGCCGCCCGCGTACCGGCCGAACCGCCCCCCGTACGGGCTCAGCGGCTCGCGTACCGGCTCGGCGGCGCGCCGACCGCCGCGGTGAAGTCACGGGTCAGGTGCGCCTGGTCGGCATAGCCCAGGTCGGCGGCGAGCGCGGCCCAGTCGATGTCGGCGCCGCCGTCCGCGCGGGCCGCGGCCTCGTGCAGCCGGGCCCGGCGCAGCACCCACTTGGGGCTCGCCCCCACGTACTCCGCGAAGAGCCGCTGGAGCCGCCGTACGGGCAGGTCCAGCTCGCGGGCCAGCTCGTCCACCCGGAAGAACTGCGGGCCGGCGGTGATCCTCCCGCGCTCATCGGCCGGGGGGACACCCCTCTCGATTCTCTCGACCAGGTCCGCCACCTCGGCCACCACCGGGTCCTGCCGGGTGCCGGGCAGCAGCTCCAGCAGATACTCCTCGGCCAGCGCCGTCATCGCCGCCAGGTCGTCCAGTGCCAGGATCTCCCGGCTCAGCGCCTCGACGGCCCCGGCCGGGCCGCCCAGCAGACCGGCCGCGGGCACCGCGCGGTCGGCCAGCTCCGCCACCGGCCCGTCGATGAACGGCCGGAAGGCGCCCGGCCGGAATTTCACCCCGAACACCTGGTCGCGCCCGTGCAGCACGCGGCTGAACACCCCCCGCTGCACCCCGTACACCAGTGGCTCAGGGGCCTCGAAGACCAGATGGACATTGGGGTGGGCGAGCACTTTCTGCTCGTGGTCCGGCCGCCCCCGCAGGTCCCAGCGCGGATTCCAGTAGAAGTCGACCAGAGCCGCCAGCGCGGGCCGCGGCTGCTGCCGCCGTACTTCGACGCGCCCGCCCGTCGCCTCCGGCCTCAGCACCCCGCGCCCCAGCCCGTGCCCGCTCATGCCCGTCACTGTAAACGCGGCCACCGACAACGGCGCGGGCACGCTCGGGCACGCTCGGGCACCGACAACGGCGCGGCCACGCGACACGGGCCGGGTGTCGCGTTTCTTCAAGACCGCCGTCCCCGGTCGCGCCTAGCGTCGAGGGCATGAACTTCCACGCACAGATCGCCGACAGTGCCGCGGAGGCCGCCCGGGTCGCCGCCGGGATCACCGACGACCAGCTCACCGGTCCCACGCCCTGTCCCGACTACGACACCCGCACCCTGATCAACCACTGGGTCGCGTACACCGGCCTCGGCATGGAGCTGCGCGCCCGCAAGGAGCCGCACCCCGCCGACCTCGGCGAGCGCGACTTCACCTCGGAGCCCGGCTGGGCCGCCGCCTACGCGCGGCAGCTCGACCGGGCCGCGGACGCCTGGGCCGACCCGGCCGCATGGGAGGGCGAGCTGGACATGGGCGGCATGGCGATGCCCGCGAAGGACATCGCCGGAATGCTCTTCATGGAGCTGCTGCTGCACGGCTGGGACGTCGCCAAGGCCACCGGGCAGGAGTTCAGGGCCGACGAGAAGTCCGGCGCCCTGCTGCTGGCCGTCGTGCGCGAGCAGGCCGAGATGTTCCGGCAGTACAAGGGCTTCGCGGAACCGGTCGCACCGCCCGCCGGGGCCACCGACTTCGAAACCGCTGTCGCCCTGTCCGGCCGCGACCCATACTGGGCGGCATGATCCAGCACGACCTCATCGCCCGGGTACGGGACATGTGCCGCGCCGACGAACGCCTCGGCGCGGCACTGATGTACGGCTCCTTCGCCGCGGGGGAGGGCGACGCCCACAGCGACGTCGAATTCTGGCTCTTCTTCGACCCGGAGCGGCGCGCGGAAGTGGACCCCGAGCAGTGGTGCCGGGAGATCGCCCCGGCCAATCTGGTGCTGCTCAACGAATTCGGCAGCCATGTCGTGCTCTTCCCGGGCCCGGTGCGCGGCGAATTCCACTTCGCGACCACCGACGACATCCCGACGGTCGCCACCTGGCCCGCGCGCGGCGCCGCTGTCGAGCGGATGGTGGTCGTCGACCGCGAAGGGCTGCTGACGCCCGTGCTCGAAGCGGTGCCCGAGCACCCCGTGCTCCCCGCGGCGCCCGACGAGATCGCCGACCTGTGCGGCCGGTTCGCCAACTGGCTGGTGCTCGCGCTGCACGTCACCGCGCGCGGCGAGCACCTGCGCGCGCGGGACGCGCTCTGGCACGCGGCCCGCCATGTGCTGTGGATGGCCCGGCTCGCCGAGGACAGCACCGCGCACTGGCTGACGCCGTCGCGCGCCGCGGAGGCCGAGCTGCCCGCCCGTACGATCGCGGCCGTGGCAGAGGCCAACCCCGTGAGCCTCTGGCACGAGGGCCGCGACCGCTGGCTGACCCTGCTGCCCAGGACCGGCCGCCCCGCCCCGACCGCCCTGTTCGCCGAACTCGACCGCCTGACCGCCGGGACGGCCCAGCCCGCCGGGACGGCCGAGGCCGCCGCGACGGAACCGCCCGCAGGGACGGCGGCCCCCACTTCCTAGTCCCGGCGAAGCACCCGCTCGACCCCTTCCCGCACCTCCGGCGTGTCGAGACCGCGGATGGTCAGCGTCGTCCGCCGCCGCAGCACGTCGTCCGCGTCCTGCGCCCACTCGTGGTCGCGGGCGTAGACGACCTGGGCCCAGATCTCCGGGGCGTCCGGGTGCACGCGCCGGGCCAGCTCCGGGTCCTCGTTGGCCAGCCGCGCGATGTCGAAGGCCAGCGAGCCGTAGTGGGTGGCCAGGTGCCTGGCGGTGTCGGCCGCCATGCGCGGTCCCGGCGCGTCGCCGTCGATCAGCAGCCGGTGGGCGACCGCGTCGGGGCTGGCGAAACCGGGCAGCGGGGCCCGGCGCGGCAGCGACGACATCGGCTCCATGTCGTCGGACAGCGGATGCCCGGGCAGCTCGGCCAGCTTGGTCATCACCGTGCGGCCGATGTGCCGGAAGGTGGTCCACTTGCCGCCCGCCACCGACAGCATGCCGCCGGTCCCCTCGGTGACGACCGTCTCCCGCTTGGCCTTCGAGGTGTCGCCGGGACCGCCGGGCAGCACCCGCAGACCCGCGAAGGAGTACGTGATCAGGTCGCGGGAGAGCTGCTGGTCGCGGACGGAGAAGGCCGCCTCGTCCAGGATCTGCGCGATGTCGGCCTCGGTGACCCGCACATCGGCCGGATCGCCCTCGTACACCTCGTCCGTGGTGCCGAGCAGCAGCATGTCCTCCCAGGGCAGGGCGAAGGTGATGCGGTACTTGTCGATCGGGGTGGCCAGCGCCGCCCGCCACGGCGAGTGCCGCTTGAGCACCAGGTGCGCGCCCTTGGACAGCCGGATCGACGGCGCCGCGGCCGGGTCCTCCATCCGCCGCAGGTGGTCCACCCACGGCCCGGTGGCGTTGAGCACCAGCCGCGCGTCGACCCCGAATTCGGTGCCGTCCACGCGGTCGCGCAGATCGGCGCCCGTGACCCGGCCCCGCGTGAAGCGCAGCCCGGTGACCTCGGCGTGGTTGAGCACGGTCGCGCCCGCGTCGACCGCGGCCCGTACCGTCATCAGCGCCATCCGGGCGTCGTTCATCTGCCCGTCCTCGTAGACGGCGACCGCGCGCAGATTGTCGGTCCGCAGTTCGGGCACGTCCCGCGCGGCCTTGGCCGGGCTGATCACATGGCCGACGCCGTCGCGGAAGGCGGACAGCGCCGAGTACGCGAAGACGCCCGCGCCGAGCTTGGCCGCGCCGTGCGGGCCGCCCTTGTAGACCGGCAGATAGAAGGTGAGGGGGTTGGCCAGATGCGGCGCGATGTCACGGGAGACCGCGCGCCGCTCCAGGTGGTTCTCCGCCACCAGCTTCACCGCGCCGGTCTGGAGGTAGCGCAGGCCGCCGTGGAGCAGCTTGGAGGAGGCGGAGGAGGTGGCCCCGGCGAAGTCACCGGCGTCCACCATGGCCACCCGCAGCCCCGACTGCGCGGCGTGCCAGGCGGTGGTGATGCCGAGGATGCCACCGCCGATCACCAGCAGGTCGTACGTGGCACGGCCGAGCAGATCCCGGGTCTCGGCCCTGCCGGGGTTGGCGCCTGCGGTCGGATGCGAACCCAGGGCGGGAACGCGCTGCGAGGTGGTCATGGGGTGAATCAGTGCTCCTCTGCGGTGCTCTCTTCGAGCCAGCCCATCGTGGCCTGCACGGCCTTGAGCCAGCTCTTGTACTCGCGGTCCCGTTGGGCCGCGTCCATGCGCGGGGTCCACTCGGCGGCGCGCCGCCAGTTGGCCCGCAGTGCCTCGGTGTCGGGCCAGAAGCCGACCGCGAGACCGGCCGCGTAGGCCGCGCCCAGGCAGGTGGTCTCGGCGACCATCGGGCGCACCACGGGCGCGTCCAGGAAGTCGGCCAGGGTCTGCATGAGCAGGTTGTTGGAGGTCATGCCGCCGTCGACCTTGAGGGCGGCCAGTTCGACGCCGGAGTCCTTGGTCATGGCGTCGGCGATCTCCCGCGTCTGCCAGGCCGTCGCCTCCAGCACGGCGCGCGCGATGTGCGCCTTGGTGACGTAACGGGTCAGCCCGGCGATCACCCCGCGCGCGTCGTCGCGCCAGTAGGGGGCGAACAGGCCGGAGAAGGCCGGTACGAAGTAGGCGCCGCCGTTGTCCTCGACGGACGAGGCCAGCGTCTCGATCTCGGCGGCGGTGCTGATCAGCCCCATCTGGTCGCGCATCCACTGCACCAGCGCGCCGGTGACGGCGATCGAGCCCTCCAGCGCGTAGACCGGCGCGTCGTCGCCGATCCGGTAGCCGACGGTGGTGATCAGGCCGTTGTAGGAGTTGACCGGGGTCTCACCGGTGTTCATCAGCATGAAGGTGCCGGTGCCGTAGGTGGACTTGGCCTCGCCCTCGGCGAAGCAGGTCTGCCCGAACAGCGCCGCCTGCTGGTCGCCGAGCGCGGAGGCCACCGGCACGCCGTCCAGCACGCCGCCGACCGTGCTGCCGTACACCTCGGCGGAGGAACGGATCTCCGGCAGTACGGCGGCGGGTACGCCGATCGACTCCAGGATCTTGTGGTCCCAGTCCAGGGTGCGCAGGTTCATCAGCAGGGTGCGGGAGGCGTTGGTGACGTCGGTGACGTGCCGGCCGCCGTCGACACCGCCGGTGAGGTTCCAGATCACCCAGGAGTCCATGGTGCCGAAGAGGATCTCGCCGCGCTCGGCGCGCTCGCGCAGGCCCTCGACGTTGTCCAGCAGCCAGCGGATCTTGGGCCCGGCGAAGTACGAGGCGAGCGGCAGGCCGGTCTCGCGCCGGAAGCGGTCCTGGCCGACGTTGCGGCCCAGCTCGCGGCAGAGCACGTCGGTGCGGGTGTCCTGCCAGACCAGCGCGTTGTGCACCGGCTCACCGGTGTTCTTGTCCCACAGCAGGGTGGTCTCGCGCTGGTTGGTGATGCCGATCGCCTTGACGTCGGCGGCGCTGAAGCCCTCGTTGTCCTGGGCGGCCTTGGCGATGGCGCCCTCGACCACCTCCTGGACATTGGTCCAGATCTCGGCGGCGTCGTGCTCCACCCAGCCCGGCTTGGGAAAGATCTGCTCGTGTTCCTTCTGGTCGACGGCGACGATCCGGCCGTCCCGGTCGAAGACGATGCAGCGGCTCGACGTGGTGCCCTGGTCGATCGCGGCGATGAACGGGCCGGTGCCGTGCGAGTGGGTGCCGGCGGCGGCGGTGGTGTCGGTCACGTGGTGCTCCTCGGGATCTGCGCGGGGGAAGTGGCTGCGGGGGAGTGGGCGTGGCGGTCTCGCGGCGGCCCTACGTGAAGGCGAGCTTGTACAGGCCGCCGGCTATCGCGGCGCCGGCCAGCGGGCCCAGCACCGGGATCCACGCGTAGCTCCAGTCCGAGCCGCCCTTGTTGGGCAGCGGCAGAAGGCTGTGCACGATACGCGGGCCGAGGTCGCGGAACGGATTGATCGCGTACCCGGTGGGGCCGCCGAGCGACAGGCCGATACCGACGACGAGGAGCGCGGTGAGCAGGATGCCGGTGCCGTTGAGCGCGAGTCCGGTCGTCATGCCCTGGGTGAGGATGAAGAGCACCAGGACGGCGGTGCCGATGACCTCGGTGAGGAGGTTCTGCACCGGGTTCCGTATCTCGGGTCCGGTGGAGAAGATGCCGAGCACGGGTCCCGCGGGCTGCCCCTTGCGGTCGGTCTCCGGGCCCTCGGGGGAGGTCGTGCCCGCGCCGACGATCTCGGGGTCGGTCAAGTGCGCCTGGAACTGGCCCAGGTAGGCCACCCACACCAGGAAGGCGCCGATCATCGCTCCGAGCAACTGCCCTATCAGGTAGAAGGGCACGGTGTGCCACACACCGGTCTTGATCGCCACGCCGAGGGTGACCGCCGGGTTGAGCTGGCCGCCCGAGTAGCCGTTGGCGATGTAGGCGCCGCCGAGCACCGCGAATCCCCAGCCGAAGGAGATGGCGACCCAGCCCGCTCCCCGGGCCTTCGACTTCTTGAGCGTGACGGCGGCGCAGACGCCGCCACCGAGCAGGATGAGCACGGCGGTGCCGAAGGTCTCGCCGATGAAGATATGGCCGTTGGACACAGCGACTCCTTTGTCCAAGTGTCTTTACGTCAGGGCACGGGCGACCCGAATCGCGTCCGGCGTTCGACAATGTCGACCGTACAGTGAATATTTTCTCTCCGGGAGCGGCAGGTCAAGAGGAGTGGACGGTGAACCGCGGAAGAAGGCCGCGCGGGCGCGTCGTCGGGGGCCGGATACGGGCGGGGCGGATCAGAAGCGGGCGGCGCCCAGATCGCGGGAGACGGCGCGGGCGCAGTCCCGTACCGCCGCCACCAGCCGGGCCTGGATGCCGCCCTCGTCGCAGACCCGTTCCACGGCGCCGGTGATGCCCACCGCGCCCACCGGCATCCGCCGCCGGTCGTAGACGGGCGCCGCGACCGAGGCCACGCCCTCCCATGTCTCCTCCAGGTCGGCGGCCCAGCCGCGCGCCCTGGTGAGGTCCAGCAGCGCCTCGAAGTCGGTGATGTCGGTGACGGTGCGCGCGGTGAGCGTCGCCCGCTCGTGCTCGGTCACCTCGTTGTGCGCCACCGGGTCGAAGGCGGACAGCACCTTGCCGAGCGCGGTGCTGTGCAGCGGGTGCATCGCGCCCACCTCCAGCGCCTGGCGGCTGTCGTCCGGCCGGAAGACGTGGTGCACGATCAGCACGCCGTCCTGGTGCAGCACCCCGAGATACGCCGCCTCGCCGCTGGACCTGGCCAGGTCGTCGGTCCACACCAGCGCGCGGGCCCGCAATTCGTGCACGTCCAGATAGCTGTTGCCCAGCCGCAGCAGCTCCGCGCCGAGCTGGTACTTGCCGGAGACCGGCTCCTGTTCGACGAAGCCCTCCTGCTGGAGGGTGCGCAGGATGCCGTGCGCGGTGCCCTTGGCCAGGCCGAGCGACGAGGCCACGTCGGTGAGTCCCAGCCGGCGCTCACCGCCGGCCAGCAGCCGCAAAATCGCCGCCGCGCGTTCCAGTGACTGGATGGGACCTGGCATCGGCGGCACTCCAAGCAGAGGGGGGTGTCATGATCAGCGGTCGACAATGTCGACCGTCATCATCTCAGAGATGATTCTGGCACCACGGTCCGCCCATCGGAATGCCTTCGAGCCCGGACGGTGCGGCCCGCTAGGCTGGCCGGGTGCGCGTCCCGCCGCCCTCCGATCCGTCGGCCCCGACGGGGAACGCATAGCCGACAGCCGTCGCATCCCAGGGAGCACGTTCCATGGCCTCGCTTTCTCCGTCGTCCCCTACGTCTGGTACGTCCGGTTCCTCCCCATCGGGGACGAACGCGGCGCCGACGCGTACCTCCCCGACCGCGTCGCCGATGGACGCACCCCGCGCCGCCGCCCTCCGCGAGGCGCTCGCCTCCCGCGTGGTCGTCGCCGACGGCGCCATGGGCACCATGCTCCAGGCGCAGGAGCCGACGCTCGACGACTTCCAGCAGCTCGAAGGCTGCAACGAGATCCTGAACATCACCCGCCCCGACATCGTGCGCTCGGTCCACGAGGCGTACTTCTCGGTCGGCGTGGACTGCGTCGAGACCAACACCTTCGGCGCCAACCACTCCGCGCTCGGCGAGTACGACATCCCCGAGCGGATCCACGAACTGTCGCAGGCCGGCGCCCGCCTGGCCCGCGAGGTCGCCGACGGCTTCGCCGCCGACGGCCGCCCGCGCTGGGTGCTCGGCTCGATGGGCCCCGGCACCAAGCTGCCGACGCTCGGCCACGCCCCGTACGGCGTACTGCGCGACGGCTACGAGGCCAACGCGGCGGGGCTGATCGCGGGCGGCGCCGACGCGCTGATCATCGAGACCACCCAGGACCTGCTCCAGACCAAGGCGGCCGTGATCGCGGCCCACCGCGCGATGGCGTCGGCCGGGGTGAGCCTGCCGCTGATCTGTTCGGTGACCGTGGAGACCACCGGCACCATGCTGCTCGGCTCGGAGATCGGCGCGGCGCTCACCGCGCTCGAACCCCTCGGCATCGACATGATCGGCCTCAACTGCGCGACCGGACCCGCCGAGATGAGCGAGCACCTGCGCTATCTCGCCCGGCACTCGCGTATCCCGCTGTCCGCCATGCCCAACGCGGGCCTGCCGGTGCTCACCAAGGACGGCGCGCACTACCCGCTCACGGCCTCAGAACTGGCCGACGCGCACGAGACGTTCGCCCGCGAGTACGGCCTGTCCCTGGTCGGCGGCTGCTGCGGCACCACGCCCGAGCACCTGCGGCAGCTCGTGGAGCGGGTCGGCGGCCAGGACCTGCACCCGCGCAGGCCGCGCCCCGAGGCGGGCGCCGCCTCCCTCTACCAGACGGTCCCCTTCCGCCAGGACAGCTCGTACCTGGCGATCGGCGAGCGCACCAACGCCAACGGCTCCCGCAAGTTCCGCGACGCGATGCTGGAGGGTCGCTGGGAGGACTGCGTGGAGATGGCCCGCGACCAGATCCGCGAGGGCGCCCACCTGCTCGACCTGTGCGTGGACTACGTGGGCCGGGACGGCGTCGCCGACATGGCCGAGGTCGCCGGGCGCTTCGCCACCGCCTCCACCCTGCCGATCGTGCTCGACTCCACCGAGGTGGACGTCCTGCGGGCGGGACTGGAGAAGCTGGGCGGCCGGGCGGTGCTCAACTCCGTCAACTACGAGGACGGCGACGGCCCCGAGTCCCGGTTCGCCAAGGTGACCGCGCTCGCCCAGGAGCACGGCGCCGCGCTGATCGCGCTCACCATCGACGAGGAGGGCCAGGCCCGTACCGTCGAGAAGAAGGTCGGGATCGCCGAGCGGCTGATCGACGACCTGACCGGCAACTACGGCATCAACGAGTCGGACATCCTGATCGACTGCCTGACCTTCACCATCTGTACCGGCCAGGAGGAGTCCCGCAAGGACGGCGTCGCCACCGTCGAGGCGATCCGCGAGCTGAAGCGCCGCCACCCCGACGTGCAGACCACCCTCGGCCTGTCGAACATCTCCTTCGGCCTCAACCCGGCCGCGCGCGTGGTGCTCAACTCGGTCTTCCTCGACGAGTGCGTCAAGGCGGGCCTGGACTCGGCGATCGTGCACGCCTCCAAGATCCTGCCGATCGCCCGCATCCCCGAGGAGCAGCGCGAGGTCGCGCTCGACCTGATCCACGACCGGCGGCGCGAGGGCTACGACCCGCTGCAACGCCTGATGGAGCTGTTCGACGGCGTCGACAACAAGTCGCTGAAGGCCAGCCGCGCCGAGGAACTGCTGGCGCTGCCGCTGGACGAGCGGCTCCAGCGCCGGATCATCGACGGCGAGAAGAACGGCCTGTCCGCCGACCTGGACGAGGCGCTGGCCGAGCGGCCCGCCCTGGACATCGTCAACGAGACGCTGCTCGCGGGCATGAAGGTAGTCGGCGAGCTGTTCGGCTCGGGCCAGATGCAGCTTCCGTTCGTGCTCCAGTCCGCCGAGGTGATGAAGACCGCGGTGGCGTATCTGGAGCCGCACATGGAGAAGTCGGACGACGAGGGCAAGGGCACCATCGTGCTGGCCACCGTGCGCGGCGACGTCCACGACATCGGCAAGAACCTGGTCGACATCATCTTGTCCAACAACGGCTACAACGTCGTCAACCTCGGCATCAAGCAGCCGGTCTCGGCGATCCTGGACGCCGCGCAGGAGCACCGCGCCGATGTGATCGGCATGTCGGGGCTGCTGGTGAAGTCCACGGTGATCATGAAGGAGAACCTGGAGGAGCTGAACCAGCGCGGCCTGTCCGCCGACTTCCCGGTGATCCTCGGCGGCGCCGCCCTGACCCGCGCCTATGTGGAGCAGGACCTGCACGAGATCTACGAGGGCGAGGTCCGCTACGCCCGCGACGCGTTCGAGGGCCTGCGGCTGATGGACGCGCTGATCGGCGTCAAGCGCGGCGTGCCGGGCGCGGCGCTGCCGGAGCTGAAGCAGCGCCGGGTGCCCAAGCGCGAGCAGCCGGAGCCGGACGGACCGGACAAGGCGGTCAACCTCGGCCAGATCCGCTCCGACGTCGCGGTCGACAACCCCGTCCCCACCCCGCCGTTCTGGGGCAGCCGGGTCGTCAAGGGCATCCAGCTCGCCGACTACGCGTCCTGGCTGGACGAGGGCGCCCTGTTCAAGGGCCAGTGGGGCCTGAAGCAGGCCCGCTCGACCGGTCCGACGTACGAGGAGCTGGTGGAGTCCGAGGGCCGGCCCCGGCTGCGCGGGCTGCTGACCAGGATGCAGTCGGAGGGCCTGCTGGAGGCCGCCGTGACCTACGGCTACTTCCCGTGCGTGTCCAAGGGCGACGACCTGATCGTGCTGCGCGAGGACGGCACCGAGCGCACCCGCTTCACCTTCCCCCGCCAGCGCAGGGGGCGGCAGCTCTGCCTCGCGGACTTCTTCCGGCCCGAGGAGTCCGGAGAGACCGACGTGGTGGGCTTCCAGGTCGTCACCGTCGGCAACCGGGTCTCCGAGGCGGCCAACGAGCTGTTCGCGACCGACTCCTACCGGGACTACCTGGAGCTGCACGGCCTGTCCGTGCAGCTCGCGGAGGCACTCGCGGAGTACTGGCACGCGCGGGTCCGCTCGGAGCTGGGCTTCGCCGGCGAGGACCCGGACGAGGTCGAGGACATGTTCGCGCTGAAGTACCGCGGCGCGCGCTTCTCGCTGGGCTACGGGGCCTGCCCCGACCTGGAGGACCGGGCGAAGATCGCGGACCTGCTGGAGCCGGGCAGGATCGGCGTGGAGCTGTCGGAGGAGTTCCAGCTGCACCCCGAGCAGTCCACCGACGCGATCATCATTCACCACCCGGAGGCCAAGTACTTCAACGCGCGTTGAGCGCGGCTCACCAGCGAGTCGTACACTTGACGGTCCGGCGCAGGCCGGTCGCCTTCCCGTCCGCGGGACGCGGCGACCGGCCTTTGTGTCCCCCGGAAACGGGACGGGCCGGCGCGACCGGCACCGGGAACCGCGCGAGCCGAGGAGTGGGGCGTATGACCAGCAGCATCCCTGTCGCCGACACCCGTATGGCGCAAGGCCCCGCCCTCCAGGCGGTGCTCCTCGACATGGACGGCACCTTGGTGGACACCGAGGGCATCTGGTGGGCGGCGGAGAGTGAGGTCTTCGCGGATCTCGGGCACGTGCTGGACGAGGCGCACCGCGAGGTGGTGATCGGCGGCCCGATGGCCCGCAGCGTGGGGCACCTGATCGCCGCCACCGGCGCGGACGCGACGCTGGCCGAGCTGATGCTGGCGGTCAACGTCCGCTTCGAGAAGCTGATCGCCCGGGGCGCGCCGCTGATGCCCGGCGCCCGCAGGCTGCTCACCGAGCTGGCCGCGTACGGCGTCCCGACCGCCCTGGTGTCCGCCTCGCACCGGCGGACCATCGATGTGATGCTGCGCACGCTGGGCGCGGAGAACTTCGCCTTCACCGTCGCGGGGGACGAGGTGAGCCGCACCAAGCCGCACCCCGAGCCGTATCTGACCGCCGCCGCCCGGCTGGGCGCGGACCCGGCCGCCTGTGTGGTCGTCGAGGACACCCTGACCGGTGTGGCGTCCGCCGAGGCGGCGGGCTGCCGGGTGGTCGCGGTGCCCTCGCTGGTGCCCGTCGAGGCCGCTCCAGGGCGTACGGTCGTCGGTTCGCTCGAAGAGCTGAGCGTGCCTTTCCTGCGCGCTTTGAATGCGCGCGTTCACTGAGCGTATTTGCTGAATAGGAACCGTCCAGAGGCGTCTCACGGGTCGGAATCCAGCCCCTGGTGATCTATGTCACGCGCGGGGAGGTCGACACCGCGCTGTCCTGCCTGGATGAGATCCGCAGATCGGGACGTGTGGCGCGGCCGAATGTCCGCAATGTTCCGACCGGGGAGGGATCGTACCGCCGTCCGTTTATCGGTGCTCCGAGCCCCGTTATCGGTATGTAATTCCGCCTCAACTTCGCCGTGCTCTAGCGGAGTAGGTCCCTCCGGCTAGTGTCCCTGCTGGTCAATGCCGAATCGAACGACCGGCATTTGAGCAAGGGGATTCACTGGATGTCACGTAACAAGCGTGTCGTCGCCGCAGCCGCCGTGGCCTTCCTGGCCGTCGGTGCGTCCGCGTGTGGTGGCAAGAAGGACAACTCGTCGGCCGGTGGCGGAAAAGGCGCCGTGATCGTCGGAACCATCGACTCGGTGTCGTCACTCGACCCCGCGGGAGCGTACGACTACGGCTCCTGGGAGGTCATCGACAGCGTCTACCAGAAGGTCATGCACTTCCCGACCGGCGGCACCACGCCGGAACCGGACGCGGCCAAGTCGTGCGCCTTCACCGACCCGAAGACGTACGCCTGCACGCTCCAGCCGGGGCTGGTGTTCTCCAACGGCGACAAGCTCACCGCCGCGTCGGTGAAGTTCTCGTTCGACCGCATGGTCGGCATCGCGGCGCCCAACGGCCCGTCCAGCCTGCTCGCCAGCCTGGACAGCACCGAGGCCAAGGGCGACGACCAGGTGGTCTTCCACCTGAAGAACGCCGACTCGACCTTCCCCTCGGTGCTCGCCACCGACGCGGGCGCGATCGTCGACGAGAAGACCTTCCCGAAGGACAAGCTCCTCGACGGCTCGAAGATCATCGGCTCGGGTCCGTACACGCTGGACAAGTACACGCCCAAGCAGCAGGCGTCGTTCCTGGCCAGCAAGACCTACAAGGGCCCGGCCAAGCTCAACAACGGCCAGTTCGTGCTCCAGTACTTCTCCGAGGCGTCCGCGCTCAAGCAGGCCGTCAAGGACGGCACGGTCAACGCGGCCTTCCGCACCCTGTCGCCCACCGACACCGCGGACCTGAAGAAGACCTCCGGCATCCAGGTGCTCGACGGCACCGGCACCGAGAAGCGCTACCTGGTCTTCGACGCCAAGGTGAAGCCGTCCGACCAGAAGGCGGTCCGCCAGGCCGTCGCCCAGGTCATCGACCGCGAGGGCATCGCCAAGGACGCCTACGACGGCACCGTGGCCCCGCTCTACTCCATGGTCGGCAACGGCATCCAGGGCCACACCGAGGCATTCAAGGACAAGTACGGCGCCCCGGACAAGGCCAAGGCCGCCGCGATACTCAAGGACGCGGGCATCACCGCCCCCGTCGACATCGCGTACGCCTGGACCCCCAGCCACTACGGCGCCGCGGCGGCCGACGAGGCCACCGCGATCAAGCGGCAACTGGAGGCCACCGGCCTGTTCAAGGTGAAGCTCAGCTCCACCGAGTGGCAGCAGTACCAGAAGGACGAGAAGTCCGACACGTACGCCTCGTACATGATCGGCTGGTTCCCCGACCTGCCGGACGCCGACAACGACGTCTCGCCGTTCCTGGGCAAGCAGCCCTTCCTCGGCACCGGCTACGACAACCCGGAGATCCAGCAGCTCCTGGTCAAGGAGCAGGGCACCGACGACGCCAAGGTGCGCGACCAGGCGTTCGCCGACATCCAGAAGATCGTCGCCGACGACGTCCCGATCATCCCGCTCTGGCAGGGCAAGCAGACCGTGGTCATCCGTGACGGCGTGACCGGCGCCGACAAGGCGCTCGACCCGACGATGTTCCGGTTCTACGAGCTCGGCTCCAAGTGACGGACGGCCGGTCCGCGGGGGTGACGCCCCCGCGGACCGGCCGCCGCGGCTGTTCCCCAGCCCGCACCCCAGCCCGTACCTGAGCCTGTTCTGTTCCTGAAGAAAGACACACTCAGTTGAGCAACACGAGCAAGCAGTCCGGGTCGCTGCGCCGCTACGTCCTCACCAGGATCGCGCTCGCCGTGCCCATGGTCCTCATCCTGCTGGTCCTGGTCTTCGTCATGATGCGGGTGGCGCCGGGCGACCCCATCTCGGCCTCGCAGGGCGGCAAGCTGAGCGCGGCCGAACTCGCCGCCAGACGCCACGCGGCGGGCTTCGACGCCCCCATCTACCAGCAGTTCTGGGACTACCTGAAGTCCGTCGGCACCCTGAACTTCGGCACCACGTTCTCCGACCGCCGCAGCGTGCGGGACATCATCGTCGAGAACGGCGGCGCCACCCTCACCCTCACCGCGGGCGCCCTGGTCTTCGCCGCCGTCATCGGCATCCCCGTCGGCCTGCTCGCCGGCCGCTACCGGGACCGCGCGGTCGACGTCACCAGCCGGCTCTTCAGCACCGTCAGCTACGCCGCGCCCGTCTTCGTCACCGCGCCGCTGCTGATGCTCGCCTTCGGCTCCACCTCCGGCCAGGCCTCCCCGCTGGTGCAGCTCAACGTGCCCACCCAGACGCACATCCTCATCGTGGACGCGGTACTGGCCGGCGACTGGGACGCGGTCGGCGACATCACCCAGCACCTGATCCTGCCGTCGGTCTGCCTCGGCCTGCTCGTGGTCGGCGTCTTCATCCGGATGATCAGGATCAACCTCATCCAGTCGCTCCAGGGCGACTACATCGAGGCCGCCCGCGCCCGCGGCGTCAAGGAACGCCACGTCGTGGCGCGGCACGGCTTCCGCAACGCCCTGGTGCCGGTGATCACGGTCCTCGGCCTCCAGGTCGCCATGCTGCTCGGCGGCGCGGTGCTCACCGAACAGATCTTCAACTGGCCCGGCATCGGCCGCCAGTTGATCGACTACATCAACCAGCGCGACTACGTCGCCGTCCAGGGCATCGTCACCGTCTTCGCCCTGGTCGTCGTCGTGATCAGCATGCTGATCGACTTCGTGAACGCGCTGATCGACCCGAGGGTGCGGTACTGATGGCCCAGACAACCCCCATACCCCCCGGCCCGGCCACCGAGGCCCCGCAGGCACAGCTGCCCGCCCCCAGGTCGACCCGCTTCGGCGGCCTGCGGCGGATCTGGGCGGCGATCCGCGAGGCCCGCGGCGTACCGCGGTTCATGCTCTGGACCGGCGCCCTGATCTCCGCGCTCTTCGTGATCATGGCCGTCTTCGGCCCGCTGATCGCGCCGTACGACTTCGACACGTACCAGTCCGGCGGCACCCGCTTCCCCAAGCAGGGCGCGCCCGACGGCGACCACTGGTTCGGCACCACCGTGCAGAGCCTCGACGTGCTCTCGCGCACCATCTACGGCGCCCGCACCGCGCTGGAGGTGATGGTGCTCGCCGTGGTGTTCTCGCTGATCATCGGCGTCCTGCTGGGCCTGCTCTCCGGCTACTTCGGCGGCTGGCTCGACCGCATCCTGGTGCTCGTGATGGACGCGCTCTTCGCGTTCCCCTACCTGCTGCTGGCGATCGTCGCCGGATTCGTCTTCGCCGGGATCGCGGGCGGCAGCATCATCACCGCCGCCCTGTCGATCACCGTGGTCTACATCCCGCAGTACTTCCGGGTGGTCCGCGCCTCCGCGCTCTCCGCCCGCGAGGCGACCTTCGTCGAGGCCGCCCGCGCGATGGGCGCCAAACCGTCCGTCGTCATCCGCAAGTACCTCTTCGGCAACGTCATCCAGTCGGTGCCCGTCATCACCACGATGAACGCCGCCGACGCCATCGCCACCCTGGCCGGCCTCGGCTTCCTGGGCCTGGGCATCCAGCCCACCGACGCCGCCGAGTGGGGCTACGACCTCTCCCGCGCCATCGACGACGTCAACGCGGGCATGTGGTGGACCTGCCTCTACCCGGGCCTGGCCATGGTCATCGCGATCCTCGGCTTCACCCTGCTCGGCGAGGGACTCAACGACGTCCTCAACCCGACCATGCGCCGCCGCCGGATCTCCAAGGTGCTGCTCCCGCCGCACACCCGCCGCCGCACCGTCATCACCCCCGAAGGGACGGCCGCCAAGTGACCACCGTGACCGAACCCGTCCCCGCCGGGCCCGCACCCGCCGGACCCGTCCTGTCCGTACGCGACCTGCGCGTCTGGTACGGCACCGACCGCGGCCCGGTCCGCGCCGTGGACGGCGTCAGCTTCGACGTACGCCCCGGCGAGACCCTCGGCCTGGTCGGCGAGTCCGGCTGCGGCAAGTCCACCCTCGGCCGCGGCGTCCTCGGCCTCACCCCGGCCGCCGCCGCGGTCGACGGCGAGGTCGTGCTGAACAGCGAGGGCGGCGCGGGCCGCAACCTCACCGAACTGTCCGACCGCGAGATCCAGAAGCTGCGCGGCCCGGAACTCGGCCTGATCTTCCAGGAGCCGATGACCCGGCTCAACCCCCTCATGCGGATCTCCCAGCACTTCGAGGAGGCCCTGCGCACCCACCACAAGGACCTCCCCAAGCGCGAGGTGAAGGCGCGCGCCCTGGAGGCGCTGCGCGGCATGGGCATCCCCGAGAGCCGCTACGAGAACTACCCGCACGAGTTCTCCGGCGGCATGCGGCAGCGCATCATGATCGCGCTCGCGCTGGTGCTGCGGCCCGCGTTCATCGTCGCCGACGAGCCCACCACGGCCCTCGACGTCCTGGTCGAGGCGCAGATCATCAAGATCCTCGCCGACCTCAGGAAGAACTTCGACACCTCACTGGTGCTGATCACGCACAATCTCGGTATCGTCGCCGAAGCGTGCGACCGCGTCGCGGTGATGTACGCCGGCCACATCGTCGAACAGGGCGATGCCCGCGCGGTGTTCGCCGACCCGCAGCACCCGTACACCAAGGAACTGCTCCGCTCGACCATCTCCCTGTCCACCACGGGACTGCACTACATCCCCGGCAGTCCGCCGGATCTGGTGCGACCGCCGGAAGGCTGCCGGTTCCATCCGCGCTGCCCGGTGGCGATGGCGGGATGCGCGACGGCGGAGCCGCCCGAGGTGACGCTGCCCTCCGGCGTGCGCAGCGCCTGCTGGCACCAGGCCATCGAGGCCGATCCCTCGCTGGCCGACGAGTTGGGAACGGGCGGGCGCGAGCCGCTCGCCGCGGTGAAGGAGATCAGCGTTGCTGACGAAGCCTGATGTGATGCCCTCCTCCGGCGCCGCCGGGGACGGCGCGGAGGCGCTCGTCGAGGTCGACGACCTCGAAGTCCACTTCGGCCTGCGCGGCAGCCTGCTGGGACGCTTCGGCGGCCGGGCGGCCGGCGCGGTCAAGGCCGTCGACGGCGTGAGCCTCACCCTGCGCAAGGGCGAGGTGCTCGGCCTGGTCGGCGAGTCCGGCTCGGGCAAGACCACCCTCGGCCGCACCCTGATCGGCCTGAACAAGGCCACCGGCGGCTCCATCCGCTACCGCGGCCAGGAGATCGGCGGCCTCGGCGAACGCGCGCTGCGCCCCCTGCGCCGCAAGCTCCAGATGGTCTTCCAGGACCCGCACGCCTCCCTCAACCCGGCGATGGACATCCGCACCGCCGTCGGCCACCCGCTGCGCATCCACCGACTCGTCGACAGCGAGCAGGAGTACGACGCCAGGGTCACCGACGCGCTGGAGCGCGTCGGCCTCACCCCGCCCGAGCGCTACCTCTCCAAGTTCCCCGCCGACCTGTCCGGCGGCCAGAAGCAGCGCGCCGTACTGGCCCGCGCGATCATCGCCGAGCCGGAACTGCTGGTCGCCGACGAACCCATCTCGATGCTCGACATGAGCGTCCGCGCCAAGATCCTCCAGCTCATGCTGGACCTCAAGCGCGACCTGGACCTCACGTACGTCTACGTCACCCACGACCTGGCGAGCGCGAAGTTCTTCTGTGACACCATCGCCATCATGTATCTCGGCCGGATAGTCGAGTACGGCCCGACCGCACAGGTCTTCGCCGACCCGCAGCACCCCTACACCAAGGCCCTGCTCGCGGCCATCCCGGAGCCCGACCCTCGGCTGGCCGTGGAGCGCGAACTGCCGCGCGGCGAGATCCCGGACGCCGCCGCACCGCCCCTGGGCTGCGCCTTTCACCCGCGCTGCCCGGTCGCGGTCGCCGAGTGCGGCTGGGAGGCCCGCGACCTGCGCGCCCTGCTGGAACGCCGCTGGCTGGAGCTGCCCCCGCAGGACAGCACCGCGGAGAAGGCGCTGTTCGCGGACCTCGATTCACTGTCCGCTCCAGGGCTCGGCCACGTATCGATCGCCCCCGGAAGAAGCCACACGGCCGAGGATGTGCTGGAATACCTCCGGCGTCTGCGCGAGGAAGCATCGGCGGCCGAACCGCGTGAGCCCTTCTGGCGCGGAGTGGTCACGATGCGTGCCGAAAGCGGCCGGGTCGTGGTGGAGTTCGCCCCGCCACGCGATCCGCGCCTCAACCTGATTCCGAAGACCGGCGTGCAAGTCGCCTGCCACCTGCACCAGCACGCCGCGAGCGCCCAGGGAACATGAGCGGGAACAAGAGGAGAACGACGACGATGAACCGCAAGCTTCTGGTGCTGCCCGCCCTGCTGGGCGTCATGACACCCCTGATCGCTGGGTGCGGCGGTACCGGCGGGGGGAGCGGCGACAGCGGCAAAGCCATCGTCGTCGGCACCACGGACAGTATCGAGCTGACCAAGGACAACCCGGCCCCCCTCGACCCGGCGACCTCCTACGACAGCGCGACCTGGAACATCTTCTACAACACGTTCCAGATGCTGCTCACCTACCCGCGCGGCAGCACCACCCCGACCCCGGACGCGGCGAAGGAGTGCCACTACAACGACACGTCCGGGCTGACGTACACCTGCACGATGCGCGACGGCCAGAAGTTCTCCAACGGCCACGACCTCACGGCGGAGGACGTCAAGTTCTCCATCGAGCGCATGCAGAAGATCAACTACAAGGTCGGCCCGGCGTCCCTCATATCGGACGTGAAGTCCGTCGAGGCGCCCGACTCCAAGACCGTGATCTTCCACCTGAAGGCCGCCGACGCCACCTTCCCGGCCAAGCTCGCCACCCCGGCCGCCGCGATCGTCGACAGCCGGGTCTACGAGATGGACAAGCCGTACACCGGCTTCAAGCTGGTCGGCTCGGGACCGTACACGCTGGACTCCTTCGTCCAGGCCAAGCAGGGCGTGTTCTCCAAGAACTCGCACTACGGCGGCATCCTCAAGCTCAACAACAGCAAGGTCGACCTGAAGCTGTTCGCCGACTCCAAGAAGATGGAGGCGGCGCTCAAGGCCGGCAGCATCGACGTGATGTCGCGCACGCTGAACCCGGACCAGATCAACAACCTGCTCCAGAGCACCGACCCGAACGTGAAGCTGACCGAGGCCCCCGGCGGCGAGGCGCGCTACCTGTTCCTCAACACCGACTCGCCGAACCTCAAGGACGTCGCGGTCCGGCAGGCCATGGCATGGGTCCTGGACCGCCAGGCGATCACCCGTGACGTCTACAAGCGCACCGCCGAGCCGCTGTACTCGGTCGTGCCGCAGGGCATCACCGGTCACATCAACTCGTTCTTCAACAAGTACCAGGTGCCGAGCGTCAGCAACGCCAAGTCGCTGCTGCACCACGCGGGCATCGACGACAAGGTCGAGCTGACCATCAACTACCGCCGTGACACCGGCGGCACGATGAACCAGCCGGAGGCCGAGGAGATCGCCCGGCAGCTCAACGCCAGCGGCCTGTTCACCGTCACGGCCAAGAGCGAGCAGTGGAACGCCTTCCTGTCCAAGGCGTCCTCCCGCGCCTACCAGATCTTCGCGATCAGTTGGCTCCCGGACTTCCCGGACCCCGACAACTACATCGCGCCGTTCTTCGACAAGGACAACTTCCTGAACCTGCCGTACAAGAACAAGCAGATCCAGGACCAGATCCTGCCTGCCACCCGCAAGCAGGCCGAACGCAGCACCGCCAGCGCCGACTTCGCGACCGCGCAGAACCTCATCGCGCAGGACGTGCCGATGCTGCCGCTGTGGCAGGGCAAGCAGTACATCGCGTCGCGCCCCGACATCACCGGTGTCGAGTGGGCGCTCAACTCCTCGACCACCACGCAGTTCTGGGAGCTGGGCCGCGGCGTCTCCGGCTGACCCGGAGACCGGCCGTCCGGTGACGGCGCGACGACGAAAGCGGCCGGCCGCGGTCCCGAACCTCAGGGACCGCGGCCGGCCGCTTCGCGCGTGTCGTGCGCCCGCGGGCGGCGTCAGCCCGCGCCGGGGCGCACCAGCCCGCTCTCGTACGCGTAGACCGCCGCCTGGACGCGGTCGCGCAGCGCCAGCTTGGTCAGCACATGGCCGACATGGGTCTTGACGGTCGTCTCGCTGACGAACAGCTCGGCGGCGATCTCCGCGTTCGACAACCCCCGGGCCACCAGCTTCAGCACCTCGACCTCGCGCTCGGTCAGCGAGTGCAGCGGCTGCGGCACCGCGTCCTCACCGGACGGCAGCCGGCCCGCGTACTTGTCCAGCAGCCGCCGCGTGATGCTCGGCGCGAGCATCGCCTCACCGGCCGCGACCACCCGGATCGCCTGCACCAGCTCGGCGGCGGGCGCGTCCTTGAGCAGAAAGCCGCTGGCCCCGGCCCGCAGCGCCTCCACCACGTACTCGTCGAGGTCGAAGGTGGTCAGCACCAGCACCTTGGCCGGGCCCGACCGGTCGGGCCCGGTGATCTGCCGGGTCGCCTCCACCCCGTCCATCCGGGGCATCCGGATGTCCATCAGGACCACATCGGGCTGCAACGCCCGCACCTGGTCCAGGGCCTGCTGGCCGTCCCCGGCCTCGCCGACCACGACGAGATCGCCCTCGGCCTCCAGGATCATCCGGAAACCGGTACGCAACAGGGGCTGATCGTCCACCAGCAGGACGCGAATAGCCACGGGTTCTCCTTCGCCTTCGCTAGATCGGGCCATTCTCGCCCACGAGAGGCAGCGCACCCGCTATTTCCGCCAGTGGATAGGGCGGGGGAGTCCCCCCGAACTCGGGACAGAACGCCTGGTGGTCGCACCAGCCGCACAGCGGCGTACGGCGCGGGCGCCAGTCCCCGCTGGCCGTCGCCTCCCTGATCGCCTCCCACAGGGCCTGCAACTTGCGCTCGGTGGCCCGCAGATCGCCCTCGGTCGGGTCGTACGTCAGCACGTCCCCGCTGCCCAGGTAGACGAGCTGGAGGCGACGCGGCACCACACCGCGCAGCCGCCACAGCACCAGCGCGTAGAACTTCATCTGGAACAGCGGCTCGTCCGCGTACTCCGGGCGCGGCGCCTTGCCCGTCTTGTAATCCACTACCCGCAGGTCGCCGCTGGCCGGTGCCACGTCCAGCCGGTCCACGTATCCGCGCAGCGTCAGCCCGGACTCCAGCACCGTCTCCACGTACAGCTCGCGCTCGGCGGGCTCCAGACGCGTCGGGTCCTCCAGGGTGAACCAGCGGTCCACCAGCCGCTCGGCGCTCTCCAGCCACTGCGCCAGCGCCCCCGCGTCCACCGCGTCGTCCGCCGCCCGGAACAGCGACGCCAGCTCGGGGCGGGCCGCCAGCAGCTTCCGCCACTCGCCCGGCACCATCGCCCGGGCCCGCTCGGCCGTACGCTCGGCGGCAGGGGCGTCGAAGAGCCGTTCGAGCACGGCGTGCACCACGGTGCCCCGGGTGGCCGCCTCGCTCGGCTGCTCGGGCAGCCGGTCGATCACCCGCAGCCGGTACAGCAGCGGGCAGCGCATGAAGTCCGCCGCGCGCGACGGGGACAGCGACGACGGAGGTCGCGGCGGGATGCTCTCGGTGCTGGTGCCCATGGCAGACGACCCTACGGCCTGCCACCGACAGTGCGGGTGTCCCGCCCGGAACAGCGGGGCAATAGCATGGCTGCGGAGCCCGTCGTCCCGCATGATCGACTCAGGGTCCGTATCCGAACGAGGGGAACCAGTGAGCGAGAGCGGCCGGCCGCCGTCCAAGAACACCAACATCCCGGGCCGGGACGGCGGCAGCGACAAGCCGCCGCGCGAGCCCGGAGGCGGCATCCTCATGGGCCGCTTCTACGGTGTCCCGATCTACGTCGCCCCGAGCTGGTTCCTGGTCGCCGCCCTGATCACCTGGGTCTTCGGCGGCCAGCTGGAAACCGTGCTGCCCGAGCTGGGCCGCATCCGCTACCTGGTCTCGCTCTTCTTCGCGGTCGCCTTCTACGCCTCCGTGCTCATCCACGAACTGGCCCACACCGTCGCCGCGCTCCGCTTCCGGCTCCCCGTACGGCGGATCCAGCTCCAGTTCTTCGGCGGCGTCTCCGAGATCGAGAAGGAGTCGGAGACACCGGGCCGCGAATTCGTGCTCGCCTTCGTCGGCCCGCTGCTCTCGCTGGTCCTGGCCGGGGTCTTCTTCGGCGGCATGCAGTTCGTGGAGTCCGGCACCGTCCCCGGAGTGCTGCTCGCCGGACTCATGGTCAGCAATCTGATCGTGGCCATCTTCAACTTCCTGCCCGGCCTGCCGCTGGACGGCGGCCGGATGCTGCGCGCCGTGGTCTGGAAGATCAGCGGCAAGCCGATGACCGGCACCGTCGCCGCCGCCTGGGTCGGCCGGGGCCTGGCCATCGCCGTACTGATCGGCCTGCCCCTGCTGTCGTACGCGGGCGGGCTGCGCAACAACGGCGACGGCAGCGGCGCGGACTCGCTCACCGACGCCCTGCTCGCCGCGATCCTGGCCGCCATCATCTGGACCGGCGCGGGCAACAGCCTGCGCATGGCCAGGCTGCGCGAGCGGCTGCCGGGACTGCGCGCCCGCACCCTCACCCGCAGGGCCGTGCCCGTCGCCTCCGACACCCCGCTGTCCGAGGCGCTGCGCCGGGCCAACGAGGCGGGGGCGCGCGCCCTGGTCGTGGTGGACGGCGCGGGAGCCGCGACCGCGCTGGTCCGCGAGTCCGCGATCGTCAACATCCCCGAGCACCGCCGCCCCTGGGTCGCCGTCAGCGGCCTCGCCCAGGACCTCACCCCCGGCATGCGCGTCTCGGCCGAGCTGTCGGGCGAGGAGCTGCTCGACGCCCTGCGGGCCGCCCCCTCCACGGAGTACCTGGTGGTCGAGCCCACCGGCGAGATCTACGGCGTCCTGTCCACCGTGGACGTCGAACGCGCCTTCCTCTCGGCGATGTCCCGGCCCGACGCGTGAACAGGCGGCCGTAAAACAGCCGGTAGGGTGGTCTTATGTCCGAACCGACCGGTGCCGCCCGCCGACGCGGGCCCTTCAAAGTCGGGGACCAGGTCCAGCTCACCGACCCCAAGGGACGCCACTACACCTTCACGCTCGAAGCCGGAAAGCAGTTCCACACCCACAAGGGCGCTTTCCCGCACGACGAGCTGATCGGTGCTCCCGAGGGCAGTGTTGTCCGAACCACGGGAAACGTCGCCTACCTCGCGCTGCGCCCCCTGCTCCCCGACTACGTCCTGTCCATGCCCCGCGGCGCCGCCGTGGTCTACCCCAAGGACGCGGGGCAGATCCTGGCGATGGCCGACATCTTCGCCGGCGCCCGGGTCGTCGAGGCGGGCGTGGGCTCCGGCTCGCTGAGCAGCTTCCTGCTGCGGGCGATCGGCGACCACGGCATGCTGCACAGCTACGAGCGCCGCGCCGACTTCGCCGAGATCGCCACCCAGAACGTGGAGCGCTACTTCGGCGGCCCGCACCCCGCCTGGCAGCTCACCGTCGGCGACCTCCAGGACCACCTCTCGGACACCGACGTGGACCGGGTCATCCTGGACATGCTGGCGCCCTGGGAGTGCCTGGAGCCGGTCGCCAAGGCCCTGGTCCCCGGCGGCATCCTGTGCGCGTACGTGGCCACCACCACGCAGCTCGCCCGTACCGTGGAGGCCATCCGCGAGCACGGCACCTTCAACGAGCCCGCGGCCTGGGAGACCATGGTCCGCACCTGGCACGTCGAGGGACTGGCCGTCCGCCCCGACCACCGGATGATCGGACACACCGGCTTCCTGCTCACCGCCCGCCGCCTCGCGGACGGCGTGGAGCCCCCGCTGCGCCGCCGCAGGCCCGCCAAGGGCGCCTACGGCGAGGACTACACCGGACCCGGCAGCGCGAGCGGCGGCTCCGCCCCGGCCGACGCCGCCTCGTAGCGCCACTCGGTCAACAGCGCCGTTTCGGCCAACTTCACCCGGCCGCCGCCGGTTTGCCCTCCGATGGGCACCGGCGGCGGCTTTCTCGCGGTCCGATTCTCCGGGTCCGTGGGCCTTTCCCCGAACCGCACGCGCGGTACCACGGGCAACTGCCGCCCCGCCGTTCCCCCCTGGTGTGACGTATGGCACCATGCTGGCCACCCCCGCCGTTCGACCCCAGGAGACAGGCGAGTGCAGCCGTCCGCAGGCCCGGCCCTCCCGCACACCCGCACCCGCACGGTGCACTGGATCACCACGGCCGCCGCGCTCGGCGCCATCGTGGCCGCGGGGGCCCTCGTACAGCCCGCGGACGCCTCATCGGGCGGCGCCGAGGCGCCCGCCACCCCGGTGGCCGCGCCGGACCCCCAGGCGGTCACGTACCCGCTGGACTGCGCGGGCGCCCCGGTGGAGGTCCTGAACCACGTGTCCGGCGACCTGGACGGCGACGGGCGGCCCGAGACGGTCGTCGTGGTGCGCTGCCGGACCGACACCGGCACCCCGCCCAGCGGCGTCTTCGTCCTCGCCGCGCCCGCCACCGCGGGCGGGCGTCCGACGATCGCCGAGACCCTGGTCAGGCCCGCCGACAAGCGGTCCGTCACCGGTTTCCGGCTCCAGGGCCGCACCGTACGGGCCACCGTGCTCGGCTATTCGAGCGACACCACGCCGCGCTGCTGCCCCGACCTGAAGCGGGACTACTCCTGGGAGTGGCGCGACGGCCGCTACGTGGCGCTGCCCGGCCCGGCGAACAACAGCATCTGACCGCGGGCGGCCGTCCGGCCGCACGGGCCCGGAGCCCGCCCCCGGCCGCCCGTCCGGCTCAGTCGGCGTCCGGGCCGTACACCTCGACCCGGTCCGCCGCGCGCCGCACGTGAATGCAGTCGCCCGGGCACTCCTTGGCCGAGTCCACCACATCCCGCAACAGCGGCAGCGGTACGGGTACGGTGGCACCAGGTGTCTGGAGCAGCTCGGCTTCCTCACCCTCCGGAGCCGGACCCTTCACATAGGCCAGCCCGTCGATGTCCAGCTCGAAAATCTCGGGCGCGTACTGCACGCAGATCCCGTCACCGGTGCAGAGGTCCTGGTCGATCCAGACCTCGAGTGCTTCGGCCGTCTCGTTGCCCACGGAAACCCTCGCCTGCCGTTCGTCGTTCAGGAAGCATCGGAAACTCATCAGCAACACCATCAGGAAGCAACAGCCTTCGCAGGGTGTTGACCGGATCGACGATACAACCGGCGGCTTTCCGATGGTGATCGGCGGGTCTCGGTGGGTATCTCACTGGCGGAGGGACGTACGCAAGGGTGAAGATCGGACACACCGCGATCGTCTTTTTGATCTAGGGGTTTACACCCCTACCGGCCCAGGTAGGGTCTGGAAACGTCCAGCTCCCCTTGGAGGAGGTGAGGACCGTGGCGGCCCACGACGACGACTACAACCGTGGCGGCCGACCCGCTCGTGGTTCGGAAGACCCCATGAGCCAGGTCGCCTTTCTTGAGCAGGAGATCGCCGTCCTGCGACGCAAGCTCGCCGATTCTCCGCGGCACACGAGGATTCTCGAGGAGCGGATCGTCGAGCTGCAGACCAACCTGGCAGGTGTGTCCGCGCAGAACGAACGGCTGGCGAACACCCTCCGGGAGGCCCGCGACCAGATCGTGGCCCTCAAGGAGGAAGTCGACCGGCTCGCGCAGCCACCTGCCGGCTTCGGCGTATTCCTTCAGGCCAATGACGACGGCACGGCCGACATCTTCACCGGCGGGCGCAAGCTCCGGGTGAACGTCAGCCCGGCCGTAGACCTCGAAGACCTCAGGCGCGGACAGGAGCTGATGCTCAACGAAGCGCTCAATGTGGTCGAGGCGATGGAGTTCGAGCGCGTCGGCGACATCGTCACCCTCAAGGAGGTCCTGGAGGACGGCGAGCGCGCCCTGGTGATCGGACACACCGACGAGGAGCGGGTGGTACGGCTCGCCGAACCTCTCCTCGACGGCGCCCTGCGGACCGGCGACGCCCTGCTGCTGGAACCGCGCTCCGGCTATGTCTACGAACGGGTCCCCAAGAGCGAGGTCGAAGAGCTCGTCCTCGAAGAGGTGCCCGACATCGACTACCGCCAGATCGGCGGACTCGGCGGCCAGATCGAGCAGATCCGCGACGCGGTGGAGCTGCCCTATCTGCACGCCGAACTCTTCAAGGAGTACGAACTGCGCCCGCCCAAGGGCGTGCTGCTCTACGGCCCTCCCGGCTGCGGAAAGACCCTCATCGCGAAGGCGGTCGCCAACTCGCTGGCGAAGAAGGTCGCCGAGGTCACCGGGCAGCCGCAGGGCAAGAGCTACTTCCTCAACATCAAGGGTCCCGAGCTGCTGAACAAGTACGTCGGCGAGACCGAGCGGCAGATCCGCCTGGTCTTCCAGCGTGCGCGGGAGAAGGCGAGCGAGGGCACCCCCGTCATCGTCTTCTTCGACGAGATGGAATCCCTCTTCCGCACCCGCGGATCCGGTGTCAGCTCGGACGTGGAGAACACCATCGTCCCGCAGCTCCTCGCCGAGATCGACGGTGTGGAGGGCCTGGAGAACGTCATCGTCATCGGCGCGTCCAACCGTGAGGACATGATCGACCCCGCGATCCTGCGGCCCGGCCGCCTGGACGTGAAGATCAAGATCGAGCGTCCCGACGCCGAAGCGGCCAAGGACATCTTCTCGAAGTACCTGGTCGACACCCTGCCGCTGCACACCGAGGACCTTTCGGAGCACGGCGGATCCAAGGCGGGCACCGTGGACGCCATGATCCAGTCGGTGGTCGAGCGGATGTACTCCGAGACGGAGGAGAACCGCTTCCTGGAGGTCACCTACGCCAACGGGGACAAGGAAGTCCTCTACTTCAAGGACTTCAACTCCGGAGCGATGATCCAGAACATCGTCGACCGGGCCAAGAAGATGGCGATCAAGGACTTCCTCGACCACGACCAGCGCGGCCTGCGCGTCTCCCACCTGCTCGCCGCCTGTGTGGACGAGTTCAAGGAGAACGAGGACCTGCCCAATACCACCAACCCCGACGACTGGGCCCGTATCTCCGGCAAGAAGGGCGAGCGGATCGTCTTCATCCGCACCCTGGTGACCGGAAAGCAGGGCGCGGACACCGGACGCTCCATCGACACCGTGGCGAACACGGGACAGTATCTGTAAGCACTACCCTCCGGCTGCGGGTCCCCACAGCGGGTACCCGCAGCCGGTGTGTTTCCGGCTCAGCACGGGCCGGAGCCGGGCAAGGAGGGCCGCATGACCGTACGGCGAGTAATGGGCATCGAGACGGAGTACGGCATCTCGGTCCCCGGCCACCCCAACGCCAATGCCATGCTCACCTCGTCCCAGATCGTCAACGCCTACGCGGCGGCGATGCACCGGGCCAGGCGGGCCCGCTGGGATTTCGAGGAGGAGAACCCGCTGCGGGACGCCCGGGGCTTCGACCTCGCCCGGGACTCGGCCGACTCCACGCAGCTCACCGACGAGGACATCGGCCTGGCCAATGTGATCCTCACCAATGGCGCGCGGCTGTACGTCGACCACGCGCACCCCGAGTACTCCTCGCCCGAGATCACCAATCCGCGGGACGCGGTGCTGTGGGACAAGGCGGGCGAGCGCATCATGGCCGAGGCGGCGCTGCGGGCGGCGCAGCTCCCCGGCGCGCAGCCGATCCACCTCTACAAGAACAACACCGACAACAAGGGCGCGTCCTACGGCACGCACGAGAACTACCTGATGAAGCGGGAGACCCCGTTCTCGGACATCGTGCGGCACCTGACGCCCTTCTTCGTCTCCCGCCAGGTCGTGACCGGCGCGGGCCGGGTCGGCATCGGCCAGGACGGCCGTGAGGACGGCTTCCAGATCAGCCAGCGCGCCGACTACTTCGAGGTCGAGGTGGGCCTGGAGACCACCCTCAAGCGCCCGATCATCAACACCCGCGACGAACCGCACTCCGACGCCGAGAAGTACCGCAGGCTCCATGTGATCATCGGCGACGCGAACCTCTCCGAGATCTCGACCTACCTCAAGCTGGGCACCACCGCGCTGGTGCTCTCCATGATCGAGGACTCCTTCATCAAGGTGGACCTGGCCGTCGACCAACCGGTCCGCACCCTGCACGAGGTCTCCCACGACCCCGCACTGCGACAGCTCGTCACACTGCGTAACGGCCGGACGCTGACCGCGGTACAGCTCCAGATGGAGTATTTCGAGCTGGCCCGCAAATACGTCGAGGAGCGCTACGGCGTCGACGCGGACCCGCAGACCCGCGATGTGCTGGCCCGCTGGGAGGACGTGCTCAACCGGCTGGAGAACGACCCGATGAGCCTGTCGGGCGAGCTGGACTGGATCGCCAAGCGCGAGCTGCTGGAGGGCTACCGGCGCCGCGACAACCTGGGCTGGGACGCCGCCAGGCTGCACCTGGTCGACCTCCAGTACGCCGACGTACGCCCCGACAAGGGCCTCTACAACCGGCTGGTGGAGCGCGGCCGCATGCGGCGGCTGCTGGACGAGCCCGATGTCGTCAGGGCCGCCACCAAGCCGCCCGAGGACACCAGGGCGTACTTCCGCGGGCGCTGTCTCGAACAGTACGCGGACGACGTCGCCGCCGCCTCCTGGGACTCGGTGATCTTCGATCTGCCCGGCCGGGACTCGCTCCAGCGGGTTCCCACGCTGGAGCCGCTGCGGGGCACCCGCAAGCACGTGAAGGAGCTGCTGGACCGCTGTCGCACGGCGGAGGACCTGGTACGGATCCTTTCCGGCGGCTGATCCGCGGCTGAAACGGTCCAGAACCGGGAAACAACCCAGTGGCACTCGTACGTTGACGTAATCGAGCGCTGATGTCGGGCCCTGCTTGTAGGGTCTGATCTTGTAGGCAGTCAACCGAGCGCACGGAATAGCGGGGTGAGGGACATGGCTACCAAGGACACCGACGGCGGACAGCAGAAGGCGACGCGTTCCACGGAGGAGGTCGAGGAGGTCCAGCAGGACGCCCAGGCGGCCGACGACCTCAAGGAGCGCCAGGAGAAGCTCTCCGACGACGTGGACTCGGTGCTGGACGAGATCGACGACGTACTCGAGGAGAACGCCGAGGACTTCGTGCGTTCCTTCGTGCAGAAGGGCGGCGAGTAGGTGGCAGCCGGCACGTATGGCACCGGACGGCTCCCGGCGGCGTTCCTGACGCCGGGATCCTCCTCCTTCCTGGACTTCCTGGGCGACCACTCGCCGGAGCTGCTGCCGGGCAACCGGTCGCTCCCGCCGGTCAAGGGCGCCGTCGAACTCCCGCACGGCACCACCATCGTGGCCGCCACCTTCAGCGGCGGGGTCATCCTCGCCGGTGACCGGCGGGCCACGATGGGCAATGTCATCGCCCAGCGCGACATCGAGAAGGTCTTTCCCGCCGACGAGTTCTCGGCGGTCGGCATCGCGGGCACCGCGGGCCTCGCGGTGGAGATGGTCAAGCTCTTCCAACTGGAGCTGGAGCACTACGAGAAGATCGAAGGGGCGACGCTGTCCCTGGAGGGCAAGGCCAACCGGCTGTCCACCATGATCCGCGGCAATCTCGGCATGGCGCTCCAAGGGCTGGCCGTCGTCCCGCTCTTCGCCGGATACGACACCGAGCGCGAGAAGGGCCGCATCTTCTCGTACGACGTGACCGGCGGCCGCAGCGAGGACGTGGGCTTCACCGCGACCGGCTCCGGATCGGTCTACGCCCGCAGCTCGCTGAAGAAGCTCTACCGCAGCGACCTCACCGAGCGTCAGTTGGCCACCGCCGTCATCCAGGCGCTCTACGACGCCGCGGACGACGACTCGGCCACCGGCGGCCCCGACATCACCCGGCGGATCTACCCGATCGTCGCGGTGATCACCGAAGAGGGCTTCCGCAGGCTCAGCGAGGCCGAGGTCTCCGAGATCGCCCGCGCCGTGCTGGACGGACGTCTGGAGCACCCCGACGGCCCGCGGGCCGAAGTGCTCTGAGAGCCGGTCAGTTGAGAACCGGTCAAGCGACGCATCCCTCAGAGCCGACAGCAGAAAGGCACGGTTAGCCGGTGTCCACGCCCTTTTACGTTTCACCTCAGCAGGCCATGGCCGACCGCGCCGAGTACGCCCGCAAGGGCATCGCGCGTGGCCGCAGCGTCGTCGTGCTCCAGTACACCGACGGCATCGTTTTCGTCGCCGAGAACCCGTCCCGCGCACTCCACAAGGTCAGCGAGATCTACGACCGGATCGCCTTCGCGGCGGTCGGGAAGTACAACGAGTTCGAGAATCTGCGGATCGGCGGCGTGCGCTACGCCGATCTGCGCGGATACACCTACGACCGCGAGGACGTGACGGCCCGTGGGCTGGCCAACGTCTACGCGCAGACCCTGGGCACCATCTTCTCCAGCGTGGGGGAGAAGCCCTACGAGGTCGAGCTGATCGTCGCGGAGGTCGGCTCGGCCCCCGAGGACGACCAGATCTACCGGCTGCCGCACGACGGGTCGATCGTCGACGAGCACGGCGCGGTCGCGGTCGGCGGCAACTCCGACCAGATCGGCAGCTACCTCGACCAGCGGCACCGCGACGGCATGACGCTCGCCGAGGCGCTGGCGCTGGCCGTCGAATCCCTCGGCCGCGACAACAACGGCAGCGACCGCCAGCTCACCGCCGAGCAGTTGGAGGTCGCCGTCCTCGACCGCACCCGCCCCCAGCAGCGCAAGTTCAAGCGCATCCTCGGCCGCCAGCTCTCCCGCCTGCTGGAGACCGAGTCCGCCTCGACGGCCACCACGGACGACCCTTCGGACGAGGAGGAGTAGCGCCCCGCACGGGCGCGGCCCGCCCCCCCGCGGGGGGCGGGCGGTGACCTGGCGAGGGATCAGGCCGGCGGCGGGGCCGAGGAGCCGCGGACGACGAGTTCGACGGGGAGTTCCACCGGCCCGACGGAGCCCCCGTCGAGAAGGGTGAGCAGCGCGGTCATACCGCGGTCCCCGACCGCCTCGGCGGGCAGCCGCACGCTGGTCAGCTCGGGATCGAGCGCGGTGGCCAACGCCAGATCGTCGAAGCCGGTGACGGACAGGTCCGCGGGCACCCGGAGCCCCAGGCTCCTGGCGGCCTTGCACGCCCCCGCGGCCAGGATGTCGTCGTCGCACAGCAGGGCGGTGGGCCGGGGGCCCGGCCCGCGCAGAGCGCGCAGGGCGGCGGAGCGACCGGCGTCCACGTCCAGGGAGCAGCGCTCGGAGGTGAGTTCCGCTCCGGGAACCGCGGCCAGCTCGGCCGCGACCGTCCGCGTGCGCTCGTGGAACGTCCAACTGTCGATGTCGGCCGCGACATGGGCGATCCGCCGGTGCCCGAGCGCGACGAGGTGGCGCACCACCTGCCGGAATCCGTCGCCGACCGCCAGGTCGACCGTGGGGGGACCGCCCGGCGCCGCCGGACCGCTGTCCAGCATCACCAGCGGCAGTTCACCGCCGCCGATGCCGGTCAGGGCGTCCGCGGCCATCGAGGAGGCGATGACCCCGTCGATGGCCGCCCGGGCGGAGCCGAAGGGGTCGCGGGCCGGTCCGACGCCGTCGGGTGACGGGTAGAGCACCACGCCGAAGCCGTGCTCGGCGGCGACCAGCGCCGCCCCCGTGTAGACGCGGGCGAAGTACTCGTTGGTGAGCGCGGGCACCACCATCAGGGCCGTCCGGGTGCGGCCGAGCCGCAGATTGCGGGCGGCGAGATTCGGCCGGTAGCCGAGCCGCCCCGCCGCGTCCCGCACGGCGTGCGCCGTCCGCTCCGACACCCGGCCGTGCCACTTCCCGCCGAGCACGAGCGAGACCGTCGCCTGCGACACTCCGGCCGCCCGCGCGACGTCACGAGAGGTCGGCCGCGTACTCCCCGTCAACCTTCCGCACCCTTCCCGTTCGCTCCTGCGGGTGGACCCGCCGACTGCCGACATGGTACGTATGACCGTAGACGTTATACGTAACACGTGAGCGGTCGCGGCCTTCGGGTCGCGGTGCGGGTCGCGGCCCGTGACCCGCCGGTCACGGCGGCGAGGCACCGGGGACCGCCGGGGGAGAGGGGCCGGGATGGCTGGGCGGACCGCGGGATACGGGGACCTGCTGCGTACACGGCACGCCGCACGGCTGCTCGGCGGGACCCTCCTCGGACGGCTGCCCAACGCCATGGCGGCGCTCGCCATCGTGCTCTTCGCGCGCTCCGAGGGCGCCGGATACGGCCTCGCGGGCACCCTGTCCGCGATCTACGGCGCCGCCGTCGCCATCGGGCAGCCGCTGCTCGGCCGGGCCGTCGACCGGCGCGGCCAGCCGCGGGTGATGACCGCCGCCGCGCTGCTGGCCGCGGCGGGCTTCGGACTGCTCGCGGCCGTCGGCCCCGACCCGCTGCCGCTGGCCGTCGCCGCCGTCGTCCTGGCCGGGGTCGCCACACCGCCGCTGGAGGGCGGCCTGCGGGCCCTGTGGGCCTCCGTGCTGGGCGACGAGGAGCGGGTGCAGAAGGCGTACGCGCTGGACGCCGCCGCGCAGGAGGTGCTGTTCACCCTCGGGCCGCTGCTGGTGACCGTCATCGTCTCGGCCGCCTCGCAGGCCGTCGCCCTGATCGTCACCGGCGCACTCGGCGTCGCGGGCACCCTCGTCGTGGTGACCTCCCGGCCCTCCCGGCAGTGGCGGGCCGTCCCGCACGAGGCCCACTGGCTCGGCGCGCTGCGCTCACCGGGCCTCGCCGTCCTGCTCGGCGCCTTCTTCTTCGTCGGCATCGCCCTCGGCGCCGTCTCGCTGGCCGCCGTGGCCTACGGCGACGCGCACGGCGGCGGCCCGGTCGCCGCGTACGTTCTGGCCGCCAACGGCGCGGGCGCCCTCGTCGGCGGCCTCACCTACGGCGCCCGCGTCTGGTCCGGCGTGCCCGAGCGCCGCCTGCGGCTGCTCTCGGTCGGCCTCGCCCTCTGCTACCCGCCGCTGGCGCTGGTGCCGGGCCTGCCCTGGATGCTGCCGCTGGCCGCGCTCGCCGGACTCTTCCTCGCACCGGCGCTGGCCTGCGGCTTCCTCGTGGTCGACCGACACGCCCCGGCCGGCACCGTCACCGAGGCGTTCTCCTGGGTGGTGACCTCCGCCGGGGTCGGCGCGGCGCTCGGCACGGCCGCCGCCGGAGTCGCCGCCCAACACGGCGGAACGGCCGCCGGATTCGGGGTCGCGGGCGCGGGCGGCGCGGTCGCGATGCTCGTCCTGCTGTGCACCGGCCGAATCCTGACGCCGCCAAACCTCCGGAGCCCCTCCGAAAAAGATCGAAACGGAGCGGTCGAACCTCGTTTCAGCACCACGCATCAGGCGTAATGTTCAGACATGGACCGCCGCATTTTCGGGCTGGAGAACGAGTACGGCGTCACATGCACGTTCAGGGGACAGCGGCGTCTGTCCCCTGACGAGGTGGCGCGGTACCTCTTCCGCCGTGTCGTGTCATGGGGCCGGAGCAGCAATGTTTTCCTCCGCAACGGTGCCCGCCTCTATCTCGACGTCGGTTCGCACCCGGAGTACGCCACTCCCGAGTGCGACAACGTCACCGAACTCGTCACGCACGACAAGGCCGGCGAACGCATCCTTGAGGGCCTTCTCGTGGACGCCGAACGGCGCCTTCACGAAGAGGGCATCGCAGGCGATGTGTACCTCTTCAAGAACAACACCGACTCGGCCGGCAACTCCTACGGATGTCACGAGAATTACCTGGTCGCCAGGCACGGGGAATTCTCCCGGCTCGCCGACATCCTCATTCCGTTCCTCGTCACCCGGCAGCTTCTGTGCGGCGCGGGGAAGGTACTCCAGACCCCGCGCGGCGCCGTTTTCTGCGTGAGCCAGCGGGCCGAGCACATCTGGGAGGGTGTCAGCTCCGCCACCACCCGCTCCCGTCCGATCATCAACACCCGCGACGAGCCGCACGCCGACGCCGAGCGCTACCGGCGCCTGCACGTCATCGTCGGCGACTCCAACATGTCCGAGACCACGATGCTGCTCAAGGTCGGCGCCACCGACCTCGTCCTGCGGATGATCGAGGCGGGCACCGTGATGCGCGACCTGACCCTGGAGAACCCGATCCGGGCCATCCGCGAGGTCAGCCACGACATCACCGGCCGCCGCAAGGTCCGGCTCGCCTCGGGCCGCGAGGCGTCCGCCCTGGACATCCAGCAGGAGTACTACTCCAAGGCCGTCGAGTTCTGCGAGCGCCGCGGCATCCGCAGCGGTGTCATCGAGCAGGTCCTGGAGCTGTGGGGCCGCACCCTGGACTCCATCGGCAGCGGCGACCTCGCCCGGATCGGCACCGAGATCGACTGGGTGATGAAGTACCAGCTCATCGAGCGCTACCGGAACCGGGACAACATCACGATGTCCCACCCCCGGGTCGCCCAGATCGACCTCGCCTACCACGACATCCACCGCCGCCGCGGCCTGTACTACCTGCTGGAACGCAAGGGCCAGGCCAAGCGGATCTGCACCGACCTGAAGATCTTCGAGGCCAAGTCGGTGCCCCCGCAGACCACCAGGGCGCGGCTGCGCGGCGACTTCATCCGCCGCGCGCAGGAACAGCGCCGCGACTTCACCGTCGACTGGGTGCACCTGAAGCTCAACGACCAGGCGCAGCGCACCGTGCTGTGCAAGGACCCCTTCCGGTCGGTCGACGACCGGGTGGAGAAGCTCATCGCAGGTATGTAGGCCGGTACGCGAGCCGATATGTCCTACCGGCGGCGTGACATCCCGGTACGACCTGTCGGTTAGACGTACCGGCGCACGCCATGACCCGGCGTCACAGACGGCACACAGGCCCCGTGCAGAACTCGTACGGGGCCTGTGGCACGCCGTAGGGTGTGGGACGGCATCCAGCCGCCGTTCCCGAACCCGATCCGAACCGAGGACATCCGTGCGCCGACGCTCCGTACTGCTCGCCGTGCCCGCGCTCATGCTCACCGCCGCCGGTTGTGGCAGCGACGACAGCAAGAGCAAGAGCGACCCGGCGGCATCCGAATCCCCCTCGACCTCGGGCTCGCCGTCCGCGTCCGCCACGCCCAGCACGAAGATCGTGGCGGGCCCCGTACCGGACATCACCGGCGGCACCAAGTTCGGCGAGAAGCCCACCGTCGCCAAGGGCACCGGCACCCCGTCCACCGACCTGGCCGTCAAGACCGTCATCCAGGGCGACGGCGCCGCCATCGTCGCGGGCGACTACGTCACGACCAACTACCTCGGCCAGATCTGGGACACCGCCAAGGTCTTCGACACCTCCTACGGCCGCGCGCCGTACACCAACGTCATCGGCCAGGGGAAGGTCATCCCCGGCTGGGACAAGGGCCTGGTCGGCCAGAAGGTCAACAGCCGCGTCGAGATGGCGATCCCGCCGGCCCTGGGCTACGGCACCTCGGGCAACTCCCAGGCGGGCATCAAGGGCACCGACACGCTGGTCTTCGTGATCGACGTGCTGGCGACCTACAACGCCAAGAGCTCCGCCAAGGGCAAGGCCGTCCCGCAGAACGACGCGAATCTGCCGAAGGTCGGCACCAACACCGACGGCAAGGCGCCCAGCATCACGGTGCCCAAGGTCAAGGCGCCGACCAAGCTGGTCTCCGAGTACATCCTGGAGGGCGACGGCGCCGCGGTGAAGGCCACCGACACGCTGCTGCTCCAGTACAAGGGCGTGCTGTGGGACGGCGGCAAGGAGTTCGACGCCAGCTACACCGCCGGTCAGCTCGCCGCCTTCCCGCTCGCGCAGCTCATCAAGGGCTGGCAGGAGGGCCTGGTCGGCAAGAAGGCGGGCAGCCGCGTCATGCTGGTGACCCCCGGAGACCTGGCCTACGGTGCCACGCCGCCCAGCGGCAGCAACATCCCGGCCAACGCCACCCTGGTCTTCTCCTTGGACATCCTGGCGATTCTGTAAGACTGTCCAGGTTGCCCGCAACGCACAAGGAGCATTGAAGTGAGCATCGAGAAGCCCGAGATCGACTTCCCGGGCGGCGAGCCGCCGGCCGACCTGGAGATCAAGGACATCTGGGAGGGCGACGGCCCGGTCGCCAAGGCCGGGGACACGGTCTCCGTCCACTACGTCGGCGTGGCCTTCTCCTCCGGCGAGGAGTTCGACGCGAGCTGGAACCGCGGCTCCGCGCTCCAGTTCAAGCTCGGCGTCGGACAGGTCATCGCCGGCTGGGACCAGGGCGTGCAGGGCATGAAGGTCGGCGGTCGCCGCCAGCTCATCATCCCCGCGCACCTCGCCTACGGCGACCGCGGCGCCGGCGCCGCGATCAAGCCCGGCGAGACCCTGATCTTCGTCTGCGACCTCGTCGCCGTCTGATCGGGCCCGTCCGCACAGCCGTCACAGGAGCCCCGGCCTGCCAGGCCGGGGCTCCTCGGCTTTTGTCGCGGGACCTCGGAGCGGTACGGTCGGCGACGAGAGCCGAACGAAGGGTGCGGGATGGCGATTGCCAAGGCTGAGCGGTTGATGAATCTCGCACTGTGCCTGATGAACACCCGGCGGCCGGTCAGCAAACGCGAGCTGCGCAGCTCCATCGAGGCGTACCACGAGGTCACCTCCGACGACTCCTTCAACCGGATGTTCGAACGGGACAAGGACGACCTGCGCGAGCTGGGTCTGGTCATCGACACGGTGGAGAGCATCGACGGCGAGTTCGGCTACCTGGCGCGGCGCGACCGCAACCGGCTGCCCGACATCGCCCTCGACCCCGAGGAGGCCGCCGCGCTCGCGCTGGCCGCCAAGGTCTGGCAGCAGGCCAGATTCGCCGAGGCCGCCAGCGGCGCGCTCCAGAAGCTGCGCGCGGCGGGCGTCCCGTACGAGGACACCCACAGCGCCCTCGAACCGCGCATCCCCACGCCGGAACCCGCCTTCGAGGCCCTGATGCTCGCCACCCGCGAGCGGCGCGCCGTCTCCTTCGAGTACCGCAAGGCCAACGCCGCGCGGCCGGAGCCGCGGCAGATCGAGCCGTGGGCGCTGGAGTGCTGGCGCGGCCACTGGTACGTGGCGGGCTGGGACCGCGACCGCGGCGCCGTCCGCGTCTTCCGGCTCTCCCGGATCAGCGGCAAGGTCCGCGCCCGCGGCGCCTTCACCACCGAGGTGCCCGCGCACGTCGACGTCCGCGAGGCGGTGGCCCGCTGGGCGGGCGAGGGCGCCACCGCCACCGCCCGCATCCGGCTGCGCCGCGACAGCGGCTACCCGCTGCGCTCCCGCGCCGTGACGACCACCCCGGTGGACGCCGACTGGGACGAGCTGGAGATCCCGTACGGGCACGGACTCGACGCCTGGCTGGCCGAGTTCGGCCCCGACGTACTCGTCCTGGCGCCCGAGGAGCTGCGCACGGACGTACTGGACCGGCTGCGCGCCGTGGCGAAGGGCTGACGTGGCCGACGTGAGCGACGCACGCGGGGCCGCAGGGCGGCGGACCAGGACGACGGCCGCGGCCTTGCGCCGGGCGGGCACCGAAGCGAAGAACAGGCGGGGGACGGCGGCGTGAGCAACGCGATCGACCAGACGCGCAGGATGCTGTCCCTGGTGACGTATCTGCGGGAGCGGCCCGGAGCACGGGTCAGCGAGGTGGCACGGGCCTTCGGGGTGACCGAGGCCGAGCTGATCGGCGACCTCAATGTGCTGCCGCTGTGCGGCACCAGCTTCCGCGGCGGCGACCTGTTGGACATCGACACCGACGGCGAGCGGATCTGGTGGCACAACCCCGGCACCGCGGACGACGTGGCGCAGCCGCTGCGGCTGGCCGCGGACGAGGCCACCGCGCTGCTGGTGGCCGCCCGCGCGGTGGCCAATCTGCCGGGCCTGCGGGACAGCGACCGGCAGGCGCTGCTGCGTGCCGGGGCGAAGCTGGAGGCCGCCGCGGGCGAGGCGGCCGGGGCCAGCGCGCAGCTCTCGGTGACCTTCGAGTCCGAGGGCAGCGTGTTCGCCACCGTGGACCGGGCGATCACCGAGCGGCGGCGGCTGTGGATGCGCTACTACTCGCCCGCCAGGGACGCGCTGACCGAGCGCGAGGTCGACCCGATCCGGCTGTTCGCCGTCGGCCACACCTACTTCGAGGGCTGGTGCCGCCTCTCGGAGGACCGGCGCACCTTCCGGCTGGACCGGGTCGAGGAGATCCGGCTGCTGGACGAGCCGTCCGACCCGCCGCGGCTCCAGCCGCGCGACCTGTCGCAGGGCCTGGTCCAGCCCGCGGGCGACGACCCCGAGGTAGTGATCGAAGTGGGCCCCGGCGGGCGCTGGGTCGCGGAATACTATCCGCACGACAGTGCCGAGGAGCAGCCCGACGGCGGCCTGCGCATCACCTTGCGCACCCCCGACCCCGGGTCGCTGCGGCGGCTCGCGCTGCGGCTCGGCAAGGACGGCCGGATCGTGTCGCCCCCCGAACTGGCGGGGGACGCGCGCGACGCCGCCGTGCTGGCGCTCGCCGCCTACGGGGAGTGAGAGGACATCACGATGACGGCCACGGCGTCCGGCTGCGCGCCCATGACCATGCCCGTGCTCTTCCGCGCGGGCTGCCCGCACTGCCGCACCAGCTTCGAACTGTCCGCGGGAGCGCTGCTGCTGGCGATCGGCGGCTCGGCGCGTACGACCTTCTACTCCTTCACCTGCCCTGAATGCGACACCGCCGTCCGCAAACCGGCGGGGGAGCGGATCGTCGAACTGCTCACGGTCGGCGGGGTCCGCACGATGCGGCTCCACGCCCCCTGACGGGTGTTCACGTCGGGCGGTCGCGGACAGGGCCGGTGCGCAGGGGGGGCGGTACGGAACAGGCCGGTACGGAACAGGCCGGTACGGAACAGGCAGGTACGGGTGGCGTCGGCGCGGAAACGGAACCGGTAGGCTCGCGGCCCATGTGGTGGCTCTATCTCTGCGTCGGCCTGGCGACCGCGGGACTCCTGGTGCTCGGGGTGCTGGCGGTCCGGGTCTTCGCCGCCGTCCAGGAACTGGCCCGGCAGGTGGCCGCGGCCACCGACGCGCTGGCCGCCGCGGGCGACCGTCTGCAGCGCGCCGCCCGCCCGTTGAGCGAGCGTGCCGGGCAGATCTCCAGAAGCTGAGCCTGCCGCGAGGCCGCGAACGCGGGGTACGCTGACCGGGCGGCCCGTACTCACGAGCGCGGCGAGGGTCGCAATCCGGCGGATTCCGGGGCATTCCCCGGTGTTCACCGGTGCACGATACGATCACAGCCAGCGCGGCGGCCGGGCACCTGCCCGAATCGTCGTGCACCTGCGGAAGCGGACGCGCGAGCGCCACGCCCTCGCAGTCACGGAACACGCCGCCCACCGGTGAGAAGGTAGACATTTTATGCTCGGCAATCTCAAGCCCCTAGAGATCGTCCTGATCCTTCTCGTCGTCGTCCTGCTCTTCGGCGCGAAGAAGCTGCCCGACATGGCCCGGTCGCTCGGCAAGTCGGCGCGCATCCTCAAGAGCGAGGCCAAGGCGATGAAGAACGACGACTCCGGCACCGCGGAGTCCACCGCCGCCCCGGCTCCCCAGGAGCAGGCCGCACCCCGCACCATCCAGGCCGCGCCCGGCGACACCACGAGCGCCCGTCCGGTCTCCGAGCCGGCGGACCGCACGCCCCGGGCCTGACCTGACCCTCTGCTGAAGGACGAAGCCGACCGCGAGCCGGGCGGCTGCCGCACGAGACGAGGACGTGGGTGCTCAAGACTGCCCGCAAGCAGGAGAAGGACCCCGAGGGGCGGATGCCCCTCGCGGACCACCTGCGTGAGCTGCGCAACAGGCTGGCCAAGTCCGTCCTGGCGATCCTGGCCGTCACGATCGTGGCTGCGTTCGTCTACAAGGACATCATTCACTTCTTCCAGCACCCGATCCTCAAGTCGGTCGGCTGTGTGGACGGTGCGACGCACCAGAAGAACGGCCAGCCCTGCGCCCAGATGACCGTCAACGGTCTGCTCGGCGGTTTCTCCATCGCGCTGAAGGTCTCGCTGATGGCGGGCATCCTCTGCGCCTCGCCGGTCTGGCTCTACCAGCTCTGGGCGTTCCTCGCGCCCGGTCTGCACCGCAGCGAGAAGCGGTACACCCTCGGCTTCGTCGGCGCGGGCGTCCCGCTCTTCTTCGCCGGTGCCTGGCTGGCCTACGCGATCCTGCCGCAGACCGCCAGGATCATGATCGGCTTCGTGCCGGACGACACCACCAACCTGCTGGCCCTGGACGACTTCCTCGACCTCGTCGTCCGCATGGTGATCGTCTTCGGTCTCGCCTTCGAACTGCCCCTGGTGCTGGTGCTGCTCAACTTCACCGGCATGGTCAGCGGCCGTCGCATGCTCGGCTGGTGGCGCGGCATGGTGATCGGCATCACCGTCTTCGCCGCGGTCGCCACGCCCACCGGCGACCCGCTCACCATGTGCCTGCTGGCCGCGCCGATCGTCTTCCTGTACTTCGTCGCCATGGGCATCTGCTTCTTCAACGACAGCCGCCGCAAGCGCCGACTCGAAGCGAACCCGGACTACGCCCTCGACCCGGACGAGGCGTCCACCCTGGACCACGTCCCGGAGCAGATCGCCGCCGAGCCGTACGAGGACCGGACCGGCGAGCGCGTCGACGACGGCTACGACGACGCGACCTGAGCGCACGGCCGCCCGGCCGGCCCCTGACACCGCCGCCCCCCACCGCTACTGGTGGGGGGCGGCCGTCCGGTAGGGTCCGCGCGTGACCAGCGAGATCACCCTCTTCGTCAATCCCGTCGCCGGACGCGGCCGGGGCGCCCGCGCCGCCCAGCCCGCCGCCCACGCGCTCCGCGAAGCCGGTTACGGCGTCCGTACCGTCGTGGGCGAGGACGCGGCCGACGCGCTGGCCCGCGCCCGGCAGGCTGTCGACAGCGGTACGGGGGCGCTGGTCGCGGTCGGCGGTGACGGCATGGTCTCGCTGGCCCTCCAGGCGGTCGCCGGGACCGACACGCCGCTCGGCGTGGTCGCCGTCGGCACCGGCAACGACTTCGCGCGGGTCAACGGCCTGCCGGTCCGGGACGCCGCCGCGGCCGGTACGGGCATCGCCGAGGCGCTGCGGGACGGCCGCAGCCGGGCGCTGGACCTGGGCAGGACCGGGGAGCGCTGGTTCGGCACCGTCCTCGCCTCCGGCTTCGACTCGCGGGTCAACGACCGCGGCAACCGTATGCGCTGGCCCGTGGGCCGCTTCCGCTACGACCTGGCGATGCTCGCGGAGCTGGCGGCGCTGCGGCCGATCCCGTACCGGGTGACCTTCGACGACGCGCCGGAACGGCAGATCGAGGCCACGCTGATAGCCGTCGGCAACGGCTCGTCGTACGGCGGCGGCATGCGGATCTGCGCGGACGCGGTGATGGACGACGGGCTCTTCGACGTGTGCGTGGTCGGCCCGTGCAGCCGCACCACCCTGCTGCGGGTCTTTCCCCGCGTCTACCGGGGCACCCACCCGAGCCACCCGGTCGTCACCGTGCACCGCGCGGCCCGCGTCCGGCTGGACGTCGACCCGGCGCAGGGCGTGACCGGCTACGCGGACGGCGAGCGGATCGGGCCGCTGCCACTGGTCGCCGAGACGGTGCCGAAGGCCGTACGGCTGCTGGTCTGAGCCGGTTGCCGCGCGGGTGCGCGGTGCCCCATGGGGGGCCTGATCCGGGCGGCGCGGCGGGCCTGATCCGGGCGGCGCGGCGGGCCTGATCCGGCCGCTCGACGGGTATAGCGGCAATAAAGATCACGTGCCGTGTCAGTGGTGGCGGGTAGGCTCGGAGCCAAGATGACCGATGAGAAGTCCGCAGATGAGATGGCGCTCGATGAGATGTCGCCCGCCGAGCGCTTCGCCGCCAGCCGTCGCCGCGCAGCGGAGAACGCAACGGCCCTCGCCCAGTTCCGTGAGATGTACGAGTTCGGCCTCGACCCCTTCCAGGTCGAGGCGTGCCAGGCGCTGGAGGCGGGCAGCGGCGTCCTCGTCGCCGCTCCGACCGGCTCGGGCAAGACCATCGTCGGCGAGTTCGCCGTCCACCTCGCCCTCGCCGAGGGCCGCAAGTGCTTCTACACCACGCCCATCAAGGCCCTGTCCAACCAGAAGTACAGCGACCTCGCCAAGCGCTACGGCGCCGAGAAGGTCGGCCTGCTGACCGGTGACAACAGCGTCAACGGCGACGCGCCGGTGATCGTCATGACCACCGAGGTCCTGCGGAACATGCTGTACGCCGGCTCCGCCGCCCTCGACGGCCTCGGCTATGTGGTGATGGACGAGGTGCACTACCTCTCCGACCGCTTCCGCGGCGCCGTCTGGGAAGAGGTGATCATCCACCTCCCGCAGTCCGTCACCCTCGTGTCGCTCTCCGCGACCGTCTCCAACGCCGAGGAGTTCGGCGACTGGCTCGACACCGTCCGCGGCGACACCGAGGTCATCGTCTCCGAGCACCGCCCGGTCCCGCTGTGGCAGCACGTGCTGGCCGGCCGCCGGATGTACGACCTCTTCGAGGAGAAGGCCGGCGCCACCGACGGCAAGGGCCGCCGCGAGGTCAACGCCGATCTGGAACGGCTCGCGCGGATGGAGAACCAGCGCAGCTACCACCCGCGGGCCAAGCGCGGCCGCGAGGCCGACCGCGAGCGGGAGCGGCGCGCCCGCAGCCGGGTGTGGACGCCCAGCCGCGCCGAGGTCATCGACCGGCTGGACAACGAAGGACTGCTCCCCGCCATCACCTTCATCTTCAGCCGCGCGGGCTGCGAGGCCGCCGTCCAGCAGTGCCTCTACGCGGGCCTGCGGCTGAACACCGAGGACAAGCGCGCCCAGGTGCGCGCCATCGTGGAGGAGCGCACCCGCGCCATCCCCGACGAGGATCTGCACGTCCTGGGCTACTTCGAATGGCTCGAGGGCCTGGAGCGCGGCATCGCCGCCCACCACGCGGGCATGCTCCCGACCTTCAAGGAGGTCGTCGAGGAGCTCTTCGTCAAGGGCCTGGTCAAGGCGGTCTTCGCCACCGAGACGCTGGCGCTCGGCATCAACATGCCCGCCCGCTCCGTGGTGCTGGAAAAGCTCGTCAAGTGGAACGGCGAGACCCACGCCGACATCACCCCCGGCGAGTACACCCAGCTCACCGGCCGCGCGGGCCGCCGGGGCATCGACGTCGAGGGCCACGCCGTGGTGCTCTGGCAGCGCGGTTTCGACCCGGGCGCGGTCGCCGGACTCGCGGGCACCCGTACGTATCCGCTGCGGTCGTCCTTCAAGCCGTCGTACAACATGGCGGTCAACCTCGTGGGGCAGTTCGGGCGGCACCGCTCGCGCGAGCTGCTGGAGACGTCCTTCGCGCAGTTCCAGGCCGACCGCTCGGTGGTCGGCATCTCCAAGCAGGTGCAGCGCAACGAGGAAGGGCTCGACGGCTACAAGCAGTCGATGACCTGCCACCTCGGCGACTTCGACGCCTACATGCGGCTGCGGCGGGAGCTGAAGGAACGCGAGTCGGAACTGTCGAGGCAGGGCGCGATGCAGCGCCGCGCCGCGGCCTCCGACGCGTTGGAGAAGCTGAAGCCGGGCGACATCATCCACGTCCCCGCGGGCAAGTACGCCGGGCTTGCGCTGGTCCTGGAACCCGGTGTCCCCGCGGGCCGTTCCAACGGCCACCCGCATCGCAACGAGGAATTCGCCGACGGCCCGCGCCCATTGGTGCTCACCGCGGAGCGCCAGGTCAAGCGGCTCGGGCAGATAGACTTCCCCGTTCCCGTCGAGGCGCTGGACCGGATGCGGATCCCCAAGTCCTTCAACCCGCGCAGCCCGCAGTCCCGGCGCGACCTCGCCTCCGCGATGCGCTCCAAGGCGGGCACCGCGGGCTGGGCCGCACCCTCACGGCACCGCAAGCAGCGGGCCGCCGCGGCCGACGACACCGAGATCTCCCGGCTGCGTACCGCGATCCGCGCGCACCCCTGCCACGGCTGCGAGGAGCGCGAGGACCACGCCCGCTGGGCCGAGCGCTACCACCGGCTGCGGCGCGACACCCAGCAGTTGGAGCGGCGCATCGAGGGCCGCACCAACACCATCGCCCGCACCTTCGACCGGATCTGCGCGCTGCTCACCGAACTGGGCTATCTCCAGGCCGAGAAGGTCACTCCCGAGGGGCGGCGGCTCGCCCGGCTCTACGGCGAGTTGGACCTGCTCGCCAGCGAATGCCTGCGCGAGGGCGTCTGGGACGGCCTCGGCCCGGCCGAACTGGCGGCCTGCGCCTCGGCGCTGGTCTACGAGACCCGGCAGGCCGACGACGCCGTCGCGCCCAAGCTGCCGACCGGCAACGCGAAGGAAGCCCTCGGCGAGATGGTCCGTATCTGGGGCCGTCTCGACGCGCTGGAGGAGTCCCACCACATCAACCAGGCCGAGGGCGTCGGCCAGCGCGAGCCCGACCTCGGCTTCGCCTGGCCCGCCTACCGCTGGGCCTCGGGCCACGGCCTGGACGCGGTCCTCTCCGACGCCGACATGCCCGCCGGTGACTTCGTCCGCTGGTGCAAGCAGCTCATCGACGTCCTGGGCCAGATCAGCGACGCCGCTCCGGAGGGCAGCCCGGTCCGCCGCAACGCCCGCCGGGCGGTCGACGGGCTGCGACGCGGGGTCGTCGCGTACTCCTCGGTGGGGTGAGCCGCCCCTGCGGCGTGCACCTGTGCGGCCCGGTCCCGGAGGATGACGGGCCGCACGGGCTGTCCGCGCGTTGACTCACGGCATCACGGCATCACGGCATTACGGCCGCACCGGCGCACCGGCGCACCGGCGCACCGGCGCACCGGCGCACCGGCGCACCGACTCACTGACCGGTGAGCTTGGTGCAGGTCAGGGAGCCGTTGACGGTGATCGACTTCCTGTCGTCGCCGTGGTTGCCCGCGATGACGAGGTCCTTCACCGTCACCTTCCAGGTCCCGGCGCTCTTGGCGGCCGTCACACTGCCGGACGACCGCTGGGAGTACGAGTCGGTGGCCGTCGGCTGGAGCATCGCCAGCTTCTGGACGCCGCCGGTCGTCGCGATGAACGACGGGGACTTCGGCGCCGACGCGTCCGTCCTGTCGGGGGCGGTCACCCCGACCAGCCTTCCCGCCACGACCTCGCAGGAGATCGCCGAGGTGAACAGGGCGGTCCCGGTGGTGTCCCCGGTGTAGTCCAGCCTGCCGTTGGCGGTCTTCGTCGGCACCGGCGAGGTCGTCGGCGTGGCCGACGGTGTCCCGGCCGACGCGGACGGTTTGGCGCTCTCGTCGGACGAGTCCGACGACGAACAGCCCGCCAGGGCCGTCCCGGTGAGCGTGACGGTCAGCAGAGCGGTGGTGATTGCGGTGACGCGGCGCATACGGCCGTGGTCCTCCCCGTCGGTGAACAATCCGCACAGTGTACGGAGGGTGCCGCTGGGTGGCGGGGGACGGGTGGGGCGACTTCTCCGCGTCCGCCGTCGAAGTTCATGCCCCGGACCGGTCGGCGAGGTACGCGCGCCAGCCGCCGTAGGCCGTGATGTCCTCGGCGCTGTCGAGCGCCGACGGCTCGCACAGGAAGCCGGGGCAACTGGTGCCGTCGGACAACTCGACGCTGCCCAGGGCCATCGGGCGCGGCAGGGCGGCGGTCAGCGCGCCGAGACCGGCGGCGGTCAGCTCCCAGACCTCGGCCTCGACGGCGGCGCCGCCCTTCTCGGTCCGCACCAGACCTGGCTTGGCGGGTTCGGTGTCCAGGGCGTAGAGCCGGTACGCGGGGGCGGTGGTGGTCTTGGCCGTCAACCGGCCTCCGAGCGCGACGAGTTGGTGGTTGAGGGGCTGGCCGCTGAGGTGGGCGCCGACCACGGCGACGCGGAGAGGCGGCTCCAGCAGGGCGGCGACGTCCGCGATCCGGTCGTCGGTGTGCGCGGGGCCGAGCAGCATCACGCCGAAGGGCCGGCCCTCGACGGTGCCCGCCGGGACCGCGACCGCGCAAAGGTCCAGCAGGTTGGCCGAGTTGGTGAAGCGGCCGAGGCGCGCGTTGGCGCCGAGCGGGTCGGCGGCGACCTCGGCGAGCGTGGGGTGCCCTGGTGCGGTCGGCAGCAACAGGGCGTCGGCGTCGCCGAGTCGCGCCATGGCCTCGGTGCGCAGCGCGGCCAGCCGCCGCTGGTCGGTGAAGAGGCGGTGCGCGGGCAGGTCGCGGGCCGCCGTGATGACGGCTGCGACGGTCGGGTCCAGGTCGGGGGCGTCCCGGTGCGCCTCGATGAACTCGCCCACGGCTGACCAGCGTTCCGCGACGAAAGCGCCCTCGTAGAGCAGCGCCGCCGCCCGCGTGAACGGCGTCAGGTCCAGTGTCCGCAGTTCGGCCCCGGCGGCGGCCAGCCGGTCCGCCGCCGCCTCGTAGGCCGCCGCCCATCCGGCGTCCATCTCGCCGAGTTGCGCTCGCGCCGCCACCGCCACGCGCCACGGTCCAGGGCGGCGCGGCGGTGCCTCGCAGCTCGCGAGGAGCGCCATCGTGCGGCGGGCCTCGGGCAGTGTCCTGGCGAAGACGGACACGCAGTCCAGGCTCGCGCACGCCGGTACGACGCCGCGCGTCGACACCAGGCCGCGGGTCGGCTTCACCCCGACGATGCCGTTGAACGCCGCCGGGACGCGGCCGGAGCCGGCCGTGTCCGTACCGAGCGCCACGTCCACGAGGCCGAGTGCCACCGCGACGGCCGAGCCCGAGCTGGAGCCGCCGCTCACCCGCTCCGGGGTGACGGCGTTGCGCACCGCGCCGTAGGGGCTTCGCGTGCCGACCAGGCCCGTCGCGAACTGGTCCATGTTCGTGCTGCCCAGCACGATCGCGCCCGCCGCGCGCAGGGCCCGCACCGCCGGGGCGTCCTGCCTCGGCGCGTACGTGTACGACGGGCAGCCCGCCGTCGTCTCCAGGCCCGCCACGTCGATGTTCCCCTTCACCGCCAGCAGCCGTCCCGCCAGCGGCAGCGCCTTTCCGGCCGCGCTTCTCTCGTCCACCTCCGCTGCCTCCGTCCGCACCTCCTCCTCCGCGCGCAGCGCGATCCACACCTCCGGGCGGTCCACCTCCGCGATCCGCCGATACGCGGCCCGCACGCGGTCCTGAGCGCTCTCCATGGGCTTCCTCCGTCTGATGTGCGGGTGCGAGTGCGGTGGCAGGGGGCCGCTCATTGCCGCTGGGGCTAGTCCTCAATCGCCGGACGGGCTGATTTTGCTTCTGGCGCGTCGCACACGCCTGGCCGCATGCGGGGCGAGTGCTTGCCGCTCAGCCGGTGGGCTGATTTTTGCTTATGGCGTCGTGCGCCCGGCGGGCTGGTTGGGCCTTTGGGGTGCCCGTGAGGGGGCCCGTGGGGTGGGTTGCCGATCGGCGGTGGCGGCACAAATCAGCCCCGCCGGCGATTGAGGCGGCGTGAGCCGGAAGGGGGTGGGTTAGGGGGAGAGAGTCAGGAGGGGGGTGCCGGGGGTGACTTGGTCGCCGGGGGAGACGAGGACTTGGGCGACGGTGCCGCCGGTGGGGGAGGTGACGGGGGACTCCATCTTCATGGCCTCCAGGGTCAGGAGGTGCTGCCCGGCCGCGACGCAGTCGCCGGGGCGGACGGCGATGTGCCAGACGGCGGCGGCGAATTCGGCGTCGACCGTACGGCCGCCGGGCGGCACGGTGACGGCGGCGGGGGCCGGGACGGCGGCGGCCGAGTCGTCGGTGCGGGCGAACTCACCGGCGGCTTCCCACGCGTCGCGCTCTGCGGCGAACGCGGCCCCCTGCCGGGCGCGGAAGGCCGCGATGGACTCCGCGTTGTCGGCGAGGAACCGCTGATGGTCCGCGAGGGCGAAACTCCCGTCCTCCACCCGCAGCGGCAGGCGCCCGGCCGCCATGTCGGCCCGGAGGTCGAGGAGTTCGTCGGCGGAGACCGGATACCACTTGATGCGGTCGAAGAAGCGCAGCAGCCACGGCTGTCGGCGGGCGCGGCTGGACCAGACCTGGATCGTACGGCCGACGAACTGGTAGCCGCCGGGCCCTTCCATGCCGTAGATGCAGAGGTAGGCCCCGCCGATGCCGACGGAGTTCTCCGCCGTCCAGGTGCGCGCCGGGTTGTACTTGGTGGTGACGAGCCGGTGGCGCGGGTCGAGCGGCGTGGCGACGGGCGCGCCGAGGTAGACGTCGCCGAGCCCGAGCACGAGGTATTCGGCGTCGAAGACGGTCCGGTACACGTCGTCCACGGAGTCGAGACCGTTGACGCGGCGGATGAACTCGATGTTCCACGGGCACCACGGCGCGTCGTCGCGGACGCCCGCCATGTAGCGCTCGATGGCCTCACGCGTGGCGGGGTCGTCCCAGGACAGCGGCAGGTGCACGGTCCGGCTGGGCACCACGAGCCGGTCGGTGGGCGGCAGTTGCTCCTCGGCCTCGCGCACGGCGTCGAGCAGTTTGGCGGTGGGCAGCGCGCCCGGGTCGGCGTGGATCTGGAGGGAGCGGATGCCGGGTGTGAGGTCGACGACGCCGGGCAGGCGTTGGGCGGCGAGGTGTTCCGCCAGGGCGTGCACCCGCATCCGCAGCGCCAAGTCGAGCTGCATGGGCCCGTATTCGACGAGCAGATTGTCGTCGCCGCTGCGGCGGTACGTCACGGCCGGGCGTGTCGCGGTCGCTTCGGCGCGCCCGAGGACACCCCCGTCGGCGATGACGGGCCGCGACGGCGTCGGCATGGTCGCGGGCGCGCGCCGCAGCCCGGCGGCGGCGTCCTCGCTGACCGGCACGAATCGTACGGTGTCGCCCGGCCGGAGCTGCCCGAGCTTCCAGCGCTGACCGGTCACGACGGTCGCGGGGCACACGAATCCGCCGAGCGAGGGGCCGTCGGGACCGAGCAGTACGGGCATGTCGCCCGTGTAGTCGACGGCGCCGACCGCGTACGGCGTATCGTGGATGTTGGACGGGTGCAGTCCCGCCTCGCCGCCGTCGGAGCGCGCCCAGCGCGGCTTCGGGCCGACGAGCCGTACGCCGGTGCGCGCGGAGTTGAAGTGCACGCTCCACTCGGCGGCGTAGAAGTCGCGGATGTCGTCCTCGGTGAAGAACTCCGGCGCGGCGTGCGGGCCCTCGACGGCGCCGATCAGCCACCGCGTCCCCCACTCCGGCCGCAGCGAGGCCGGTACGGGGCCGCTCGCCTCCGTCGTCGTACCGCCGTGCAGGACGTCACCGACGCGCAGCGCCCGGCCGCCGTGGCCGCCGAATCCGCCGAGCGTGAAGGTGGCCGCGCTGCCGAGGAAGCGGGGGACGTCGAGGCCGCCCGCGACCAGCAGATATGTGCGCAGCCCTGCCGCCTCCGGCGCGCCGATGTCGAGCAGCGCGCCCGCCGGTACGGTGACCGGCTCCCAGCGCGGCACCGGGTGTCCGTCGACCGTGACGGTCGCGGGGGCGCCGGTCACGCAGACGGTGGTGGGGTGGCTGAAGCGCAACGCCGGTCCCTGGAGGGTGCATTCGAGGCCGGGCGCGCCCTCGTCGTTGCCGAGCGCTTCGTTGCCGAGCCGGAAGGACAGGTCGTCCATCGGGCCGCACGGCGGAACGCCGACGTGCCACAGACCGGTGCGGCCCGGCCAGTCCTGGACGCTGGTCAGGGTGCCCGCGCGGACCACGTCGATCCGGCGGGTGGGGTCGGTGACCGCGTCGAGGGTCGCGGTGCTGTGCGTCGCGGCGTGCAGCGCCGGATCGGCGACGGCGGCCCGCAGCAGCCCCAGATTGGTCTCGATGCCGTCGATCCTGGTCGCGGCGAGGGCGTCCGCGAGCCGGGAGAGGGCCTGCGCCCGGTCGGCGCCGTGCGCGATCACCTTGGCGAGCATCGGATCGTAGGAGGTGGTGACCTCGGTGCCGGTCTCGATCCAGGCGTCGACGCGGACCCCCGGCGGGAAGACCACCTCGGTGAGCCGTCCCGCGCTCGGCAGGTGGCCGCGCGTGGGGTCCTCGGCGTAGATCCGGGCCTCCACGGCGTGTCCCACTCGCTTTGTCGACAGGTCAATCGGCGTGTCGTCGCCGGTGCTCAGCGGTGTGTCGCCCTGCGCGAGCCGCAGCATCCACTCCACGAGGTCGACGCCGTACGTCTCCTCGGTCACCGGATGCTCCACCTGGAGACGGGTGTTGACCTCCAGGAAGTACGCCTGGCCGCGCGCCGCGTCGTACACGAATTCCACGGTGCCCGCCGAGCGGTAGTCGACCGAGGCGCACAACGCCCGCGCGCTGAGCGCCAGTCGCTCCCGCAGGGCGTCGGGCAGGCCGGGCGCGGGGGCCTCCTCCAGGACCTTCTGGTGGCGGCGCTGGAGCGAGCAGTCGCGGTCGCCGAGGGTCAGGACGCGGCCGTGGCCGTCGCCGAAGACCTGCACCTCGACGTGCCGGGCGCTCTCCACCAGCCGTTCCAGGAAGACGCCCGCCGAGGAGAAGCTGGCCGCCGCTACACGCTGCACCGAGCCCCAGGCGTCGGTGAGTTCGGCGGGGGAGTGGCAGGCGCGCATGCCGATGCCGCCCCCGCCGCCGGTCGCCTTGAGCATCACCGGATAGCCGAGCGACGCGGCGGCCGTCAGCGCGCTGTCCACGTCGGGCAGCAGTCCGGTGCCGGGCAGCAGCGGCACCCCGGCCGCCTCCGCCGCGGCGCGCGCGGTGTGCTTGGCGCCGAAGAGTTCGAGCTGGTCCGGGGTCGGACCGACGAAGGCGAGCCCCGCCGCTTCGCAGCGGCGCGCGAAGTCCGCGTCCTCCGACAGGAATCCGTAGCCGGGGTGGACGGCGCCCGCGCCGGTCTCGCGGGCCGCCGCGAGCACCGCGTCCACGTCCAGATAGCTGGACTTGGCCGGTGCGGGGCCCAGCCGTACGGCGGCGTCGGCCAGGTGCACGTGCGGCGCGGCGCGGTCGGGGTCGGAGAAGACCGCGACCGTGCGCAGCCCCATCCGGCGGGCGGTGCGGATGATCCGGGCGGCGATCTCGCCGCGGTTGGCGACCAGCAGGGTGTCGAAGCGCGCGGGGGCGCGCTTCACGGGCTCGTCGGTCATCGGACCGCCTCTCCGGACGGCGCGCCGACCGTGTCCCCGGCCCGGCCCGGCGTCCTGACCGTCATCAGGACCGGGGTCGGATCGAAGCCGTTGCAGGGGTTGTTGATCTGCGGGCAGTTGGAGACCAGGACCAACACGTCGGTCTCGGCGCGCAGTTCGACCTCAAGGCCGGGCGCGGAGATGCCGTCCACGATGCCGAGGGCGCCGTCCTCCTCGACGGGCACGTTCATGTACCAGTTGACGTTGCTCACCAGGTCGCGCTTGCCGAGGCCGTAACGCGCGCCCTCGGAAAGGAAGTTGTCCACGCAGGCATGCTGCGACCACGTGTGGTGGCCGTACCGCAGGGTGTTGGACTCCTTGGAGCACGCGCCGCCGATCGTGTCGTGCCGCCCGCAGGTGTCGGCGACCACGGTCATCAGCGGGGTGTGCTCGTTGGACAGCAGCACGCTGCCGGTGGTCAGGAAAAGGTTGCCCTGGGCCTGTACGGTGTCGGGCGCGCTGTAGCGGACAGCGGTGTCGTGGGCGTCGTAGACCAGGAAGTCCACAGCCTGGTTGCCGTGCAGGTCGGTGATGGTGAGGTGGCCGCCCGCCGGGATCACCGCGGACCAGGGTGCCCGCGCCGGTACGGTCACGGAGGTCGCGCCGCCCCGGGGGGACGGGCCCTCGGTACGGTCCTGGCCGCCGGTCCGGTCCGCGCCGTCCGCGCCGTCCGCGTCGTCCGTACGGCCCCGGTCGTCCGTCACATTCTGGCCGTTCATACGATCCCCCTGGCGGTCAGGTGTTCCGCGGTGTTGAGGAAGGCGCGGCGGCCCTCGGGTGTCGCGTCCCACAGCGGGTCGCCGGGCGCGGTGGCGGCGCCGGGCCGTGCGCGTACCTCCAACGGGCCGCAGGTGTAGGCCGGTCGGGGGTCCAGCGGGTGCGGCACATTGGCCAGCAGTACGGTCAGCGGCTGCTCGGCGCGCAGGGTCACGCTCGTGCCGGGCCCCGCGGAACCGATGAACTCCAGTGCCCCGTCGGGCTCCACGCGCAGTCCCTGGAAGAAGGAGAGCGACGGCGGGAGGTCGCGGGCCCCCAGCCCGTTCTTGGCGGCGGCCAGCAGGAACAGCTCGCGGCCCGCGGGGGAGCGGCCCTGCGCCGAACCGTCCCCGTACCGCGCGGTGTTGCGCGCCGCCGACGACGTACCGCACAGCGTGTCGTGCCGCCCGCTGGTGTCCGAGACCAGGGAGGCCAGGACGCGGCCCTGGTCGGACAGCAGGAGGCGGCCCGCGCCGAGATACGCGTTCCACTGGACCTTGACGGTGTCGGCCGCGTTCAGCCGCTCCCAGGGGCGGCCGTCCACGAAGAGCAGGACGTGCGCGCACGCGTCGCCGGTCGGGTCAGCGAGCCGCAGCTCGCTGCCGCGGGCCAGCACCTTGTGGGTGTAGCCGCCGCCCGCCACGGTCTCCGACCACAACAGGCCCTCGGGCGCGGGCACTTGAGGCATCGCGGCGGCGCGGGCCCCTTCCTGGGCGCGGGCGTGCTCCCTGGCCTCGTACGTGGTCCCGGTCGGGCGCGGGGCCCTGCGGGATGTCCTGCGGGCCGTGCTCTGGCCGGTCTTCCTTCCACCGGTCGTCCCTGTCGCCACGGGGCTGCACCTCCGTCGTCTCACGGCTCCTGCTCCACACGAATTTCTGTCGCTCGACAGAAATTAGGCGGCAGTGGCTTCACGGCGATTGCCCGGTTGTTGCCGCCCGGTTACCGGCCCCTCACCGGACTGCCCGCCGTCGTCGTCGCGTCGCCGCGTGCGACGATCGGCGGGTGAGCACGAGCGGAAAACGGGTCGGCAGGCCGCGCGCCCAGCAGCGACCGGACAGCGGCATGAGCGTGCGCGAGGAACTGCTCGCGGCGGCGGCCGAACTCTTCACCACGCGCGGCTACACCGCCACCACCACGCGGGCGGTCGCCGAGCGGGCCGGGATGCGGCAGGCGTCGATCTACCACTACGTCGGCGGCAAGGAGGATCTGCTCGCCGAACTCCTCGAAGGCACGGTCACCCCGTCCCTCGACCTGGCCCGCGCGCTGCTCGCCGACGACACCCGCCCCGCCGAGGCCCGGCTCTGGGACCTGTGCCGCTACGACGCCGAACTCCTCTGCGCGGGGCCGCACAATCTCGGCGCCCTCTACCTCCTGCCCGAGGTCGCCGCCGAGCGCTTCACCGCCTTCCGCCGCGCCCGCGCCGACCTCAAGGCCGCCTACGCCCGCCTGCTGGCCGCCACTGCCCCGGGGCGCGCGCTGCCCGCTCCCGAACTGGCCCTCCGCACCGACCTGATCTTCGCCCTCATCGAGGGCGTCATCCTCGTGCACCGCTCCACCCCGGCCCGCCCCGTCCCCGCCTTCGCCCGCGCCGCCGCCGACGCGGCCCTGCGCATCGCGGACATCCCCGCTCCCTGAGCCGGGGGACCGCCGAGGAGGTGGCCGAACTGAGCTGCCCGCTCAGCTCAGTTGCTCGGCCAGCCCGACGATGATGCCCTCCGGGCCCCGGACGTAGCAGAGCAGGAAGCTGTCCTCGAACCGGGCGATCTCGCCGAGGACTTCGGCGCCGTGCGGGCGCAGGCGGGCCACGGTGTCCTCGATGTCGTCGACGGCGAACATGACGCGGTGGGTGCCCAGGATGTTGTGGGGCCGGTCGCGCGGTCCGCCGCTGATCGCCTCGGGGCTGCGGTACTTGGCCAGTTCGAGCCGGCTGTGACCGTCCGGGGTCCTGACCATCGCGATGTCGCAGTGGACGCCGTCGAGTCCGGTGCACTGGTCGGCGAAGCGCCCCTTGACCTCGGCCCTGCCCTCCAGCTCCATACCGAGGTCCACGAAGAACGCGATGGCGGCGTCCATGTTCTCGACGACGATGCCGACGTTGTCCATCCGCTGAATGGCCATGCTGGTCTCTCCTTCGTCCTCGCGCGGCCGGTGGCGGCCGCCGCTGTCCCTGGGACGGAGCCGGTGGCTCGTTCTCGACATCTCTCGTGCCCGACATCGCTCGCCCTCGGCATTTCTCGTGCCCGGCATCGCTCGTCCTCGACATCTTCGGGCAGGGGCCGCGCCGCCGCGCGCCCTGAGCGCACCGGCGTCTCCTGCCGGTACACCGCCGAGAACCGGCAGGTCATGATGGACTCCCGGGTGGATTCGGCGCGGGCGGTCGGAAAGGCGATCGCCGCCGCCGCGCGGCCACCGCGCCTCTGGCTCCAGATGAGTACGGCCACGGTCTACGCCCACCGCTTCGACGCGGCACACGACGAGGCGACCGGAGTGATCGGCGGCTCGGAGGACGGAGTGCCGGACTACTGGGCGTACAGCGTCGCGATCGCCGAGAACTGGGAGCGCGCGCAGACCGAGGCGCCGACCCCCGCGACCCGCAAGGTGGCGCTGCGCTCGGCGATGGTCATGAGCCCGGACCGGGGCGGTGTGTTCGACGTGCTGTCACGACTGGCGCGCCTCGGGCTCGGCGGTCCGGTCGCCGGTGGCGCGCAGTACGTCTCCTGGATCCAGGACGAGGACTTCGTGCGGGCGGTGGAGTTCCTGATCGCGCGCGACGACATCGAGGGGCCGGTGAACCTCGCCTCGCCCGGCCCCCTTCCCCAGCGCGCCTTCATGCGGGCGCTGCGCGCGGCCTGGGGCGTCCCGCTGGGGCTGCCCGCGACGCGCTGGATGGCCGAGCTGGGGGCGTTCGCGCTGCGCTCCGACACGGTGCTGCTGCTCAAGAGCCGTCGGGTGGTGCCGGGGCGGCTGCTCGCGGCCGGGTTCACTTTCGCCTGTCCCGAGTGGGGGAGCGCCGCCACGTCCCTCGTGGAGCGGTCCAGGCCGCGGCGTGTTGCCACGAAGCGGGTCCGTGAATCGGGCGATGCCGCGTAACCGGCCACGGGCCTGCGGCTGACCTGGTCGTTGTCGCCGCGGGCCCGCCGTTTAGGATCCGGGCATGACGTCACAGACCTACCTCTCCGAACTGTTCTCGCTGGAGGGACGGGTCGCCGTGGTGACCGGCGGCAGTTCCGGCATCGGCCGCGCTGTCGCCGGGGCCCTCGCACACGCGGGGGCGAGCGTCGTGGTCGTGGCGCGCCGGGAGGCGGAGCTGGCCGCGACGGTCGGCGAGCTGGCAGCCGACGGCTGCCGGGCGGCCTGGGTGAGCGCCGACCTGAGTACGCGCGACGGCATGCGCCTGGCCGCCGAGGAGGCGGTCGAGGCGTTCGGCGAACCCGACATTCTCGTCAACTCCGCCGGGATCAATCTGCGGCCCCCGATGGGCGAGTTGGGCGAGGACGTGTGGGACACCACGATGGCGGTCAACCTGGAGGCGCCCTACCTGCTGGGGCAGCGCTTCGGGCCCCGCATGGCGGAACGCGGCTTCGGGCGGATCATCCACATCACCTCCCAGCAGGCGCACCGGGCCTTCGTCCAGAGCGGCGCCTACGGCGTCTCCAAGGGGGCGCTGGAGTCACTGGCCCGCTCGCAGGCCGAGGCGTGGTCGCCGTACGGCGTCACGTGCAACACCCTGGTGCCCGGATTCGTCATGACCCCCCTCAATACGCGCCTGTCGTCCGACCCCGAGAAGGTGGCGGTCCTGGCCGCCCGCACGATGGTCGGGCGCAACGGCCTGCCCGAGGACTTCGCGGGCGCGGCGGTCTTCCTCGCGAGCCGCGCCTCCGCCTACGTCACCGGCCAGGCGGTCTTCGTCGACGGCGGATTCTCCGTTCACTGACGGGGCGGGAGGACGGGGTGGGCCCCGGCAGGACGCGGTAGGGCCCGGTGCGAGCGGGTGCGGTCGCTCACGCGCCGGGAGGCCGCACGGGCGGCCACTCTTCGCTGCTCTCCTGCCGGAACAGCCTCCCGGACACATGAAGGGCCTGTTCCGGCAGCCACCCCTCGCAATAGTCCGGGTCGCCACGGAACGCCAGCGCCAGGCGCCGGACATGCAGGCAGGGCCACTGCTCCACGTCGATGCGGAAGAAGCTTGTGAACAGCGAGCCCGGTTCGATGCGCGAGCACGTGACGCAGCCCGTGAACATCACCATCCTCGACGCGAAAGCCGCGTCAAGGCGTCGGCGGAGTTGCGGAGTTGAGCCATTGGCCGCCCAGGGTATCCGGGACGTTCGCGGGAAGAGCCCGGTAACCGGCCCCCTGTCGGCGCCGCCCCATAGGCTTTCGCCATGAACGACGACACGCGTGTGATACGGATCAGGCCGGGCAGCCCGGCCGACGCACCAGCCGTGTTGGACATGCTCGACTCCGCGGTGGTCTGGATGAACGATCGCGGCAATACCGAGCAGTGGGGCACGACACCGTATTCGAAGAAGCCCGGTGGTGCGGAGCGGGTCGAGCGGTACATGACCGAAGGTGCCCCACATATAGCGGAGTTGGGCGGAGCGCCGGTCGGGGCCATGGTGCTGGACTCCGGGCCCAGTCCCCAGATGCCGATCGCCCCGGCCGGAGAACCCGAGCGGTATGTACGGCTGTTGGTCTCCGACCGACGGCACGCCGGTCTCGGCATCGGGGCGACGCTGCTGGCCCATGCCGTGCGGGAGACCCGGCGGGCAGGCGTCGACCTGCTGCGGGTCGACTGCTGGGCGGGCGGCGGCGGCGAACTCGTCGCGTTCTACGAGCGCAACGGCTTCGTTCCCACCGATCCTTTCCTGTTCGGGACGTTGCCGGGACAAGTGCTGGCCCGACGGGTCGGCGCGCATCGCTGACCGGGAGAGACGCCGGAATCCACGTCAAAGGCCGGGCCCGCGCGGCGTTGACGGGCGCTCACGTCCGTGCGCATCGGCGCCCACCAGCAGCATGACCCCTGCGGGACACGCACCACGTCACCCATCGGACGCGACCGATCCAGTTCGCTCCCGATCCCGTCCCGCAGTACGTCATGCTGCGGCCCCAGCCTGAAGCCCTCGTCGGTCCACCGGTCGCCCGGATACAGCCACACAGGCTTGCCCACCAGATCGGCCGGCTCCCACCCGAACGCGGCCAGACGTGGGCATGCAAGTGAGCTCACGCCCGCGCGGGACCGCGGCTGCTTCTCAGGTGGCGCTGAGGGCCTGAGTCGGCGTCAGCCGGGAGGCCCGTACCGACGGGTAGGCGCCGGCGATCATGCCGATCAGGACCGCGCCCAGCAGGCCCGCGGCGAGGGCCGCAGGCGGGATGACCGTCGGCCAGCCCTGGTAGGCGCAGTAGGCGAAGCTCGCCGCGACCCCGATCAGCGTGCCCGCCGCGCCACCGATGCCGGACAGCACGGCCGACTCGGTGAGGAACTGGGCGCGGATCTGGCCGCGGTTGGCGCCGAGGGCCCGGCGCAGGCCGATCTCGCGGCGGCGCTCCAGGATGGAGATGTACATGGTGTTGGCCACGCCTATACCGCCGACCAGCAGGGCGACGGCCGCGAGGCCGAGGAAGAGCGCGGAGAAGGTGGTCCGGGTCGCCTGCTTGGCGGCGAGCACCGACGAGGGGTTGCTGACCCGGACGACGCCCGGCAGCCGCGGGTTGACGGTGGCGGGCAGGACGGCGTGCACCGCGTCGATCTCGTCGTCCGGGGCCTTGACGTAGATCACGGTGGGGCTGCGGTGGAAACCGAGCTCGGTCGCCGCGATGTCCCAGCCGACCAGCACCGACGTGTCGAGGTCCGGATGCAGCGGCACCGGCTTGAGGATGCCCGCCACGCTGAACCACGTCTTCCCGACGAAGATCAGCGGCGGTGTCCGGCCGGTGAGGACCTCGGGGAAGCCGAGCCGATTGGCTGCCGTCGCACCGAGGACGGCCACCGGGAACCGCTCCGTCGCCGCGGTGAGGAACGTGCCGGACGCCATGCTGCCGTTGACGGCGGGCAGCAGGTTGAGCTGGGTGGCGAGTGTGGTCAGCCCGGTGGCGTAGGTGGCCGGGATCTTGTCGGAGCGTTCGACGGGCAGATTGAGGTTGGCCACCGCGCTGGCGATGGTGACCGGGCCGATCCGGGAGACCATCGCCACCGACTCCGGCGGCAGGACCACGGCGGGTTTCGCGTTCGGGTCGTAGCTGACCTGGAGCATGTTGGTCCCCAGCGCGGTGAGCTGGTTGAAGAGGGATCGCTGGCTGGACGCCGGGATGCTGGTCACGACGATGAGCGTGGCGATGCCGATGGATATACCCAGCGCGGACAGCGCGGCGCGCAGCTTGCGGGTGCGGATGCCGAGAAGGCCGAGCCCGAGCAGGTCGAAGGGCGCCAATCGGACCGGCGCCGTGCGCAGGGGCGGTCGTGCGGCCCGCGCGGGAGCGGGCCCGGCCCCCGTACGAGCGGGTGGACCCGCGGCTGAATCCGAGTCAGAACCGAGGCCGGGACCAGAACCATGGCGGGGCGGCTGTCGGCGGGCCGCGTCGGGACCGCTCATACCGGCTCCCCCTGCCGGATGTCGGCGACCAGGCGGCCGTCGAGGATTTGGAGCCGGCGAGGCAGCCGGGCGGCGATGCCCAGGTCGTGTGTGATGACGGCGATGGTCGTGCCTTCCTCGTTGAGCCGGCCCAGCAGGTCCAGGACCGCCGTCCCGTTGGCCGTGTCCAGCGCGCCGGTCGGTTCGTCGGCCAGCACCAGCGCGGGATCGTTGACCAGCGCCCTGGCGATGGCCACGCGCTGCTTCTCACCGCCCGAGAGCTGGTGCGGCAGATGCGCGGTCCGCCGGGCCAGGCCGACCCGCGCCAGGGCCTCCAGTGCCAGCCGCCGCCGGTTGCGCCGGGGGACCCCCGCGTACAACAGGCCGGTGGCGACGTTCTCGGCGGCGCTGAGCCCCTCGGTGAGGTGGAACTGCTGGAAGACGAAACCGAGCCACCGCCCGCGCAGCGCCGACAGGCGCCGGTCGGAGAGCAGCGCCGCGTCCTGCCCGGCGATCTCCACCACGCCGCTGGTGGGACGGTCCAGGGTGCCCATGATGTTGAGCAGCGTGGACTTGCCGGAGCCGGAGGGACCGACGATGCCCAGCAGTTCGCCTTCCTCGATGGTCAGCGAGACCCGGTCGAGGGCGAGAACGCCGCCGGGGTAGGCCATGCTGGCGCCGCGTACAGCCAGGACCGGGCTCACGCGGCCGTCACCACCCGGGTGCCGGCGGTGATACCCGTCCCGGTGATCTCGACGAGACCCTTGGCGAACATCCCGAGGCGCACCGCGACCAGGGTGCCGCTCCTCAGCTGCACCGCGTAGCCGCCGCCGCTGAGCGCCAGCAGCGCGCCGACCGGCACCGCCAGCACCCCCTTCTCGACCTTGCCGGTGAACTCGACCTGCACGGGGGCGGAGTCCAGGTTCCGTACGTCGGCCGGCCGGTCCAGCGCCACCGAGACGTTCTGCTGGGGCGCGTTGCCGGAGTCGTCACCCGAGCCGCCGTCCGCCGAACCCTGCTCCTTGACGGTGGTGCTCACCGTGGCGACGTGGCCGGGCGTGGTGGAGCTGTCCGGCAGGGTGACGACGACACGGTCGTTCTCCTTGATGCTGCTCACGGCGTCCGGGTCGGCGGGCACGGTGACGGTCTTGTCGGCCAGGGTGACGGACATCAGCGGCTCGGCGGCGGGGTCCCCGAGGGCCGCCTGCACTCCGCTGACCCGGACCCTGCCGGGCAGCACCACCACGTCACCTGGGCTGAGGGTGCCGGTGGCCGGAAGGCCGAACGTCCGCTGAAAGCGCTTCAGCGCCGCCATGAGGGACGAGGTGAGCACACCGTCCCCGCGCCGCACGACGACCGTCGTCGGCGACGCCGGGGGCGCCGCGGGCGGGCCGTCGCCGGGCGGGGCCGTCGTACCGGCGGTCGCGGATGCCGGCCCGGAGCCCGAGCCGGCGCCGGGAGCCGAGCCCGCACCCGATCCGGAGCCGTGGCCCGGTCCTGAGCCGTCCGTGCCGGAGGTCGCGGACCCGCTGCCCGCCGCGGGCGCGTCGGCCTGCCGGATCGTGCTGCCGACGGACGGCTGCGCGCCGATGTCGTAGCCGAGCGCCTTCAAGTTCGCCGCGACCATCGCCACGTCCCGGCCCACCAGCCCCCGCCGGTCCAGCGGCCGGAACAGCGGGGTGCTGCCGTAGAAGAGCATGACGGGGTGGTCGTCCACCCGCAGCAGCGGACGGCCGCGGGACACGTTCTCCCCCTGCGCGGGGAGCTGGGTCACCGTGCCGGTGCCCGCGCCCTTGACCGTCACCGGTTTTCCGAAGCCCAGCGTCCCGCTGAGGCTCTGCGAGCTGGACAGGTCGGTACGCACCACGGCGACGGTCTGCACCGGCGTCGACGCCGTCCCCCGGCCGGGGGACCTGCTGTCGTGGTGCATGACGACCGCCCCCACGGCCGCTGCCGCGACGGCTGCCGCCACCCCGAGGCCGACGAGCGCCCGCCCGCCCGGCCGCCGGGACGGCGCGGCCGACTCCTCGTCCCCGCGGCCGTCGTCGCCCGGCGGTCCGCCCCCGTCCCCGGCCCCGGCCCCGAGCAGATCACCGCCGGGCGACGCACCGCCGCCGCCCGCCCGGTGTCTGGGGCTCTTGCTGTCGGCCATGACCCGGCCCCTCTGTTTCATCATCGGTCGCACACGTACTTTCCGAGCTCCTGTTCACCACGGCCGCTGCCCGGCCCGGTCGGCGGCGGCCGTCACGGCACCGCCCCCGCGCACCCGCTCCCGTTTCCCTACGGGTACACGTGCGAGTACACCTGGATGTGGCAGGCCCGCTCCGCCGCCATGGCCTTCTCGCCCTGCTCCTGGGTGCGGGGCGCCCGCACGTAGGTCCAGCTCAAGCCGCCCTCGTAGGCTCTGACCGTCTCGTAGCCCTTGCGGTTGATGCAGTTCACCTCGTCCCGCACGTAGTCCCTGGCGTGCGGGTTGTCCGGGTCCTCGCTGGTCGGCATGAGCGGCTCCTTCGACTCGCAGGCGATGATCGCGGCCCGCGGGGCACCGTCCTTCACGCCGATTGCCTGGATTCCGCCCTGCTCCTTGCCCGCACCCCCGGTCTCGCGAGTGGCACCGTGCTGGATCAGGCAGGACGCGTAGGCGTTGGTGAGGCGCATCTGGGTCGCGGGGGAGTCGTCGAGCCGTATCTGGGGACGACCGGAGGCGCTGTTGGACGGGTCGGGTGCCGGTGCCGCCGGGTTTTCGCCCGCCGCTGACGTCGAGGACCCCGACGACGGCACCGAGCCCGGTGCGGGCGGCGAGGTGGCGGCGAGCGATGCCACACCGCTGCCGCGGGCACCCTCGGAGGAGTGGGAACCGCCGCACGCGGTCAGGGAGGCCAGCGCGGTGACCGCGGCCAGACCGGCGGCGGTCAACGCCGCGTGACGGGACAGGCTGCGGCGGCGGAAGGGCGTGGCTGGGGTCGTGATCGGCATGACCACATCGTGGACAAGGGGTGTGGGCACCTGGTCAGAGACTTGTCAGAATTCTGTTTTTCGTATTTCCGTTCTCTTCGGATCGCACCTGTACGGCTCTACAGTCGTCGCATGAGCGCACGTGTCCTGGTCGCGGAGGACGACGAGACGCACGCCGAACTCCTCCAGCGGTATCTGGAGCATGAGGGCCACGGCGTGGTCGTCGCCCGCGACGGCCGTGAAGCCCTCGACCAGGCCCGCAGATTCCGGCCCGACCTGCTCATCCTCGACGTGATGATGCCCGAGGTGGACGGCATGGACGTGTGCCGGATCCTGCGCCGGGAGTGCGACGTGCCGATGCTGATGCTGACCGCGCGGACGGACGAGGAGGATCTGCTGCTCGGCCTCGGCCTGGGCGCCGACGACTACGTCACCAAGCCGTACAGCCCGCGGGAGTTGATGGCCCGGGTACGCACGCTCCTGCTCCGCTCCCAGCGGTCCGGCGGGTGGTCGCGGCTCACCCTGCACGTGGGCGGCCTCACCGTCGATCCGGCCCGGCACCAGGTGTGGATCGACTCCGATGTCGTGGACTGCACACGCGGCGAGTTCGAGATCCTGGCGGCGATGGCCGCGAAGCCCGACCGGGTCTTCACCCGCGCCCAACTGCTGCGGGAGGTCTCCGGCACGGACGCGTACACCTCCGAGCGCACCATCGACATGCACGTCATGAACCTGCGCCGGAAGACCGAGGCCGATCCGCGCCGCCCGGCGCGCCTGGTCACCGTCTTCGGGGTGGGCTACAAGTTGACGGACGGTGCGAACGGCCGGGACCGCACGGATCGCGGCCACCGTGCCCCGTAGCGACAGCCGCACCCGTAGGAGCCGTACCCGTAGCAGACGCGGCGTCCCGTTGCGCAAGAGCCTGATGGTGCGGCTGCTCGCCACCTCCGTGCTGATCGCGGTCTGCTCCATCGCCGCGACCGCCTGGCTGGCCGCGACGACCACGTCCCACGCGCTGCGGCAGGAGCAGGGGCAGGTACTGGCCCGGGACGCCCAGGTCTACGACGCGCTGCTCGGCTACGCGGCCACCCACCGCAGCTGGGACGCGGTGGCCCCCGACGTGGCGTCGCTGGCCAAGCGCACCGGGCGCCGTATCGTCCTGACCACCCCGCAGCGCCGGACGCTGGCCGACTCCGCGGCGGCCGACCACGCCGCACTGCCCGCCGCGGTGTCCGCGGTCGTCAACCCGCTCGCGGTGGACTCCTCACTGACCGGTGGCACCGGCGCCACCCCGATCGACCCGCGGGCTGTCGGCCCCTATCGCCTCACCGCCGCGGAGCGGACGGCACTCGCGGCCTCGGCGCGGAGCATCACCGGGTGCCTGCTCAAGCTGGGCGAGCCGTCGCAGATCAGCTACGCCCCCAGCGGCCGGCCCCGGGTCACCACCGAGTCCCTCACCGCCGCCGCCCCCGTGATCCCCGACGTGTGCGGCGGCCAGAGCAGGATCCTGACCCGCCCCACCCCGACCGAGGCCGCCGCCCTCCACCAACTGGAGGGCCTGGTCAACCCGTGTCTGCGCCGCCAGGGGATGTCGCCCATCCGGATCGGTCTCGACTACATCGGCCCGCAGTCGATCGAGACGCTCTACGCGCCCATGGACGCAGGCCGGATCACCGAGGGCTGTGTCGAGGACGGGCGCCGCGAACAGCTCGCTCCCTACGTGGCGCCCAGTGCCCTGCTCTTCGTCACCGGCGTTCCGGGCGCCGACACCACCGGCTTCGCCCTGACCGGTGCGAACGCCGTCCGCATCGTCGAGGTCGCCGCCCTGGTGCTCACGGTCACCGTCGCCGCCGCTGTGCTGATGTCGACCCGGCTGATCAGGCCGCTGCGCACCCTGACCGAGGCCGCCCAGCGGCCCGACCAGGCGCGCAACCGGGTCCCGGTCTCCACCGACGACGAGATCGGCTCGCTCGCGGTCGCCTTCAACGACCTGTCCGCGCGCCGCGAACGCCTGGAGGACCAGCGCAAGGCGATGGTCCGGGACGTCGCCCATGAGCTGCGCACCCCGCTGAGCAACATCAGGGGCTGGCTGGAGGCGGTCGAGGACGGCGTGGCGGTCGCCGACCGGCCCCTGACCTCGCGGCTGCTGCGTGAGGCGCTGCTGCTCCAGCACATCATCGACGACCTGCGTGACGTGGCCGCCGACGACGCGCACACCTTCCGGCTGCACACCGAGCGGGTCCGGGCCGCGGAGGTCGTGGAGTGGGTCTGCGCCGCCCACCGTGACGCCGCCCGCACCGCGCGGGTCGCGCTGACCTGGTCCGCGGAAGGCGATCCGGAGCTGACTGCCGACGCGCTGCGGCTGCGGCAGGCCGTCGGAAACCTGCTGTCCAACGCGGTCCGGCACACCCCGCCGGGCGGCAGCGTCGAGGTCCGGACGTCCGTCCGGGACCGGTCGGTGCTGATCGAGGTCGCCGACACCGGCAGCGGCATCAGCGATGAGGAGCTGCCGCACGTCTTCGACCTCTTCTGGCGGTCGGAGAAGTCCCGCAGTCGGCTGACGGGCGGCAGCGGCCTCGGCCTTGCGATCGTTCGCCAGTTGACTGAGGCGCACGGCGGCCGGGTCACGGTGTCCAGCACTTTGGGCGCGGGGTCGCTCTTCACCCTCCACCTGCCGTCCGCCGCCGCACCGCCTCTGCGGCGCGACCCCGCCGGGGCGGCGAAGGACCGCCGGGAGCGCTGAGCTCGACACCTCAGGTGAACACGACGGCCTCGCCGCCCAGGATCACGCCGGGTTCCAGCGCCGTCCCGACCGCTTTGAGGTCGGGCCAGGATGTGGTGCTGTCCCGGCCGGGGCAAGAGATGGCTCGCTGCTCCGTCACCCCAGGTATCACCCGTCGGCGCCAAGGGCGGCCTCGTTGGCGTGCAGGCGGTGATGACCGCGGCGCGGTCCGCGGGGTCGAGACCGCGCATGACGCGTTCCCGGGCAGAGGCGCTGCCAGAGAGCCATTCGCCGATCGGTGCGGCGTAGGCGGGGGCGATGGCGACGATGCGGCGGCGGCCGATCCGCCGGTCGACGTGGGCACGAATTGGGAAGCGGATGCGCGAGGACGCGAACCGCGTCCTGATCGCTGTCGGATCGGTGGCGCGGGTGCCCGAGAAGCTGACGCTCCACGGGCTCCGCGACTGGTACGCCGTCGTGTCCGATCAAGAACAACGAGAACGTGAAGACCGTTCAGGTGCGACTCGGCCACAGCAAGCCGTCGATCACGCTCGACGAGTACACAGGCTTGTGGCCGGTGGGCGACGACACCACGGCGGCTGTCATGGAGTCGGCGCTGTAACTGGTGCCCCTTCGGGGGCGATGTGCCCCCGATGTGCCCTCAGGGTCCGCCAGAGGAAGCCCACGAGCAGCACGGCCAGCAGAAATAGCAGGGTGAACCACTGGAAGTACCAGTGGCCGCCGGAGGGGTCGTAGACGGTGGCGCGGGGCCAGGCGAGGTTGACGGTCATGGCGAGGCCGTAGAGGAGGGCGAGGGCGTTGACGGGGAGGCCCCAACGGCCCAGGGAGAACAGGGGGTTGCCGGAGGGGTCGGTGGCCGGGGGGAGGGGGGAGCGCAGGCGGCGCAGGAGTTGGGGGCCTGTGACCATCGCGTAGGCGAGGTAGAGCATGACGATGCAGGTGGTGCCGATGGCGAGAAAGGCGTCGGGGGAGCCGAAGTTGAGCAGCAGGAGGGCCGCGGCGAGCACGCCGACGACGAGGGCGGGGGCGGCGGGCTGGCCGGTGCGGGGGGAGACGCGGGCGAGGGGCCCGGAGAAGGGCAGTGCCCGGTCGCGGGCCATCGAGAAGAGCATCCGGGTTGCCGACGTCTGGATGGCGAGGGTCGCCACGGTGACGGCCACCGCGACGTCACAGAGCAGCGCGCGCCCGACCCCGTCGCCCAACCGGCTGGTGAGCACGTAGGACAGGCCCTCGGTGCCGAGCCGCCCGTCGGTGAGGCTGGGCGCGGCCAGCAGGGCGGCGAGGACGAGGAGCGTGGCCAGGGCGCCGGCCGCGGCGAGCGCGGACAGGATCGTACGGGGCGCGACGCGCTGCGGATCGCGGGTCTCCTCGCTCATCTCGCCCGCGCTGTCGAAGCCGATCATCACGTACGCGGCGGCGATCGAGCTGACGAGCAGCGCCGACGAGCCGCCCCCGCCGTGCACGGTCACCGACGGCGTGCGGTCGGCGTGCGTGAAGAGCAGCGTGACGATGAGCACGGCGCCGATGATCTCGGCGGTCACGCCGACCCGGTTGACCAGCGACATCACCGTGTTGTCGAGGAGGTTGACGACGGTGGTCAGGACGAGCAGCGCGATCCCGAGCAGCGCCGCGTTGGCCGCGCCGTCCGACGAGACCGGTGACGTATCGGTCCCGATGAGCTGGAAGCCGGACCAGACGGCGGGCAGGACGACCTGGAGGGCGAGCGCGGCGGCGGCCACCACCACGACCTGGCCGATGACCATGATCCAGCCCGCGTACCAGCCGAAGACGGCGTTGCTCAGCCGGGTCGACCACTGGTAGACGGCGCCGGAGATCGGGTAGCGGGCGGCGAGTTCGGCGAAGCAGGCGGCGACGAGGAGTTGGCCGATCAGGACGGCGGGCCAGGTCCAGAAGAAGCGCGGGCCGCCGAAGGAGTAGCCGAAGGCGAAGAACTGGAAGACGGTGGTCAGCACCGAGATGAAGGAGAAACCGGCGGCGAAGGACGCGTACCGGCCGAGGCTGCGGTGCAGTTCCTGGCGGTAGCCGAAGCCCGCGAGCCCCGCGGTGTCGGTGCCCGCGGTGTCGGTGCCCGGCGCGTCGGTGCCCGCGGCGTCGGCGGCGGTGCCGTGGTCCGGCGGGTCTGAGCGGACCTCGGAAGGTGCGGTGGCGGTCATGGGCCTGGCCCCCTGTCACGAATTCCTGTCGGGCGACAGAAATTAGGGACTCGGTGTTTCGCCGGAATGACACGGCCGTGTCGCGCGCGGGCCGAAGTCCTCACCCCGCCTCGCGCGCGGGCGCCTCACCGCGCGGGAGCACCGACGGCCCGCGGAGAAGCACGGCTTTGTGGAGGTCGCGGGCGTCCAGCGGCAGGGCAACCGGCCGGAGCGCACGCTCTACGGGCTCACCGCCGAGGGCCGCACCGAGATGCACGACTGGCTCGCCGACATGGTGGCCGTGCCCGCCAGGGAGTACCCCGCCTTCGAGTCCGCGCTGTCGCTGATCATGGCGCTGCACCCGGACGAGGTGGCGGAACTGCTCGCCGAGCGGGCCAACACGCTGGAAGTGCACAGCGCGGCCCTGCGCGGCGTCCTGGACAAGCTGGACGGTGGACTGCCCCGGATCTTCGTGGTGGAGACCGAATTCCAGGCCCACATGGTCGCGAGAGCATCATCGGCATCAACATGTTCCTGCTGCCGCCGCTGACCTTCCTGTCCTCCGCCTTCATGGCACCCGGCCTGAGGCCGTCCTGGATGCGGCACATCGCCGACGTCAACCCGGTCAACTGGGCTCTGGTCGCGGGCCGTTCCGCGACGTCCGCCGACCCCGACCGGGGCGACGTCCTCAGCCGCGGCGGCGGCCTGCTCGCCCTGGCCCTGGTCGCGGTGTGGCTGTCGACCCGCACCTTCCGCTCGTACCAGAAGTCGGTCCAGCCCTCCGGTCCGAGCGGCATCAACGGTCCGAGCGGCATCAACGGCCCGAGTGGCGAAGGCGGCTCCCGGCGGCAGCGGTTCGCCCCGCGCGGCGGACGGCCCGCCCCCGGTCACCCACTCGGGCCGAACGGGCGGCGGGCCGCTGCCGCGCGTGTCCACGGCCGGGAGACGCTCCATCCGCGGCCGGGGGACGTTCCATCCGCGGCCGGGCGGGCAACGGGTCGGCCCCGCTCCCCGTCCGTCACCGTCAGGGACGCCCGCCGCGCGCTCAGCGCCCGGCGCCGCTTTCCTGCTCGCGCTCCACCTGCTCGTTCCACTCCCGCTTGGACGCCTGCCAGCCGTCCTCGTCGGCGCCGCGGCGCCAGTAGCCCGAGATCGACAGGCGCTCGCGGGGGATCGAGCGGTCGAGGCGGAGGTGGCGGCGGAGGTCCTTGACGAAACCGGCCTCGCCGTGGACGAAGACCTGGACGTCACCCGGCGGGAACTCCAGACCGGTGACGGCCTCGACCAGCGCCTCGCCGACCGGCCGGGCACCGCGGTGCAGCCAGACGATCTCGGCGTCGCCCGAGGTGGCCAGCTTCTGCTCCTCCGCCGGGCCCTCGACCTCCACGAAGACCTTCGCCCGTGCCCCCGGCGGCAGTTGCTCGACCGCCGCGGCGACGGCGGGCAGCGCGCTCTCGTCGCCCGCGAGCAGGTGCCAGTCGGCGGCGGGGTCGGGCGCGTAGGCACCGCCGGGGCCCATGAAGTAGATGCCGTCGCCCGGCCGGACACCGGCCGCCCAGGGCCCGGCCAGCCCTTCGTCGCCGTGGTGGACGAAGTCGATCGTCATCTCGGGCGCGACCGGGTCCCAGGCGCGCACGGTGTACGTACGGGTGGTCGGCCACTGCTCGCGCGGCAGGTCGCGGCGGACGGCCTCCATGTCCAGCGGCTCGGGGTACGTGACCCCGGGAGGCGCGAAGACCAGCTTGACGTAATGGTCGGTGTAGTCGCCCACGGGAAGCCCGGCGAGCCCGTCGCCGCCGAGCACCACCCGGATCATGTGCGGGGTGACGCGCTCGGAACGGATCACGCGGGCGTGGTTCAGCCGCGGCGCCCGGCGCGCGGGGCGCTCGGCGGCGGCGGGTGCCGCCCGCTCCTCGGCCCGCGGGTCCTGCGTCGCCTCGCCCGTCTGCTGGTCCGTCGCCCGCCCCACCGGTCGGTCTGCCATGGGCGTGCTCCGCTCTCTCGGTGCTGTGCCGTACTGCGTGGTTCGCGCTGCGCCCGGACTGTTCCCCCAGGCTTAGTTAGGTAAGCCTAACTGATTACGGGCCAGGTGTCGGCGACCCCGCTCGTACGACTCCCTGACCCCGCTCCGACACCTCTTCGGTACTGCCCCCGGCCCCGCCCCCACTCGGCTTCACTACTTGAAGCCTGTGTTTCCTCTTGACGCCACTCGCGTGTCCTCGCTTCCATACGGTTACGAATGGGAGCGCTCCCACCAGGCTTCCGCCGTCCACCCCCACCACGAACTGAAGCGTTCCGTCCCCCCACCGAGAGGAATCGCCACCGTGGTCCCCTTTCCGGGCTCGCTGAGCCCCCTGAGAAAAACGAACAGGCTGCGGGTCTTTCTGGCCGCCGCCGTCGCGGCGGCGCTGCTCGCGCTGCTCTCCCTCGCCGGACAGACGCACGCCACGGCGGCGGGCGCGCCCGCGGCTCCGGCGGCGGCCGAGGCCGCCACCGGCTACTGGCACACCAGCGGACGCCAGATCCTGGACTCCACGGGCAAGTCGGTCCGCATCGCGGGCGTCAACTGGTTCGGCTTCGAGACCAGCAACTACGTGGCCCACGGCATCTGGTCGCGCGACTACAAGAGCATGATCGACCAGATGAAGCAGCTCGGCTACAACACGATCCGACTGCCGTACAGCGACGACATCTTCAAGGGCACGATGCCCTCCAGCATCAACTACTCCGGCGGCATGAACGCCGACCTCCAGGGCCTCAACTCCCTCGGCGTGATGGACAAGATCGTCAACTACGCCGGTTCCATAGGGCTGCGGGTCATCCTGGACCGGCACCGTCCGGACTCCGGCGGCCAGTCCGCGCTCTGGTACACCGCCGCCGTCCCCGAGTCGACCTGGATCACCAACCTCAAGGCGATGGCGACCCGTTACCTGAACAACCCGGCGGTCGTCGGCATCGACCTGCACAACGAGCCGCACGACCCGGCCTGTTGGGGCTGCGGCGACACCACGATCGACTGGCGTCTGGCGGCCGAGCGCGGCGGCAACGCCGTCCTCGGCGTCAACCCCAATCTGCTGATCTTCGTGGAGGGCGTCCAGACCTTCAACGGGACGTCCGGCTGGTGGGGCGGCAACCTGATGGGCGCGGGGCAGTACCCGGTCGAGCTGAACGTGGCGAACCGGGTGGTCTACTCGGCGCACGACTACGCGACCAGCGTCGCCCAGCAGCCGTGGTTCAGCGACCCGAGCTTCCCGGCGAACATGTCGGCGATCTGGGACAAGTACTGGGGCTATCTGTTCAAGCAGAACATCGCCCCGGTCTGGGTCGGCGAGTTCGGCACCACCCTCCAGTCGACCGTCGACCAGACCTGGCTGCGGACGCTGGTGGACTACCTGCGGCCGACCAGCACCTACGGCGGCGACAGCTTCAGTTGGACCTTCTGGTCGTGGAATCCCAACTCCGGTGACACCGGCGGCATCCTCAACGACGACTGGACGACGGTGAACACCGTCAAGGACGGCTACCTGGCCAGCATCAAGGCGCCCGGCTTCGGCGACTCGGGCGGCACGACCGGCGGCACCACCAACGGCGGTACGTCGACCGGCACGTCGTCGGGCACGTCGAGCGGCACGTCCTCCGGCACCTCGTCGGGCACCTCCTCCGGTACGACGACCGGCACGTCGACCGGTACGACCTCCGGCTCCACCGGCGGTCCGACCGGCGGCAGTTCCGGCTGCACGGCCACCTGGCACACCGACAACCAGTGGAGCGGCGGCTTCACCGCCACCGTGACCGTGGCCAACTCCGGTACGGCCGCGACCAAGAGCTGGAAGGTCACCTGGACGTGGCCGGGCGGGCAGCAGGAGACCAGCGGCTGGAACGCGGACATCCACCAGGCCGGAGCGGCGGTGACCGCGGGCAGCCTCGCCTACAACGCCGCGCTCGCCCCGGCCGCCACGACCACCTTCGGCCTCCAGGGCACCTCCAGCGGCACCCTCGGCGCACCCGCGCTGACCTGCACCGCCACCTGACGCACCACTGATGTGCCGGCGCTCCCCGCGGGGCGCCACCGACCGGCGGGTCCCGTCCAGGGGCCCGCCGGTCCCCGTTGCGCGCGGGGCCGGCGCGGCCCGCCCCGGCCTAGATGCGACGCGGAATTGACCCCGTGCAGACCCCTAGGCATACCGACCAGTCGGTACTAGCCTCTGGCCACACCTTCGGGGCCGGCCGCACCGCACCCCCGAGGGGCCGCAGCAGTGCCGTCCCCGTGCCACTCCACCCGGTCTCCAAGCATCTCCAGGAGGAGCCGTATGTCCGCCACCCCGACGCCGCTCGACGCCGACAGACCCGGGCCCGACGCCCGGTCCGCAGGCGCCCGTACCGCGCTCAGTCGGCTCTACCGCCGTGACCTGGCCGAATATCCGGCCACTGGGCGTCGTATGGCGTATCTGGCGATCGTGGTGATCACCACGGTCGTGCTGTACTACATGCTCTACATCCAGTACGCGGTCGCCACGTCGATCATCACGCACTTCGACATGACCTACCGCTACTTCGTGTGGGTCTCGGTGATCGGCAACGCGGTGGGCGCCTTCGCCTCGCTGGTGGCCGGGCTCGCCGACCGCTGGGGGCGGGCGAATCTGGTGGTCTACGGGCTGCTCGTCGCGTCGCTGCTGGTCTTCCTCGGACTGCCGAACGCGGGCGGCAAGACCACGTATCTGGTGCTGTTCGCGCTGGTCAGCTTTATCGAGGGCATCGTGCTCGTGGCCACGCCCGCGCTGATCCGCGACTTCTCGCCGCAGGTCGGGCGGGCCACCGCGATGGGCGCCTGGACGATGGGGCCGGTGATCGGCAGCCTCGTCGTCACCACCGTCACCAGCAACACCCTGGACACGTCGAGCTGGCAGGACGAGCTGCGCTACTCCGGCGTCTCCGGTCTGGTGGTCTTCGTGATCGCGATCTTCGCGCTGCGCGAGCTGTCCCCCGGACTGCGCGACCAGATCATGGTGACGCTGCGGGACCGGGCGCTGGTCGAGGCGCGCGCCAAGGGCATCGACCCGCAGGCCGCGAGGCGCGGCGAGTGGCGGCAGATGCTCCGGCTCGACGTGGCGGGCTCCGCGCTGGCGATCTCGCTCTTCCTGCTGCTGTACTTCGCGGCCGTCGGCAACTTCGTCGTCTACTTCGCGACCACCTACGGCTACACCGAGCAGCGGGCCAACGCGGTCGCGAACTGGTACTGGGCGGCGAACGCCATCGCCCTGGTGGTGATCGGCGTGATCTCCGACCGGCTCAAGGTGCGCAAGCCGTTCATGATCGTGGGCGCGGTCGGTTCCATCGTGGTGACCGCGATCTTCGCCTCCCGCGCCACCCACCCCACCACCGGCTACTACACCTTCGCGTGGCTGTTCATCGGGATCGGCGTCTTCAGCGGCATCGCCTACGGGCCGTGGATGGCGAGCTTCACCGAGACCGTCGAGAAGCACAATCCGGCGGCCACCGCGACGGGCCTGGCGGTGTGGGGCTGGACGATCAGGATCGTGGTCGCGGTCTCGGCCGCCTTCATCCCGGTGCTGGTCACCTCCGTCACCCCGCTGGTCGACCATGGCGCCGAGGTCACCGTCGCGCAGCAGCAGGCGGCGCCCGCGCTCGCCGTCGTCAACGCCCATCCCCAACTCTTCGCGGAACTGGGCAAGTACCCGCCGGGCAAGGCGCCCGCGGCCCTCACCCAGCAGGCGGTCCAGGAGGTCGGCCCCGCCGACCTCGCCGTGGTCCAGAAGGCGCAGCCGCAGTTGGCGGTGCTCACCAAGTACGGCGCCAAGGTGCAGAAGGCCGCGCACGACGGCCCCGGCCAGTGGCGTACCTGGTGGTGGATCTGTGTCGGCGGCCAAGTCCTCTTCCTGCCGTTCGTGTTCGTGATGGCCGGTCGCTGGAGTCCCAAGCGGGCCAAGCAGGACGCCGATGAGCACCAGGCGGCGGTGGACCGCGAAATGGCGGCGCTCGCGGCGGAACCCGCCTGAGGCACACGGCACATCCGCGAAATCGCCCGCCGTGCTCAAGAAATGACACAGCGTCAGTCATGCGGGGGTAATGGCCCGGTCATGGGCCCGTCAGGTGCCTCGGCGCCCGGCGGGCCCATGAATGATGTGCGACGGCCGTGGCGCGCCTGTGTGAATCGCCGGTCACGGCGGCCCGTGAGGGCTACAGTCCCGATCATGAGCGAACGTCCGTTTGAGGCTCTGGGGTTGAGTGCCGACGCGGACCGGGCCTACCCGTTGCTGGTGGCCACGCGGGGAGTGGCCGATGCGGAACTGGCTCGGCAGATGGGGGTGTCGAGGGCGCGGGCGGAGGAAGCCTGCGGGGAGTTGGCCGGGCGCGGCCTGGCGAAGCTCGGGCGCGACGGGCGCTGGTATCCGGTGCCGCCGCAGAGCACGCTGCTGCCGCTGGTGTCCCGCGCCCAGGAGCAGTTGCGGCGCGGCCGGGAACTGCTCGACCGGCTGGGCGTGGAGTACCAGCGGGTGCACGAGGGCCACCGGGCGGAGGAGATCGTCCGGGTGGTCGAGGGCCAGGCCGCCATCGGCCGCTGGGCGGAACAGCTCCACGCCTCGGCCGTCTCGGAGTTGATGGCCTTCGTCCGTACCGACAAGGACACGGCGGACGACACCGTCCCCGATCCGCTGGCCTGCGGCTCGGCCGCCGTGCCGGGGATACGCCGCCGGGTGGTCTTCGAGCGGGCGGGCCTGGAGTCGATGGGCCTGGACCCGCTGGCCGCGCTCGACCCGCCGGGCACCCGGCAGCAGGCGTTCGTCCGGGTCACCGACCGGCTGCCGGTCCGGCTGTGCGTCGCCGACCACTCGCTGGCGCTGCTGCCGCTGCCCGCCGACGCGCGGCCACCGGACCCGGTGATGCTGGTGATCCGGCCGAGCGGACTGCTCGACGCGCTGGTCACGCTCTTCGAGTCGGTGTGGGCGGACGCGGTGCCGCTCGGCCGCCCCGACGCCGGACCCTCGCCGGCCCGCGTCGACGCGGGACCGGCCCGCAGCGCCGTCCAACTGCGCATCCTGGCCATGCTGGTGAGCGGCAGCACGGACGCGGCGATGGCCCGCGCCCTGGGTGTCGCGGTGCGGACCGTGCAGCGGCACATCGCGGCGATGCAGCGGGACGCCGGAGTCGACAACCGTATACGGCTGGTCTGGCACGCGGCCCGGCACGGCTGGCTGGACGACGGATACGGACGCGGTGAGGTTGTGCCGTCTGGTTGACGTGAACGCGACGTGCAGTTCCGGTGTGGGTGATGTCAGGTATCCGACAATCACTTCGGGTTCCAGTGGTGCGTGTGAGGCACAGGTATACGCCAGCGGTTCGATCGGACCGCAACCGGCCACGACCTCGTCATGGCACGGTCCCCTCCGGCATCACGGAGTCCCGCCTTGCGCATATTTCCCAGACGGAGCGGAGGTCGGCGCGCCGCTACCGCGGTAGCCGCCCTCGCGTCGGCCACCATCGCCCTGCTCGGCCTTCAACTGCCCGCCGCGGCAACGGCGTCCGCCGCACCCTCCTCCCGGCCCGACGTCGTACGGCAGTGCGGCGACGCCCAGCCGGGTCAATTCCGCTGCTTCGCGCTGCGCCGCACCGACGTGGCCGCGCACAAGGGCATCCAGCCGCTCGCCGCCACCCCGGCCGGCTTCGGTGCCACTGATCTCCAGGACGCGTACAACCTGCCCGCCGACGGCGGCGCGGGCCAGACCATCGCCATCGTCGACGCCTACGACGACCCCACCGCCGAGGCGGACCTGGCGATCTACCGGGCGCAGTACGGCCTGCCCGAGTGCACCACCGCCAACGGCTGCTTCAAGAAGGTCAGCCAGCGCGGCGGCACCGACTACCCGTCACCCGACCCCGACTGGGCGGGCGAGATCTCGCTCGACGTCGACATGGTCTCGGCAGCCGCCCCCAACGCCCACATCCTGCTCGTCGAGGCCGACTCGGCGAACTTCGCGGACCTGGGCGCCGCGGTGGACGAGGCGGTCGCGCTCGGCGCGAAGTACGTCTCCAACTCCTACGGGACCGGCTACAGCAGTACGCCGGGCAGCGGCGAGGACCCGTCCGAGACCACGGACATGGACCCGTACTACAACCACCCGGGTGTCGCGGTGGTCGCCTCCTCCGGCGACGACGGCTTCGGCGTCAGCTACCCGGCGGCCTCGCAGTACGTGACCTCCGTCGGCGGCACCGCGCTCGCCAAGGACACCGGCACCAGCCGCGGTTGGACCGAGTCCGTGTGGAACAACACCTATGGCGGCCCCGGTTCGGGATGCTCGCTCTACGAGCCCAAGCCGGCCTTCCAGACCAACGGCTTCTGTGACAAGCGGTCCGTCGCCGACGTCTCCGCGGTCGCCGACCCGGTCACCGGCGTCTCCGTCTACCAGGGCTACGGCGGCAACGGCTGGGCGGTCTACGGCGGCACCAGCGCCTCCTCCCCGCTGATCGCGGGCGTGTACGCGTCGGCCGGCACCCCGGCCACGGGCACGTACCCGAACTCCTACCCGTACGCGCAGGCCGGCGCCCTCAACGACGTCACCGCGGGCAACAACGGCACCTGCTCGCCCACCCAGCAGTGCACCGCGGGCCCCGGCTACGACGGCCCGACCGGCCTCGGCACCCCGAACGGCCTGGCGGCCTTCCGCAGCGGCCCGCACGGCGTGCTCACCGGCAAGGTCACCGACCACGCCACCGGGGCGGCCATCGCGGGCGCCAAGGTGACCGCGGGCGACTACAGCGCCACCTCCGACGCGACCGGCGGCTACAAGCTGGACGTCCCGCCGGGCAGTTACGACCTGACCGCCGCCGCCTACGGCTACGCGAGCAAGACCGCGTCCGCCGTCGAACTGGCCGACGGCGCCACCGTCACCACCTCCTTCGCCCTGGACGCGGTGGCCAAGCAGACCGTCGCGGGCAAGGTCACCGACGGCTCGGGCCACGGCTGGCCGCTGTACGCGAAGATCACCGTCGACGGTGTCCCCGGCGCGCCGGTCTACACCGACCCCGTCACCGGTGACTACTCGCTGACGCTCCCTCAGGGCAGCGCGTACACCCTGCACGTCAGCGCCAACTACCCCGGCTACAAGACGGTCGACAAGAGCCTCCAGATCGGCACCGCCGACCAGACGCTCAACGTCCCCGTGCCCGTCGACCCGTCGTCCGACCAGGCGCCCGGCTACGCGGTGCACCTGACCGGCAGCAGCGAGGCGTTCACCTCCACCACCGGACCCCCGGCGGGCTGGTCGGTGACCAACGCCGACAGCACCAACGGCGGTTGGGTCTTCAACGACCCGGGCGCCCGCGGCAACAGGACCGGCGGCAGCGGCGGTTTCGCCAACATCGACAGTGACAACATCGGCCAGGGTCTCAGCCAGGACAGCTCGCTGCTGTCCCCGTCCTACGACCTCACCGACGTCGCCGCCCCGGTGCTCGGCTTCGACACCGACTACAAGGCGTTCAGCAACTCCACCGCCGACGTGGACGTCTCGACCGACGCGGGCGCCACCTGGACCACCGTCTGGCACAAGACGACCACCTCGGTGGCCGGTCCCACGCACGTCGAACTCCCGCTGGCCGACTACGCGGGCAAGAGCGACGTACGGCTGCGCTTCCACTACAAGGGCAACTGGGCCTACTGGTGGCAGCTCGACAACGTTTTCGTCGGCAAGCGCACCTACGACCCGGTCAGCGGCGGCCTGATCGTCGGCAACGTGACCGACGGCAACACCAAGGCGGGCGTCAACGGCGCCACCGTCACCAGCACCGACGCGCCCGACGACCACACCACCACCAACGCCACGCCCGACGACCCGAACCTGGGCGACGGCTTCTTCTGGATGTTCTCGCACCTCACCGGCAAGCACCCGATCACGGCCACCGCGTCGAAGTACACCTCGGCGACCGCGACCGTGAACGTCCCCAGGGACGGCGTCGGTTCGCACAACCTCGCCCTCAAGGCGGGCCAGATCAAGGTCACCCCGGCGAGCATCAGCAAGACCGTCGCCTGGGGCAAGAGCGCGAGCCAGGTCGTGACGGTGAAGAACACCGGTAACGCCCCGGCCACCGTCACCCTCGGCGAGACGCCGGGCGGAGTCGTCCTCCAGAAGGCCGGCGGCGCCCCGCTCAACCTCGTCAAGGGCCACTACTCGCCGCTGTCGCTCACCACGCACGGCGCGAGCGCCAAGAAGGGCGCGCTGTCGCCCGGCGGCAAGGCCACCACCGACGCCGCCGCCAACGCGCAGGGCGCGGCGGGCGACGCCTGGCAGACCATCCCCGACCTGCCCGTACCCACCGGTGACAACGCGGTGGCCGTGCACGACGGGACCGTCTACTCGGCGTTCGGCTTCACCGGCGTGGCCGACACCAGCGACCTGTACGCGTACAGCGCGGACAGCGGCGCCTGGACCAAGCTCGCCTCCGCCGCCGACACCCGTGAGGCCCCGGTCCACGGCGTGATCGGCGACAAGTTCTACGCGGCCGGCGGCTGGGGCGCCAGCGGCAACCCGGACGCCAAGCTGGAAATCTACGACATCGCCTCCAACACCTGGAGCACCGGAGCCAATTCGCCCAAGCCGTACGCGGGCGCGGGCAGCGCGGTGCTCAACGGCAAGCTGTACTCGGTCGGCGGCTGCACCGCCAACGCGTGCGGCACCGCCGACGTCACCTCCTACGACCCGGCGACCAACACGTGGGCCAGCGCCGCCGCCTACCCGGAGCCCATCGCCTGGGAGTCCTGCGGCGCGGTCACCGGCAAGCTCTACTGCTCCGGTGGCACCACGGACGCGGGCAGCACCACTCACGCGTACGTCTACGACCCCGCCGCCGACTCCTGGTCGCCGATCGCGGACCAGCCGACCGACGCGTGGGGCGCCACGTACACCTCGGCCAACGGCGTGCTGCTGGTCAAGGGCGGTGCCATCAACGCGGGCGCCGCGCTGACCAACCAGACGTGGGCCTACCAGCCCACCGACAACACCTGGACGGCGCTGCCCAACGCCAACGCCTCGCTCTACCGCGGCAGCGGCGGTGCCGGCTTCTACTCGGTCGGCGGCCTGGCGGGCCAGACCCCGGCCAAGAACGCGGAAGTGCTCCCCGGCTACGACCAGCCCGACGTCACCGATGTCACCTGGCTGTCGGAGAGCGCCACGTCCGTCACCGTCGCACCCGGCGCCAGCACCACGCTGACCGTCACCCTGGACGCGTCCGTCCCCGAGATCACCCAGCCGGGGACGTACTCGGCCTCGATCGGCCTGGCCAGTGACACGCCGTACAGCATCGCCCCGATCCCCGTGTCGCTGACCGTCAAGCCGCCAGCCACCTGGGGCAAGATCACCGGCACTGTCAGCGGCGGCGGATCGCCGCTGGCCGGGGCCACCGTCCAGATCAACACCTGGGCGACGCACTACACGCTGAAGACCGCCCCCGATGGCACGTACGCCCTGTGGCTGGACGTCCGCAACAACCCGCTCCAGCTCATCGTGGCCAAGGACGGCTGGCAGCCGACCGTGGCCACCGTGAAGATCACGAAGGGAGCGACCGTCACCAGCAACTTCACCTTGCTGAAGGACTGATCGGGACTCCTTCGCAGCAGCGTGCCCCCGTCGCCGGTTCCCACCGGCGGCGGGGGCGCCGCCGTGCGAGGGGCGTCAGTCGGTGAGGCCGGTGACGCGCAGCGTCAGATTGAGGCGTCCGCCGCTCAGCCCGACGGCCGGATCGCCGGTTCCCGGCAGGACTTTGGGCACCCCGTGGAAGGCGTAGCGGGACGGCCCGCCGAAGACGAAGAGGTCACCGGAGGCCAACTCCACGTCGGTGTACGGCCTTCCGCGCGTCTCGGTGTTGCCGAAGCGGAAGACGCAGGTGTCGCCGATGCTCAACGACACCACCGGGGCACCGGACTTCTCGTCCTTGTCCTGGTGCATGCCCATCGTGGCGCCCTCGCCGTAGAAGTTCACCAGCACCGTGTCCGGCGCGTACGCCGCCCCCGCGGCCCCGTCCTCGTACGCGTCCGCCACCGCGCGGCGGCCCAACTCGCCGAGCCGCTCGGGGAACGCGGCGACCCGGGCGCCGTTCACGTCGTGCGCGATCCGCGAGTACGCGTACGGGCTCCAGTGCCAGCCCAGACACATCGTGTGCACCGACATGACGCCGCCGCGCGGCAGCCGGGTGCGCCGCATCGGCACCGGGCCGCGCGCCCACGCGCGGCACGCCGCCACCAACTCGGCCTGTTCCTCGGGGGAGAGCCAGCCGGGCACGTGGACGGCGCCGGGCGCGGGCCGCGAGCGCGGCCGGGGGATGAGCGCGTTCACGCCGCGCTCCTGGCCCGCGCCTCGCGCAACAGGCGGGCGATGACGTCGAGTTCGGCCGAGGCCAGGCGCTCGGCCGCGTCCGCGTCGCCGTCGAGCACCGCCGCGACCAGCGCTTCGTGACCGTCAGGACCCGCGGTCCCCAGGGCCAACAGGGCCTCGCGCAGCGCGGGCGCGAACTCGGCGAACAGATCGGTGAGTACGGGATTGCCGGCCGCGGCCACCAGCGCCGCGTGCAGCGCGAGGTCGGCGTCCACGCGGGCCGCCGGATCGGCGGCGGCCTCCGGCCGGGCGGCGCGTGCGGTGGCCGTGAGCGCCGAGGTCAGCGCTGCGTCGAGCGCCGCCGCGTCCTCGCCGGTACGGCGCCGCGCCGCCAGCCGTACGGCCCGCGTCTCCAGCAGCGCGCGCACCTCGTGGACGTCCGTCGCCGCCGCCCTGCCGAGCTTGGCCGACCACTCCTCGACCGGTTCGGTGGCGATGACGAACACCCCGGCGCCCTGGCGGGTCCGCAGCTGCCCGGCACCGGCCAGGGCGCGTACCGCCTCGCGGACCGTGGACCGGCCGACACCGAGCGACGCGGCGAGCGCCGTCTCGCCCGGCAGCCTGGCGCCCACCGGCCAGCGCCCCTCGGCGATCTGGTCCCGCAGGCGCTGCGCGGCCTGCTCGACGAGCGGACTGGGGCGCAGTGATCCGACGGTCATCGGCGTCTCACCTCGCGGGTCTCAGGTTCTCTGAGGAGTCGTCCCAAGATCAGTTTACTCGGGGCCACCGGGACGGCGACCCGAGCGGGACGGCGGCCGAAAGCGGGGCTCGATGCGCGGGAGGGGCGCACGGGCCCGGTGCGCGGGAGGGGCCTCAGGGCTTGTAGATCTTCCCCGGCTCCGGCTTCGCGGGGGCCATCAGCTCCGGCACGGTCACCAAGGTGTAGCCCTCGGCGCGCAGCGAGTCGATGATCCCGGGCACCGCGGGCACCGTCCCCTTGTAGAGGTCGTGCAGCAGGATGATCCCGTCCCGGTGCGCGTCCTTGAGGATGCGCTTGTGGATCAGCGCGGAGTCGGTGGTCGCGTAGTCGCTCGCCGTGTCGTTCCACAGCACCAGCGACAGGCCCAACTCCTTGGAGATCTTCGCGACTTCCTTGTTGGTACGGCCCTGCGGCGGGCGCATCAGCGTCGGCCGCTTGCCGGTCAGTTTCTCGACCGCCGTGTTGAGCCGGTCCAACTCGGTGCGGATCTCGGCCGGTTTGAGGTCGGTCAGCCTGCGGTGGGTCCAGGTGTGGTTGCCCAGCACATTCCCGTTCCGCCCCATCTGCGCGACCAGGTCCGGGTACTTGTCCACGTGGTTGTGGCCCAGCAGGAAGAAGGTGACCCGCACCTTCTTCTCGTCGAGGACCTTCAGCAGCGCGGGGGTGTGCTCACTGGGACCCGCGTCGAAGGTCAGCGCGATGCACTTGGCCTTGCGGCAGTCGACGGCCCCGGCGGGCAGCGCCGCGTCGGCCCCGGCCTTCTTCGCCGCCGCGTTCCGCGCGCTGCGCGGGGACTGCGTGTCATAGGTGGTGCACCCGCTCAGCGCCGTCGCCAGCGCCACCGCCGCCACCGCGGCTCCGGCGCACCGGCGTCGTATGGCTGAGGGCGTTCCTGGCATGGCGGGTCCTCCGGGTCTGTGCGTGGGCGCGCCGCGCGGTGGCTCGGAACGGCACCGCGCGGCTGCGTACGGCTGCTCGGCACGGGGCTCCGCCCGGCCCGCCGCGCGGGCTCGCCGGGCGACATCCGTGCGAAGTCTGTATGTCCGCTCTGTGTCTGCTGAGCGGACGGAGACTCACCCTACACACCCGCTATGTACGGCATGTATAGCGGGGTGTTTCGGCCACGCCGCAGGTGGGACAGGGGTGCCCCGGTGCATGAATGTCCGTTGTGTCGACACTTCGGGCAGAACCGGTCGCCCTCGTGCCATATCGAAAAGGATCTTCGTGCAAAACAGCGCGCGACCGATCGGTTCCAGTGTGTACTGGGCACGGCCCGCCCCCGGGCGGCCCGCCGTCCCGCCGTTCCCTGATCCTCCGAGGCCGATTCGATGATCGAGATACCGGACCTGGCCGTCGCCGGCCTGGCCGCCGGGACCGTGTCCGCCTTAGTGCTCGGCGGCGGCCTGCTGCGCTCCTTACGGCACAGGACCCGGCAGCGCGCGGAGATCGCCGGGCTGCGGTCCCGGCTCGACGAGGCGCGGCAGGAGACCGAACGGGTCACCACGGCCGTCGCCGCCGAGATCGCCCACCTGGCCGCCGCGCGCATCCCCGCCGAGGCCACCCGCGCCGCCCACCCGCACGTCCGGGTGCCGGGACCGCTGCACCCCGGAACCCTCGGCGTCCGGGCCCCCGCCGACATCGAAGCCGCCCTGGGGGACGTCCTCACCGCCGTCCTCGCCGCGACCGCCCGGGAGCGCGAGCGGGTCGACGCAGCCGCCCGCGCGGGCATGCGCGGCGCCACCCGCGACATCCAGGCCGGGCTCTACCGCCTCCAGGACGTCCTGCGCGGACTCCAACAGCGTTACGACGAGCCCGAGTTGGCCCAGACGCTGTTCGCCCTCGACCACGAGAACGAGCAGTCGCTGCGCCGCGCCCAGGTGACGGCCGTGGTGTGCGGGGCCTGGGTCGGCCTGGCCCGCGAGGAGTCGCACCTGGTCGAGGCGGTGACCGGCGGCCAGTCCCGGCTCGTCGGCTACCACCGCGTCCGGGTCAACAACCACCTCGAACCCGGTACGGCGCTGGTCTCGCACGCCGTCGAGCCCGTCGCCATCATCGTGGCCGAGCTCTTGGACAACGCGCTGCGGCACTCCGCGCCCGACACCGCCGTGGTGGTCAACCTCGAAGCCGTCCACCACGGTGTCTCCGTCACCGTGGACGACTCCGGCGTCGGCATGGCCGCCGACGAGCGGGCTTACGCGCAGAAGATGGTCGCGGGCACCGACCCGATCCTGCTCTCCGACCTCGGCGACCCGCCGCGCATGGGCCTGGCCGCGATCGGCCAGCTCACCCGGCGCTTCGACCTGTCCGTCGACCTCTCCTCGCCGTCGCCCTACGGCGGCGTCCGGGCCGTCCTGCTGGTCAGGAAGCACCTGCTCAGCCATATCGACCCGGTCGAGCAGCCGCCCGCCGCCAGCACGCCGCGCTCCACCCGCCCGGCCGTCGCGGACGACGGCGCGCCCGACCCGGCCCACGCCCGCGCCGGGTCCCCGGCGGACACCGAGCCCGGAGCCGTATCGGCCTCCGCGGCCGTACGCGAGACGGCGGCCGGGCACCAGCGGGCGGCCGAGACGGACGCCGGACCCGAACCGGACGCCGGACCCGGGGCCGACAGCGGTACGGGGGCCGACGACACCGCCGCGGAGGTGCTGCCGCAACGGCGACGCAAGGCCCGCGCCGCCCACGGGAGGGCGGCGGAGAACGGGACCGCCGCCGCGCCCGCGGCACCCGCCCGCACACCGGAGGAGGCCGCCGCGGCCCTCGGCGCCCTCCAGGCCGGAACCGCCGCGGCCAGAAACGCCGTCGACACCGAAGGGAACGACCCGCGATGACCAGCCGCGACACCGGCGACACCGCGTGGGTGCTGGATCCGATCCTGGAGATCCCGCATGTCACCGCAGCCGTCCTGCTCACCAGGGACGGTCTCGTCTCCGGGTACTCGGAGGCGCTGTCCCAGGCCACCGCCGAGCGCACCGCAGCGATCACCAGCACCGTCCAGGGCGCCTGCCGTACGGCCGCCGCCGCCTTCGCGGACCGGACCGACGCGCGAATCCGGCAGGTGGTGATCGAGTCCGACCACGGCTACATCCTGGTCGCGCCCACCGAACACGGCACGTGCGTGGCCGCGTTCGGCGGTCCCGAGGTCCGCCTCGACCTGCTCGCCCACCGGGTCCACTCGCAGGTGGCCAGGCTCGGCGAGAAGGCCATGACCGCCGCGCCCCGCGCGGGCGATGGCGGCACCGCGGAATGACCGGCCGCCGGACCGGCCGCCCGCTGGTCCCCGCCTATCTGTCCACCGGCGGGGTGGCGCGGCCGAGCCGGGACAGCCTGGAGCGGCTGTCGGTGCTGACCAGCACCGACGCCGACGGCGCGATTCCCGCCGAACTCCCCGCCGCCCAGCACGCGTTGCTGGAACTGCTGGACGGCGGATCCCTCACCGTGGTGGAGACGGCGGCCCTGCTGGGGCTGCCCGTCTCCGCCGTCCGGGTCCTCGCCGCGGAGCTGACCGACCGGGGGCTGGTCAGCGTCCGTCCGCCCGTACCCGTAGCCGACCTGCCGGAACCCGACCTGCTGAAGAGAGTGGCCGATGGCCTCCGCGCCCTCAAGCACTGACCCCCACCGAGGCGACGTACATCTGCCGGACAGCGCCCGCGAGTTGGTGAAGATCCTGGTGGCGGGTCCGTTCGGGGTGGGCAAGACCACGCTGATCGACTCGGTCTCCGAGATCCGCCCCCTGCACACCGAGGAACACCTCAGCGAGGCGTCCGCCGCCGTCGACGACCTCGACGGCGTCCGTGACAAGACCACCACCACCGTCGCCATCGACTTCGGCCGGATCAGCATGGCGGGCGGCGTCGTCCTGTACCTGTTCGGCACCCCGGGGCAGGAACGGTTCCGCTCGCTGTGGGCCGACATCGCGTACGGGGCGCTGGGCGCGCTGGTGCTGGTCGACACCCGCAGGATCAACGACTCCTTCGACGTCCTCGGCCTGGTGGAGGAGACCGGCCTGCCGTACGCCGTCGCGCTCAACACCTTCCCCGACGCGCGGACGTACACCGAGGCCCAGTTGCGGCAGGCGCTCGACCTGGAGCCCGGCACGCCGATGGTGGCGTGCGACGCGCGCGACACCAACTCCTCCGTCGACGCGCTGCTCGCGCTGGTGCAGCACCTGATCGACCGCAAGGACGCCGACCCAACGCCCGGAGCCCTCTGATGAATCACCCTCCCGCAGCGCCCTCTCCCGCGCCCGCCGCGCCGTCTTCCTCCCCATCGTCCTCCTCCGCGCCCGCCACTCCCGCCGACACCTTCGCCCGGTCGGCGCCGGTCCGGCTCTGGGAGGACGGCTTCGCCGCCGACCCGCACCGCTACTACGCGGCGCTCAAGGCGCAGGGCCCGCTCGGCTGGGCCGAACTCGCGCCGGGCGTACCGGCGTACGTCGTCACCGACCGGCGCGCCGCGCTCGACCTGCTGCGTGACGCGGAGACCTGGTCGCACGACCCGCGCCCGTGGGAGTCCACGGTCGCCGAGGACGCGCCGATCCTCGGCATGATGCGCTGGCGGCCCAACACCCTGTTCTCCGACGGCGACGTGCACGTCCGCTACCGCCGCGCCTTCGCCGACGCGGTCGACCTGGTGGAACCCGCCGATCTGCGCGAGCGGGTGCACCGCGCGGTGGACATCCTGATCGGCCGCTTCGGACCCGTCGGCCACGCCGACCTCGTCGCCGACTTCGCCCGCCCGCTGATGTCGCTGATCTTCAACAACCTCTTCGGGCTGCCGGACAGCGAGAGCGGCCGACTGGAGGTCGCGCTCGGCAAGATGATGGAGGGCGGCGTCCAAGCGGCCGAGGGCGAGGCCGAGTTCGGGGCGTACGTGCTCGGACTGATCGCCGCCAAGAGCGAGACCCGCGGCCCCGACCTGACGAGCTGGCTGCTGGACCACCCGGAGGACCTGACGGCCGAAGAGGTGACCTGGCAGGTCTTCCTCACCCTCGGCGCGGGCCACGAGCCGACCGCGAATCTGGTCTCCAACGCGCTGTCGCGCATCCTCGGCAACCCCGACTTCTACACCACGCTGACCAGCGGCTCCCGCCCGGTCATGGACGCCGTCGTCGAGGTCCTGCGGTACGAGACGCCGCTGTCCAACTACGGCATCCACTTCGCGCGCGAGCCGCTGAGCTTCCACGGCGTGTGGGTGCGGGCGGCCGTGCCCGTCGTCATCTCCTACGGCGCGCTGGGCCACTTCGCCGAGCAGGAGTCGGGCGGCGCCCACCACCCGGGCGACGCCTCCCACCTGTCCTGGTCGGCGGGCGAGCACTCCTGCCCGGTCAAGCAGCACACCCTGCTCATCGCCACCGAGGCCATCGAACGCCTCACCCAGTGGCTGCCCGACCTGGAACCGACCACCGACCGCGACCGCCTCACCTGGCGGCCGGGCCCGTTCCACCGCTCGCTGACGGCGCTGCCCGTCCGCTTCACCCCGCGCACCCCCGACCAGACCGGAGACCGCGCATGACCGCGCCCGCCGCCCGTGTGGCCATCGACCCGTTCGGCACCGACATCCCCCTGGAGAGCGCCGAGTTACGGGCGCTGGGCCCGGTGGTGCCGGTCGAACTGCCGGGCGGCATCCCGGCCTGGGCGCCCACCGGCTACGACACGCTCAAGTCGCTGATCCTCGACCCGCGGGTCAGCCGCGACCCGCGGCAGCACTGGGCGCTGTGGTCCGAGGTCGGCGACCACCCCGCCTGGGGCTGGGTCCTCGGCTGGGTCGGCGTGGTCAACATGCTCTCCACGTACGGCTCCGACCACGCCCGGCTGCGCAAGCTCGTCGCGCCCAGCTTCACCGCCCGGCGCACCGAGGCGATGCGGGTCCGCGTCGAGACGATCACTCAGGAGCTGCTGAGCGCACCGGAGTTGGCGGCGGCCGACGGCCGGCCGGTCGACCTGCGCGCCGCGTACGCGCACCCGCTGCCGATGCGGATGATCTGCGAACTCTTCGGCGTCCCGGACCACTTGACGGAGGCGACGGGCACGCTGATCGCCGCCATCATGGACACCTCCGACCCGACCCCGGAGCACGGACGGTTCGTCCAGGAGCAGATCGGTGTCGTGCTGCCCGCGCTGATCGGCCACAGGACCGAGCACCCCGGCGACGACATGACCACCGAGCTGATCCGGATGCGCGCCGAGGACGGCGACCGGCTCAGCGACGAGGAGTTGCTCTACACCCTGCTGCTGGTGATCGGCGCCGGGTTCGAGACCACGGTCAACCTCATCGGCAACGCGGTGGTCGCGCTGCTCACACACCCCGGCCAACTCGCCGCCGTACGGGCGGGGGAGATCGGCTGGGACGCGGTCATCGACGAGGTGCTGCGCGTCCACCCGTCGATCGCGGCGCTGCCGCTGCGCTTCGCGGTCAGCGACATCACGGTGGACGGGGTCACCATCCCGGCGGGCGACGCCATCGTCACCACGTACGCCGCCGCCGGCCACGACCCGGCGCACTACGGGCCCACGGCCGCCGAGTTCGACGCGACGCGGGCCGCCGACGACCATCTCGCCTTCGGCATCGGCGTGCACCGCTGCATCGGCGCCCCGCTGGCCCGGATGGAGGCGCGCACCGCCCTCCCGGCCCTCTTCGAGCGCTTCCCCGACCTCCGACTCGCCGTCCCGCAGGACGAGTTGAAGCAGGTGCCGTCCTTCATCGCCTACGGCTGGCAGCGAATCCCGGTCCATCTGCACGGCTGACGCCGCTTGCCGTACGGCCGCACGCGAAGGCCCCCAGCACGTAAGGGCAGCACGTCAAGGCCGCACGTGAGGAGGATCAGCGCGCGCCCTTGGCGGCGAGCGTGTCCAGCAGCCGGGTCAGCGAGCCGCCGAGCCCCCAGCGCTCCGCGAGCGACTCCAGCACCTCGGGGTCGGCGGCCTCGCCCGGCAGCGTCGGATCGAAGTCCGGCAGCGGTACGTCGGCGGCGACGGCCACGACCTTGGGCGCCACGTCGAGATAGGCGGCGGCCTCCACGATGTTGCGCCGCCTGGCCGGAGTCAGCTTGGACATCGGGTCGGTCGCGGCGGCCCGCACACCGGCCAGGTCCCCGTACTCGGTGACGAGTTGGGCCGCCGTCTTCTCACCGATGCCCTTCACACCGGGCAGCCCGTCGCTCGGGTCGCCGCGCAGCGCCGCGAAGTCCGCGTACTGCCCGGCGCGCACCCCGTACCGGTCCTGGATGGCCGCCTCGTCGATGACGTCGCAGTCGCCGACGCCCTTGCGGGGGTAGAGCACGCGCACGCCCCGCGCGTCGTCCACGAGCTGGAACAGGTCGCGGTCCCCGGTGACGATCGCGACCGGCGTGCGGGAGGCGGTGGCGAGGGTGCCGATGACGTCGTCCGCCTCGTAACCGGCGACGCCGACCCGGGTGACGCCGATCGCGTCGAGCACCGCCTCGATCACCGGCACCTGCGGGGACAGCGTGTCGGGCACCTCCTCGACGCCCTCGGTGTCCTCGACCACGCGGTGCGCTTTGTACGACGGGATCAGGTCCACCCGCCACTGCGGGCGCCAGTCCGCGTCCATGCAGGCGACCAGCGCGGTGGGGGAGTGGTCGGCGACCAGCCTGGCGATGAAGTCCAGCAGCCCGCGCACCGCGTTCACCGGTGTGCCGTCCGGTGCCTTCACCGATTCGGGCACCCCGAAGTAGGCGCGGAAGTACAGGCTCGCCGTGTCGAGCAGGAGCAGTTTGCCGCCGGGCGTGTCGTCAGTCACGGCGCCAGCATCGCACGGGGGTCGGACAGTCCGTCGTACGGTGGGCGGGTGAATCAGGGCCGTTACGCCGTACGCCGGGTGGTCTCGCTGGTGCCGTCGCTGACCGAGGCGGTCGCCGCCACCGCGCCGGAACTGCTGGTCGGCGCGACCGACTGGTGCACCCATCCGGCGGACCTCGACGTGGTGCGGATCGGCGGCACCAAGAACCCCGACGTGCCCGCCGTCGCCGCCCTCGCCCCCGACCTCGTGGTCGCCAACGAGGAGGAGAACCGCGCCCCCGACCTGGCCGCGCTGCGGGCCGCGGGAGTGCGCGTCCTGGTCACCGACGTACGGACGCTGCCCCAGGCGTTCGGCGAGCTGCACCGGATGCTGGTCGACGGCTGCGGGGTGCCGCGCCCGCGGTGGCTGGACGAGGCGGAGGCGGCCTGGCGGGGGATTGCGGCGGCGCCCGCGGTCACGGCGACGGCGGTCGTGCCGATCTGGCGGCGGCCGTGGATAGTGCTCGGCCGCGACACCTTCGCCGGTGACCTGCTGGCCAGGCTCGGCGTGCGCAACGCCTACGCCGGACACGCCGAGCGCTACCCGGCGGTCCCGGTCGAGGAGCTGCGGGCCGTGGGCGCCGACCTCGTCGTCCTCCCCGACGAGCCGTACCGCTTCACCGCCGACGACGGCCCCGAGTCCTTCCCCGGCCTGCCCGCCGCCCTGGTCAGCGGTCGCCATCTCACCTGGTACGGGCCCTCGTTGGTGCGAGCGCCCGCCGTCGTGGGGGCCGCGCTGAGGGCGGCGCGCACGTACTGAGACCGGTCAAGCCCGTCACCCCGTGGGCGCCGCCAGCAGCCGGCCGCTCACCGTCCCCCGCAGCGTGCCCGCGCCCGCCGCCAGCCAGGCCACGACCAGCGCCGCGTACAGCCCGACCGCCAGCCAGCCCAGCGCGTGCAGACCGGTGTGCCGGGCCAGGCTCGCCGCGCCGGTCACGCAGGTGCCGACCGGGAAGGTGAAGGCCCACCAGGTCATCGCGAACGGCATCCCGCGCCGGGCCGCCCGTACCACCAGGGCCGCCGCCACCGCGAGCCACAGCAGCGCGAAGCCCATCACCGGGACGCCGTACAGCACCGCGAAGCCGCGCAGCGCCGTCGCGTACGGGGCGGGGACGGCGCCGGAGGCCACGTCGGCGCCCTGGCCGACCGCCGTCGTGGACTGCCCGAGCGGACCGAGCACCAGGAAGAGCGTCGGGGTCAGGGCGAGCGGCAGCGGCCCGCGGCGCACCAGGCGCGACCACACCAGCGGCAGCATCGTCAGCGTCGCCAGCAGGCTCAGCCCGAACATCGCGTAACAGCCCAGCAGCAGCGCCTCCCTGGCCTGCACGGCGTCGGCGGGCAGACGCGGGATCAGCGCGGGCCCGGTGGCCGCCGCGACCATCGGCGCCACCACCGGCAGCAGCCACACGGGCGACGCGTCGTCGAGGCCGATCCGGTGTCTGGCCACCATCAGATACGGCACGGCCGCCGCGACCAGCAGCGACGACGCCGTCCCGACCGCCCACAGCGCCGCGTCGACCGTGACCGCCGTACGCTCCCCGAGCACCGGCGGCCCGAGCAGCAGCGTGCCCGCGCCGACGGCCAGCAGCGCCATCGGCAGACAGCCGTAGAACGGCGCCACGGCCGGGTCGCGCAGATGGCGCCGCGCCTGGTCGGTGTGCCAGGCCCAGTGCGCGCAGCGGGCCGCGAGGACCGCGACGAGCAGGACCGCGGACAGCGCCCACACCCCGGTGCACACGTCCCGCAGCCAGCGCTGCCCGCCCGGCAGCGCCACCCCGGCGTTCGCCACGATCGCCGTCCCCATGACGGTGGCGTACCAGTTGGGACCGACGTGCCGTACCGCGGGGACACGGGTACGGACCTGGGCGAACGGCTGCGCGGCGTGAACAGTGGCCATGCTCCGACCCTCCCCTCCCGCGGGCCGCCCCGGTAGAGCCCGCGAGGCTATGAGGGCATAACGTGGGCTTATGGCTCAGCCGTCCACCGCGCCGCCCCCATCAGGCACTCCGCTCGCCCGCCGGGTCCCCGACCTCGCCGCCATGGAGCTGCTGCTGGCCGTCGCGCGGCTCGGCAGCCTCGGGCGGGCCGCGCGGGAGCTGGGCATCAGCCAGCCCGCGGCCAGCGGGCGGCTGCGCGGCCTGGAGCGGCAGCTCGGCGTGGCGCTGGTCCGCCGCTCGCCCGGCGGCTCGCGCCTCACCGACGAGGGGGCGCTGGTCAGCGAGTGGGCGCGCAAGGTGCTGGAGGCCGCCGAGGCGTTCGACGCGGGCGCGCGGGCGCTGCGCGGCAGGCGCGACTCCCGGCTCCGGGTCGCGGCCAGCATGACCGTCGCCGAATACCTGCTGCCCGGCTGGCTGATCGCCCTGCACGGCAGCCACCCGGACACGGCCGTCTCGCTCGCCGCGGGCAACTCCGCGGCCGTCGCCCGGCAGGTGCTCGCGGGCACCGCCGACCTCGGCTTCGTCGAGGGCGTGGACGTCCCCGCGGGCCTGGACGCCGTCGTGATCGCGCAGGACCTGCTGCTGGTCGTGGTCGCGCCCGCCCACCCCTGGGCCCGCCGCCGCAAGGCGCTGACCGCGGCCGAACTCGCCGCGACCGCGCTCGTCCTGCGCGAGGAGGGCTCCGGCACCCGGCAGGTGCTCGACGCGGGCCTGGCGGGACACGGCGGCCCGGCCGTACCGCTGCTCGAACTCGCCTCGACCACCGCCGTGAAGGCCGCCACCGTCAGCGGCGCGGGGCCCGCGGTGCTCAGCGAACTCGCCGTCGTGGAGGAGCTGGCCGCCCGCCGCCTCGTCCGCGTCCCCGTCGCCGGTCTCGACCTCGGCCGGTCGCTGCGCGCGGTGTGGACGGCGGGCCACCGCCCGGCGGGCCCGGCGCGCGACCTGCTGACGCTGACCCGAGGCAAGAGCGGCAAGCGGTAAGAGCTGCGAGGGGCGAGAGGGACGGGCAGCACGGGGGACGGGCGGCCGTGCGGCCGGAAATCGCGGTGACAGAACGGGTGTAACCGGGCTGTGACCGACGCCCTTACGGGATTCTCATGCAGGGGCCATAGGGTGACGGCCGTGACGACGACGACCCCGCCCGGCTGGTATCCAGAACCCGGGCACACAGGCAACGGCCCGGCCATGGAACGCTGGTGGGACGGGAGTACGTGGACGGAGTACACCAGGACCGCGCCCGTCCCGGTGGACGCGGTCCAGCAGCCCTACGCGGGCTACCCCGGCACGCCGGGCTATCCGGGCGACGTCGTGGCCGGCGGCCCCGGCGGCGGCGGTCGCCGTACCGGTGCGGTGGTCATCGCGATCGTGGCCGCGCTCGTCCTGATCGGTGGCGTGGTCGCCGGAATCCTGGTCCTGGGCAAGGACGACAAGAGCGACAAGAACGCCTCGCCGACGCCCAGCGCCTCGGCGCCGCACCGAGGCGAGTCCCGGACACCGCGGTCGCCGGGCGGCGGGTCGCCCGACCCCGACTCCCCGGACGGCTCGCAGGGTCCCGACGGCGGCAGCGACGGCAAGGCCGTGGACGGCTACGACGGCATCAGGCTCCCCGTGCTCAACGGCTGGACCGGCACCTCGGGCGCCAACGGCATCGGCGCCAGCGTGGTCACCGGCGGCTACCCGTGCCCCGGCGACGCCACCAAGGACTGCGTGCGCGGCGGCGTCTTCGCCCAGCCCGCCGAGGCGCTCAAGCTCACCGCGACCGGAGCGGAGGCCGCCGCCAAGGCGGACATCGCGCAGAACGCGGCCGACGCGTACAGCACCGACATCTACGGCGCCACGACCTCGCACCAGCAGATCGCGTCGCAGCCGGTCACGGTCGCCGGACAGAAGGGGTACTTCGTCCGCTGGAAGATCGTCACGAAGTCCGGCACCAGCGGGTACGTGGAATCCCTCGCCTTCCCCTCGCCCCGCGACCCGAAGAACATCGCGGTCGTCCGCTTCGGCTTCGACATCGGCTCCAAAGCCCCGAGCCTGGCCGTCATGGACCAGATCACCCAGGGCATCAAGGCCGACAGCAGCGGCGGCACCGGCGGCACGGGCGGCACCGGCGTCTGACCCGCGGCCCGCGCGAGGCCGTACGCGGCAGGGGGCGGCGCCCGGACCCCGGGCGCCGCCCCCTGTCGCCTTCAGCGGCTACAGGAACGTCTTGCCCTCACCGCGGTACGTCGGCACCGTCGCCGTCACCCGGTCGCCCTCGACCAGGTGCAACTCGGCGAAGCGCTCGCACAGTTCACCGGCCTTCGCGTGCCGGAACCAGACCTTGTCGCCGATCAGCAGGTCGTCCGCGGGCGACCCCAGCAGCGGGGTCTGCACCTCGCCGGGACCCTCCTGCGGGTCGTAGCGCAGCCCCTCCGGCAGATACGGCACCGGCAGCCGGTCGGGCCCGGCCGCGCCGGACGCCGGGTAGCCGCCGCCGAGCACGGTCACCACGCCGACGCCGGGCCTGCGCACCACCGGCTGCGCGAAGAGCGCGGCCGGACGGCCCCGGAAGGACGTGTAGTTGTCGAACAGCCGCGGCACATAGAGCCCGGAGCCCGCCGCGATCTCGGTCACCGCGTCCTCGGCCGCGGTGGTCTGCACGCTGCCGGTGCCGCCGCCGTTGACGAATTCCAGCTCCGGCGCGACCGCCCGCACCGCGCGGACCGCCTCCGCGCGCCGCGCCGCCAGCTCCTTGCGGGCCGCCGACTGCATCAGCCGTATGGCCCGCGACCGCAACGGACGGCCCGCGACCGCGTCGCCGACCCCCGCGACATGCCCCTCGTACGCCATGATCCCGGCCAGCCGGAAGCCGGGCCGCGCGGTGACGGTACGGGCCAGCGCCGCCATCCGCTCCGGGTCGTGCAGCGGCGAGCGCAGCGCGCCGATCCGCAGCCGACCGCCCAACTTCCGCAGGCTGGTGTCCATTTCGAGACAGACCCGGACGGTCTCGTCGCCGCCGCCGCGGGCCGCGTCGATCAGGTCGAGGTGCGAGACGTCGTCCACCATCACCGTGACGGCGGCGGCCAGCTTGGGATCGGCGGCCAACTCCGCGAAGCCGTCCCGGTCCGCCGACGGATACGCCAGCAGGATGTCGGTGAAGCCCGCGCGCGCCAGCCACAGCGACTCGGCCAGGGTGAACGACATGATGCCCGCGAAGCCGTCGCGGGCCAGCGCCCGCTCCAGCAACGCCCTGCACCGCACCGACTTGGACGCCACCCGGATCGGTTTGCCGCCCGCGCGGCGCACCAGGTCGTCGGCGTTGGCGTCGAACGCCTCCAGGTCGACGATCGCCACGGGGGCGTCGAGATGGGCGGTGGCCCGGTCGTACCGGGTGCGGTCGGCAGCGCGTTCTGACATGTCGTGAAGCTTGCCAGACAGGGGCTACCGGGCGGTAGGGGCGTACGGGGCACGTCCGCCGCCGTGTCACGCGGACGGATGCCGGACGGCCTGCTGGACCACGACGTCCGGTCGACCCCGTAGAGTGACGCGCAAGCCGTGAGGACATGTCACGAGGGGGCGCCGGTGAGCACTGGAGTGGACAACGGAGGAGGCTCCACGTCCCCGTCGTTCCCCCCGCTCCAACCTCGCCGGGAACAGAGCCCGCAGACTCCGCCGACGGTCCCCCCGCACCCCGAGGGACCTCCGCCGCCCGCCACCGAACCGCCCCCGGCCGTCCCCCCGCCTCCGGCGCGGCCCCCCGCACCGCCCTACACCCCACCGCCCGCCGCCGCGCCGCGGTTCACGGCGTACGGTCCCGGCGGATACGCGCCCGCCGGATACGACCATGGGCCCGCGCAGGCCGTCGCCCCCGCCGCCCGCGGGGCTTCGGCCCGGATCTGGGCGGCGCTCTGCCTGGTGCTCGGGCTCGGCCTGATCGGCGGGGCGGTCGCCGGGAGCGCGATCAACCACAAGCCGCGGGCGGAGCCGCCGTTGGTGGACGGGAGCGTCAAGGCGTTCGCCGCCGTACGGGAGGTGTGGCGCAGCACGCCGGTCGACGCGCTGTTCCCGCGCACGGTGTCCGCGAAAGGCGCGGGTCCCGGCGGGGCCGACCGCGCGTGGACCAGGATCGGCGTCGCCGCGCCCGGCGGCTGCGCCGCCGCCTTCGACCCGCTGCTCCAGCAGGTACTCGCCCCGGTCGGCTGCGCGCGCCTGCTGCGCGCGACCTACGTGGACAGCACGTCGACCTCGGTCACCACGGTGGGCCTGCTGGTCACCACCGCCGAGTCGGCCACCATGCGCGGGTTCAGCGGACGCTGGGCCTCGCAGCACCTCGGCGACCGCGCGGACCTGATCCCGCGTCCGGTGGCCTTTCCCGGCACGGCCGCCGACTCCTTCGGCGTGAAGCAGCGGGGCAGCTGGGACGTGCAGGTCTCCGCCGACCTGCCCTTCGTCGTGTACGCGGTCACCGGCTTCGCCGACGGGCGCACCCTCACCCCGCAGTCCGCCGACAAGGCCACCAAGTCCGGCGCCACCAGCGTGGCCGCCCAGGCCGGCCTCGGCTACGACGCGACCGGCCTGGCCTCGGCCGTCGACGACCGCCTGCACAGCGCGGTGACCGCGTTGCTCAGGCCGTCCAGCGGTCCCGGCGGTCCCGGCGCCACCGGTACGGAGAAGTCCCGATGAGCCGCCCCTCCCGTCCCCCGGCCCGCCGCCTGCTCGGCGCCCTGACCTCGCTCGCCGCGGGCGCCGCGGCCCTCGCCCTGGCCGCCCAGCCCGCCGCCGCCGACGCCGTGCGCAACGCCGACTGGGCGCTGAGCGCCCTGCACGCCGAGAGCGCGTGGCGTACGAGCCAGGGCGCGGGCGTCACGGTCGCGGTGCTCGACACCGGGGTGGACGCGACGCACCCCGACCTGACCGGGCAGGTGCTGACGGGCAAGGACATGGTCGGCTTCGGCGCCGGCCGCGGCGACCGCTCCTGGGCCCGGCACGGCACGGGGATGGCCGCCATCATCGCGGGGCACGGCCACGGTCCCGGCCACGACTCGGGCGTCATGGGCATCGCGCCCAAGGCGAAGATCCTGCCGGTGCGGGTGATCCTGGAGGACAAGGACCCGCAGCGGTCCAAGGCGCGTACGAGCAAGGGCAACGCGCTGCCCGACGGCATCCGGTGGGCGGTCGACCACGGCGCGGACGTCATCAATCTCTCGCTCGGCGACGACAGCGCCACCGCCGCGCCCGTCGCCGCCGAGGACGAGGCGATCCGGTACGCGCTCGGCAAGGGCGTCGTGGTCGTCGCGTCCGCGGGCAACGGCGGCGAGGAGGCGGACCGTTCCTCCTACCCGGCCGCGTACCCCGGAGTGATCGCGGTCGCGGCCGTCGACAGGAACGGGCAGCACGCCGCCTTCTCCACGCGCCGCTGGTACGCGTCCGTCTCCGCGCCCGGCGTCGACGTCGTGATCGCCGACCCGGACCGCACCTATTACGAGGGCTGGGGCACCAGCGCCGCCTCCGCGTACGTCTCCGGCGCCGCCGCCCTCATCAGGTCCGCCGACCCGAGGCTGAGCCCGGCCCAGGTCAAGCGGGTGCTGGAGGACACGACGCGGGACCGGCCCAAGGACGGGCGCAGCGACGAGATGGGCACCGGTCTGATCGACCCGGCCGCCGCGCTGAAGGCCGCCGCGAAGCTGAGGCCCGCGCCCCCCGTACCGGCCGCAGTCGGCTATCCGCGGACGTACTTCAGCCCCGGCCCCGCGCCGCCGGTCCGCGCGCCCGAGCCCGCCCGCTTCCTCGGCGACGGTGTCGCGACCGTCTTCGCCGTGGCCGGAGCCGCCCTGGTCGTGGTCGCCGCGCTGCTGTGGTTCCGCCCCCGCCGCGCGGGACGGCCCGCCCACGGTCTGTCGGCGGACGGCGGATAGGGTTCCGGGGTGGCGCTGAAGAACATCCCCGACCCCGGTTTCTCCGACGACGACGGCTCGGCCGACGCGGCACTGGCCGACGCGTTGACCGGCTACGCGCGGGACCCCGGGACGGAGGCGGCCGTGGTCGCCGCGCTGCACGGGGCCCGGCTGCTGGTGCCGGTGGTCGCGGTGCTCGGCGAGGCCGAGACCGGCGAGGACGGGCTGCGCCGCGAGAAGAGCAGCGACATGGCGGTGCCGACGATCCAGGCGCCGGACGGGCGGCGGGCGCTGCCCGCCTTCACCTCCGTGGCGGCGCTGGCCCGCTGGCGGCCGGAGGCGCGGCCGGTCGCCGTACCGCTGGCGCAGGCCCTCCAGGCGCTCGCGCACGAGGGGGCCGACACGCTGCTGATCGACCTCGCGGGGCCGGTCACGTACGAACTGACCGGACCCGCCCTGCGCGCCGCCGCCCTCGGGCCCGGCCGCGCGGACCCGACCGCCGACCCCGCCGTACGGGAGGCGCTGCGGGCCGCGGTGGCCGCCGAGCCCGGTGTCGTACGGGCGCACCTGACGCCGGGGACCGACGGCGACGGCACGCTCGGCCTGGTGCTGGCGCCGGACGCCGACGTCCAGGAGACCGGGCGCAGGATCGCCGCCGCGCTGGCCGCCGACGAGGTGCTGCGGGCTGGCCTGGTGCGCGGCCTCGACCTGGCACTGCTGCCGCCGGGCGCCGTACTGCCGGGCGAGCCGCTGTTCGCGCGCTGAGACCCATGAGCTGAGCCTCGCGCGCTGAGACCCGTGAGCTGAGACCCGTGCGCTGGACCTCGTGCGCTGGACCTCGTGCGTCGAGCCGAAAGCCTTCGGGTGGGTGGCAGCGCTCCGGAACGCCGTCCGGACCGGTTAATTTGCCCTAAATGACCCGAGATGTGGATTTCATCAGCAAGGCCGAGAATGGCGTGAGCAGGCTGTGCTCGTCACAAGGAGGTCCGATGGACAAGCGAACAGTGACCTGTGAATTCCTCGGCACGCTCCTGCTGGTCTTCTTCGCCGTGGGGGCCGCCGTGCTGTCCGGCGAGTACATCGGCACCCTCGGTATCGCGCTGGCCTTCGGCTTCGTCCTGCTCGCGCTGGCCTACACCTTCGGCCCCATATCCGGCTGCCACGTCAACCCGGCCGTCACGCTGGGCATGCTGGTCGCCCGGCGGATCACGGTGCGCACCGCCGTCGAGTACTGGATCGCGCAGTTCCTCGGCGCCATCGCGGGCGCCGCGCTGCTCCTGCTGGTCGCCAAGCAGGTGCCGGGTCTCAAGACGCACGGCGCCTTCGGCACCAACGGCTACGGCTACCGGTCCGCGGTCGGCATCAACACCGCGGGTGCCTTCATCGCCGAGGTAGTGCTGACCTTCCTGCTGGTCTTCGTGGTGCTCGCGGTGACCCACCGGGTCGCGGTGGTCGGCTTCGACGGTCTGCCCATCGGTATGGCGCTCGCCGTCATCCACCTGGTCGGCATCCCGCTGACCGGCACGTCGGTGAACCCGGCGCGGAGCCTGGGCCCCGCGCTCTTCGCGGGCAGCCCGGCGCTCTCGCAGCTCTGGCTTTTCATCGTGGCCCCGCTGATCGGCGGCGCGCTCGCCGCCCTGGTCCACCAGGTCACCCACCCGGCGCTGGTCGCCGCCAAGGCCGCGCGGGCCGCCGCCGTCGACGAGGCGCTGGCCGACAAGGGGGACGGCGCGACCGAGGCGTCATGAGGTCCCGCGGGCCGCGCCGCCCGGCACCGGCCGCGCCGGTCCCGGACCCCCTCGGCGGCAGAGGTCAGACGTAGACGGGCCCGGTGTACTTCTCGCCGGGCCCCTGGCCCGGCTCGTCCGGCACCAGCGACGCCTCGCGGAAGGCGAGCTGGAGCGACTTGAGCCCGTCGCGCAGCGGGGCCGCGTGGAAGGAGCTGATCTCGGTGGCGCTCGCCGTCACCAGACCGGCCAGCGCCTGGATGAGCTTGCGGGCCTCGTCCAGGTCCTTGTGCTGCGGGCCCTCCTCGGCCAGCCCCAGATTCACCGCGGCGGCGCTCATCAGGTGCACCGCGACCGTGGTGATCACCTCGACGGCGGGCACATCCGCGATGTCGCGGGTGAGGCTGTCGAAGTCCGGGGTCTGTTGTTCGTCGCTCATGCCGCACACGATATGCCCCGTCCGGCGGATTACGGGCTTCGGTCAGCCTTTGGTATGGTGGGAGAACGACCGGCCGGGCACCCGTGTGTCCCGGCCATCAAGTGGAGGCTCCGATCTCCCACCTGGTTGGCCTTTCGGCCGACGGGTCCCCGGTCAGACGGTTTCCGGTCAGCATGACACCACCGGGCACCGTCCGATGCGCCCCGCGGAATAACGCGGCGGTGCTCCCCGGTTGTGAGGAGCCCCGCCTGTGTACCGTACGGGGCGTTTTTTGCGCCTTGGGTACGGGGTCGGAAGAACCAGACAGACTCATGCGCGGCTGTCGGCCAGTCAGCCGCGTGGTGCAACCGAGGAGGCCCCATCAGCGCCGAGCCCCGCATCAACGACCGGATTCGCGTTCCCGAGGTTCGACTTGTCGGTCCCAGCGGCGAGCAGGTCGGCATCGTGCCGCTTGCGAAGGCCCTGGAGCTTGCGCAGGAGTACGACCTCGACCTGGTCGAGGTCGCGGCGACCGCCCGTCCGCCCGTGTGCAAGCTCATGGACTACGGGAAGTTCAAGTACGAGTCGGCCATGAAGGCCCGTGAGGCGCGCAAAAACCAGGCGCACACGGTCATCAAGGAGATGAAGCTCCGGCCGAAGATCGACCCGCACGACTACGACACCAAAAAGGGTCACGTCGTCCGGTTCCTCAAGCAGGGTGACAAGGTCAAGATCACGATCATGTTCCGTGGTCGCGAGCAGTCCCGGCCGGAGCTGGGTTACCGGCTCCTGCAGCGGCTCGCGGAGGACGTCCAGGACCTCGGCTTCATCGAGTCGAACCCGAAGCAGGACGGCCGGAACATGATCATGGTCCTCGGTCCGCACAAGAAGAAGACCGAGGCAATGGCCGAGGCCCGCGAGGCGCAGGCCGCCCGCAAGGCCAGCCGCCTGGGTGAGGCCCCGGCCGACGACGACGACGTCTCCCACGACGAGGCCGTGTCCCACGACGACGTCGAGGTGCCGGACGAGGCCCAGGCCGACGCCTGAGACGAGACGAACACCCCGGAGCCTCCGGCTCCGGGCCGTAATGCAGGACTGACGCTCTCCGTGCGCCCACCGGCGGACGGGAGGGCCAGCGACGAGGAGACTACGGCGCCATGCCGAAGAACAAGACGCACAGCGGTGCGAGCAAGCGCTTCAAGATCACCGGCTCCGGCAAGGTGCTGCGCGAGCGCGCCGGCAAGCGCCACCTGCTTGAGCACAAGCCGTCCAGCAAGACGCGCGCCCTCACCGGCACCGTCGAGGTCGCCAAGTCGGACGCCAAGAAGATCAAGAAGCTTCTCGGCAAGTGACGGCGGTGCCCCGACGGGGGCACGCCGTTCCGATCCGGGACCTCATTCGCTTTCGGACCGTGTGAGCATCACCGCGGTCCCCTAGAAGGAGTTATCAAGTGGCACGCGTCAAGCGGGCAGTCAACGCCCAGAAGAAGCGCCGGGCAATCCTCGAGCAGGCCAGCGGTTACCGCGGTCAGCGTTCGCGCCTGTACCGCAAGGCCAAGGAGCAGGTCACCCACTCCCTGGTCTACAACTACAACGACCGCAAGAAGCGCAAGGGCGACTTCCGTCAGCTCTGGATCCAGCGGATCAACGCCGCTGCCCGCGCCAACGGCATCACCTACAACCGCTTCATCCAGGGCCTGAAGGCCGCCAACGTCGAGGTGGACCGCAAGATCCTCGCCGAGCTGGCCGTCAACGACGCGAACGCCTTCGCGGCGCTGGTCGAGGTCGCCCAGAAGGCACTGCCTTCCGACGTGAACGCGCCCAAGGCGGCCTGACGCCGACACGCGCCCTGTTCACGGTACGGTTCCGGGCCCGCGGGTGGTTGTCCCCTGCGGGCCTGTGCCATGCCCGCTTCACCCGTATCCGGAAGGCGAGTCACCCATGCCAGCCCCCGAGCTGACCTCGTTGCGTTCGACGCGCGTCACCGCCGCGCACCGGCTGGCCAAGCGCAGCTTCCGCGGCAAGGAGCGCCGCTTCCTCGCCGAGGGACCGCAGGCCGTACGGGAGGCCATCGCGCACCCCGGCACCGAGGGCGGCAGGACCCTGGTCGAGCTGTACGCCACACCGGAGGCCGCCGAGCGGCACGCCGACATCGTGGCCGCCGCCCGTACCGTCGGCGCGCCCGTACTGACCGCGACCCCCGAGGTGATGGCGGAGATCTCCGACACCGTCACCCCGCAGGGTCTGGTCGGTGTGTGCCGCTTCCTCGACTCGCCGTTCGAGGAGATCCTGCGCGCCGGGCCCCGGCTGGTCGCCGTGCTCGCCAACGTCCGCGACCCCGGCAACGCCGGTACGGTGCTGCGCTGCGCCGACGCCGCGGGCGCCGACGCGGTGGTGCTCACCGACGCGTCCGTGGACCCGTACAACCCCAAGGCCGTACGCGCCTCCGCGGGCAGCCTGTTCCACCTGCCGGTCGCCGTCGGCGTGCCCGTCGACACCGCCGTGGCAGGACTGCGGGCCGCCGGGGTACGGGTGGTGGCCGCGGACGGCGCGGGCGGGCGGGACCTGGACGCCGAGCTGGACGAGGGCACCATGAACGGCCCCACCGCCTGGATCTTCGGCAACGAGGCGTGGGGCCTGCCCGAGGAGACCCGCGCGCTGGCCGACGAGGTCGTCCGCGTCCCGATCCACGGCCGCGCCGAAAGCCTCAACCTCGCGACGGCCGCCGCCGTCTGCCTCTACGCCTCCGCGCGGGCGCAGCGCGCGCCCGGAGGGTGCCGCAGCGTCACATCCACCTAGTAGGGTGGCGGCCCGGGGGCCCTGAAAGGGGAGTGGCGGGGATGGATGTGACGGTGCCAGAGGACGAGGCGCGCAGCGCCGTCCTGGGCCGGACCGCGCGCTCCGCGGGACCGCGGACACCGGGGCCTGCCGGCCACGAAGCGGAATCGCGGGACACCGCGGCACGCGCCGCCCGCCCCCTCGGCGCGGAACCGTTCGGCGTCGACTCCCTGGGCCTGGACCCGGACGACCTCCCCGACGGCCTGGTGGTCGCCGACGAGCGCGGCCGGGTGATCGCCTTCAACGCCGCCGCCGCCCGGATCACCGCCCTGCACCCGCGCGACGTGCTCGGCAGATCCGTGGAGCGCGCGCTGCCGCTGGAAGACCTCGAAGGCCGCCGCTGGTGGGCGCTCACCGACCCGTACGGCGGCCTGGCCATCAGGGTCGGCCAGCCGGAACGCAATCTGCTGCTGCCCGGCGGTCGCGAAGTGCTGGTCGCCGCCCGCTACGTGCGCGAATACCCCACGGGACCGGTGCGCCGTCTGGTGGTCTCGCTGCGCGGCACCGAGGCCCGCCGCCGTACCGAACGCAGCCACGCCGAGCTGATCGCCACCGTCGCGCACGAACTGCGCTCGCCGCTCACCTCGGTCAAGGGCTTCACCGCCACCCTGCTCGCCAAGTGGGAACGCTTCACCGACGACCAGAAGAAGCTCATGCTGGAGACCGTCGACGCCGACGCCAACCGGGTCACCCGGCTGATCGCGGAACTCCTCGACATCTCCCGGATCGACTCCGGCCGCCTGGAAGTGCGCCGCCAGCCGGTGGACATGGCGGCGGCCGTGCAGCGGCACGTGGACGGCCATGTCGCCGCGGGCCAGCGGGCCGACCGCTTCCGGGTGCGGGTCACCCAGCCGCTGCCCGCGCTGTGGGCCGACCCCGACAAGGTCGACCAGGTCCTCGGCAATCTGCTGGAAAACGCGGTGCGGCACGGCGAGGGGACTGTCACCATCGACGTAGAGCCCTCGTTCTCCGCGCAGGAGCGGAGCTGCACCGGCACAGCGGTGACCGTGAGCGACGAGGGCCCCGGCATTCCGGAGGAGTCGATGGGCCGCGTCTTCACCCGCTTCTGGCGGGGCAGCAAGCGCGGCGGCACCGGCCTCGGGCTGTACATCGTCAAGGGCATCGTCGAGGCGCACGGCGGCACCATCTCCGTCGGCAGGGCCCCCGGCGGCGGCGCCCAGTTCCGATTTATTCTGCCCGTCGGGGCACCCGCTTTCATGGCCTGACCGGCCGCGCGGGCAGAGCGTTCGCCGGGGATGTCGTCCCGGCGGACCCCCGACGGGCGTGATCAGGCGGTCCACGCGGCGCCGGTAGAATCGGGCTTCGGTATGTGTCCGGTCGGGCAGAGCCTCCACTCGGAGACTCCGTCCTGGGAGGCGCCCCCACCACCATCCACTGCGGAACGGGAAAAGATGTCGGCACCGAACAAGTCGTACGACCCTGTGGAGGTCGAGGCGTTGAAGCCGGAGGAGATCGAGCGGATGCGCGACGCGGCGCTGGCCGCCGTCGCCGCCGCCACCGACCTCGACGCGCTCGCGCACGCGAAGACCGCGCACACCGGCGGCGCCTCGCCGCTGGCGCTCGCCAACCGCGAGATCGGCGCGCTGCCGCCGCAGGCCAAGGCGGAGGCGGGCAAGCGCGTCGGCCAGGCGCGCGGCGCGGTCAACAAGGCGCTGGCCGCCCGGCAGGCCGAGCTGGAGGCGGAGCGCGACGCCCGCGTGCTGGTCGAGGAGGCCGTGGACGTCACGCTGCCCTACGACCGGCGCCCGGTCGGCGCGCGGCACCCGCTCACCACGCTCTCCGAGCGCATCGAGGACATCTTCGTGGCCATGGGCTACGAGGTCGCCGAGGGTCCCGAGGTCGAGAGCGAGTGGTTCAACTTCGACGCCCTCAACTTCCCGCCCGACCACCCCGCCCGCGAGACCCAGGACACCTTCTTCGTCGAGGGCCCCGAAGGCCCCGGCGGCAGCGGCGAGTCCGGCGTGGTGCTGCGCACCCACACCTCCCCGGTGCAGATCCGCGCCCTGCTGGAGCGCGAGCTGCCCGTCTACGTGATCGCGCCGGGCCGCGTCTACCGCTCCGACGAGCTGGACGCCACCCACACCCCGGTCTTCGCGCAGGTCGAACTGCTCGCCGTGGACGAGGGCCTGACCATGGCCGACCTCAAGGGCACCCTCGACCACATGGTGGTCTCGCTGTTCGGCGAGGGCATGACGACGCGGCTGCGGCCCAACCACTTCCCGTTCACCGAGCCGTCCGCCGAGATGGACATGCTCTGCTACGTCTGCCGCGGCGACTCGGTCGGGAACCCCGACCGCCCCTGCCGCACCTGCTCCTCCGAGGGCTGGATCGAGCTGGGCGGCTGCGGCGTCGTCAACCCCAGGGTGCTCACCGCCTGCGGCGTCGACTCGGAGAAGTACAGCGGTTTCGCGTTCGGCTTCGGCATCGAGCGGATGCTGATGTTCCGCCACAGCGTCGAGGACATGCGAGACATCGTCGAGGGTGATGTGCGCTTCACCCTTCCGTTCGGGATGGAGATCTGATGCGGGTCCCGCTTTCTTGGCTGCGGGAGTACGTCGAACTGCCCGCCGGTGAGACCGGCCGCGACGTCCAGGCCAAGCTCATTTCCGCCGGTCTCGAAGTCGAGACCGTCGAACAGCTCGGCGCCGGGCTCAAGGGCCCGCTGGTCGTCGGCAAGGTGCTGACCATCGAGGAGCTGGAGGGCTTCAAGAAGCCGATCCGCTTCTGCACGGTCGACGTCGGCGACGCCAACGGAACCGGCGAGCCGCAGGAGATCGTGTGCGGCGCCCGCAACTTCGCGGTCGGCGACAAGGTCGTCGTGGTGCTGCCAGGCGCCGTGCTGCCCGGCGACTTCGCGATCGCCGCGCGCAAGACGTACGGCCATGTCTCGCACGGCATGATCTGCTCCGCGCAGGAGCTGGGCATGGGCGACGACCACGAGGGCATCATCGTGCTGCCGCCCGAGCACGAGGTGGGCACCGATGCCGTCGAGCTGCTCGAACTGGTCGACGAGGTCCTGGACATCGCCGTCACGCCGGACCGCGGCTACGCGCTGTCGATGCGCGGCGTCGCCCGCGAGGCGGCCATCGCGTACGGCGTCTCGCTGCGCGACCCGGCGCTGATCGACGTGCCCGCGCCCAACGCGTTCGGCTACCCGGTCAAGGTCGCCGACCCGGTCGGCTGCGACCGCTTCACCGCCCGTACGGTCACCGGTCTCGACCCCGAGGCGCGGTCGCCGATCTGGCTCCAGCGCAGGCTCCAGAAGGTCGGCATGCGGCCGATCTCGCTGGCCGTGGACATCACCAACTACGTGATGTTCGAGCTGGGCCAGCCGCTGCACGCCTACGACCGCTCGCGGATCGAAGGGCCGATCGGGGTGCGCCGCGCGCTGCCCGGCGAGAAGCTGACGACGCTGGACGACGTCGAGCGCACGCTGGACCCCGAGGACCTGGTCATCACGGACGACTCCGGGGCGATCGGCCTCGCGGGCGTGATGGGCGGCGCGAACACCGAGATCGCCGCGCCCGCCACCGACCCGGAGACCGGCGTCGTCACCGGCACCACCGAGATCGTCATCGAGGCCGCGCACTTCGCGCCGGTCACCATCGCCCGCACCGCGCGCCGCCACAAGCTCGGCTCCGAGGCGTCCAAGCGGTTCGAGCGCGGCAGCGACCCGCAGGCCACCTCGGCCGCGGCCCAGCGCGCGGTCGACCTGCTGACGGGCCTGGCGGGCGGCACCGCGGACCCCGGCGTCACTGAGGTCGTCTCACCGTCGGCCCCGCGCACCGTCGCGATGGCCGCCGACCACCCGGACCGCGTCGCGGGCACCGAGTACGGCCGTGAGACCGTCGTCCGCCGCCTCCAGGAGATCGGCTGCGACGTCTACGGCAGCGACGAGCTGATCGTCACCGTGCCGAGCTGGCGCCCCGACCTGGCCTTCCCCAACGACCTCGCCGAAGAGGTCATCCGGCTCGAAGGCTACGAGAATCTGCCGTCGACGCTGCCCAAGCCGCCCGCCGGACGCGGGCTGACCGAGTCGCAGCTCCTGCGCCGCCGGGTCGGCCGGGCCCTGGCCGGCGCCGGATACGTGGAGGCGCCGAGCTACCCCTTCGTCAGCGCCGAGGTCTTCGACCAGCTCGGGCTGGACGCGGACGACCCGCGCCGCCGCACGGTGACCGTCGCCAACCCGCTCTCGGACACCGAGCCCGGTCTGCGCACGACGCTGCTGCCCGGTCTGCTGGCCACGCTGCGCCGCAATCTGGGCCGCGGCACGCACGACCTGGCGCTCTTCGAGACCGGTCTGGTCTTCCTGCCGACCGGCGCGGAGAAGACGCCGCCGCGTCTCGCGGTCGACCGCCGTCCGACGGACGCGGAGATCGCGCGGCTCCAGGAGGCGCTGCCGGACCAGCCCCGCCGGGTCGCCGTCGTGCTCTGCGGCGCCCGCGACCGTAATGGCTGGTGGGGCGCCGGACACCCGGCGACCTGGGCCGACGCGGTCGAGGCGGCCCGTACCGTGGCCCGCGAGGCCGGGGTCGAGCTGAGCGTCCGCCAGGACCAGCACGCCCCCTACCACCCGGGCCGCTGCGCCGCGCTGTACGCGGTGGTCGACGGCCAGGAGACGCTGGTGGGCAACGCGGGGGAGCTGCACCCGAGGGTCACCAAGGCGCTCGGCCTGCCCGAGCGGACCTGCGCGATGGAACTGGACATGGACCAGGTCGAGCGCGCGGGCGGCGACCGGCCCACCGGGCCGCGGGTGTCCACCTTCCCGGTGGCGACCCAGGACGTGGCGCTCGTCGTCGACTCCTCGGTCCCGGCCGCCGACGTCGAGCGCGCGCTGCGCGACGGCGCCGGTGAACTCCTCGAATCGCTCCGGCTGTTCGACATCTTCACCGGCGAGCAGATCGGTGAGGGCCGCAAGTCCCTCGCCTACGCGCTGCGCTTCCGGGCCCCCGACCGCACGCTGACGGCCGAGGAGACCACGGCGGCGCGTGACGCGGCGGTCGCCAGCGCCCACGCCCTCACCGGGGCGGTGCTGCGCGGCGCCTGACGGCGCGCAGGACCCGAGAAGGGGGGCCGTCCCGGACGCACCGGGGCGGCCCCCTTCGTCTTTCGGGGAGCGCTCAAGGGTTTCGTCGCTCATTCGAGTGATTACCCCGTTCGGCGGGCCACTTGTGCGCGGGGAATGGCCAGAATCGGTCGGGATGCGGGAGCCGGGCATGCGGGCCGCGGCTCCGACGCTGCCGCGACCGCGGCTTCTGGGGGGAGCCGGGCGGATGATCCGAAACCGGGCAGTCCGTGCGCTGCGAAGGGTGCCGTGGGCGCTGGTACCCGCCGTGTGGGTGGCGGTGATGGGCGTGCTCACCTGGCAGTTGTCCGAAGGCGCGGACGTGCTGCCCGCCCTCGCCGTGACTCCCGCGGTGGCCTGCGCGGCGGGCGCCCGGCGGCTCTGGGTGTTCGGCAGCGGGCTGCTGGCGCTCGGCGTGCTGGGCGCGGAACTGGCCGACGACTCCTTCGACGGCTTCGGCCCGGTGCTCGGCGCCGCGGCCACCGCGGTCGCGGTGATAGCCGCGGCGATGTGGACCGCCCGCCGCCGGTCGCTGCTCTGCGACGAGCTGGACCGTACGCGGGAGATCGCCGTCGCCGCCCAGCAGGTGCTGCTGCGGCCGCTGCCGCGCAGAGCGGGCGGCTGGACGGTGGCGGGGGAGTACGTGTCGGCCAGCCGGGGCGCTCACGTCGGCGGCGACTTCTACGAGGTGCTGGCCACGCCGTTCGGGGTGCGGGCGCTCATCGGGGACGCGCGCGGCCACGGCCTGCCCGCGATCGGCATGGTCGCCGCGCTGCTCGGCAGCTTCCGCGAGGCCGCCCATCAGGAACCCGAACTGGCGGGCGTGCTGCGGCGGTTGGACGGGGCCCTGCGACGCCATCTGCGGGAGCGGACCCGCGGTGAGCACCCGGCGGCGGCCGGTGTCCCGCCACAGGATCCGGTCGCCGAGGAATTCGCCACCCTCCAACTCGTCGAGCTCGCCGACGACGGCGCCTACCGGATCGTCAACTGCGGCCACCCGCAGCCGTATCTGCTCGACGCCGCGCCCGGTCCGCTGCCGATCGGCGAACCCCTGCCGCCGCTGGGCCTGTTCGACCCGGCGCGGACGGCCGCACCGGCCGCCACCGGCCATGTGCCGCCCGGCGACGGGCTGTTGCTCTGCACCGACGGCATGCAGGACGCGCGGGACGCCGAGGGCGTCTTCTTCCCGCTGGCCGACGCCCTGGCCGACGCGGCCGACGTACGCCCCGGCACCCCGCTGTCCGGCCGCGCCGTCGCCGCGGACCTGCGCGCCGCCGTCCTGCGGCACGCCGCCGACCGCCCCGCCGACGACGTGGCCCTGCTGGTACTCGTCCGGGACGGTGTACGTCCGGCGGCCCGGCCGCGTACGGCGGCGCTCTCCGGAGTGCCGCGCCGCTGAACGCCCCCTTCCTTGGTAGATATGGGCGGATTGCTCGCCTCTACGAAGGAAGGGGACGGCGTGGTGACAGTGACCGGGCACAGCGCCCCCGCACACGGCGTCGCGCCCGCCGCCGTATCGGCCGCGGAACTCCTGGCCGTCATCGGCCCCGCGGGTCCCGAACGCACCGCGATGCTGGTCGCGCTCGGGCGCGGGCTGCGGCCCGGCGGGCGCAGGACCGGCGTGGCGCGGGTGTACGGCCCCGGGTCCCCCGACCCGTACGACCGCGTCGGTGAACTCCTCGACCTGGCGGCCGTCCACGCGGGCCTGCGTGTCGGTGCCCGGCGCATCCACGAAGCCCTGGCCGCCGCCGGGCTCACCCTGGCCGACCACCCGGACCCGGTGCGGCCGGGCGTCATCCCCCGCCGCGCCCGCTTCGAACACCTGGGGGTCTGCGACCAGCTTCTCCTGGCCGTCGCCCTGGCCCTCATCCCGGCCCCGGACGTCCTCCTGGTCGACCCCGCCGACCTCGCCGTTCCGGCCGAGGGCCGGATCTGGGCCCGCCTCCGCGGGGTCGCCGCCGCGGGCATCCTCGTGATCGCCGCCGCCCCCACGGCGGACGCGGCGGGCGACCACGCCCACCGCACCGTGGTGCTCCCGCACGGGGAAGCCGTTTGACCTGCCGGTCAGCACCGGCACGTGGACGCCCTTTGACCTGCCGGTCACCACCGGACCCGGTGGGGCGGTTGCCGCATCCCTCCGACCACCCGCCGGTGATGGCTTCCCCGCGCAGTTCCCCGCGCCCCTTCGGGCGCGCGCTGTGGGTCTGGCCGGGTGTTCGCCGACTTCCGGTGCGTTGTGGTTGCTCGCGCAGTTCCCCGCGCCCCTTCGGGGGCGAGGGTGCTCGGCGGGGTGCGGCGGGTTTTTAGGGGCGCGGGGAACTGCGCGGCCGGCCGCGGCGGTGGTGCGCTGTGCGGACCGGCCTCAGCGGGGCAGGTCCTGTGGGGGTCCGGGCCGGAGGCCCGGTGGTCGCGGCCCTTCGGGGGCGTGGGTGTTCGGCTGGGTGCGGCGGGTTTTTAGGGGCGCGGGGAACTGCGCGGCCGGCCGCGGCGGTGGTGCGCTGTGCGGACCGGTCTCAGCGGGGCAGGTCCTGTGGGGGTCCGGGCCGGAGGCCCGGTGGTTACGCGGGAGCCGGGAGCGCGGCGGCGGGGTGGGGGCGGACGTACGCGCTACGTGGAAGCCTGGAGCGCAGCGACGACGGCTGAGGTGAGGGCGTCGAGCTGCGCTCGGGAGTAGGCGGCGCGCATGACGGCCAGACGCCAGTAGAGCGGGCCGGCGATGAGGTCGAGGGCGAGTTCGGGATCGGCGCTGGGGGACAGCTCGCCGCGCGCGGCGGCCTGGCGTATGACGGCGACGGTGATCCCGCCCTGGGCCTCGCGCAGCGCGGTGCGCAGCGTGTCGGCCAGCTCGGGACTGCGAGCGGCCTCGGCCAGCAGATCGGGGATGATCTGCGCCGCGACCGGATGCCGCAGGGCCCGCGCGCTGACGTCGAGCAGGGCGCGGACGTCCCCGTACAGCGTGCCGGTGTCGGGCACGGGAAGGCCCTGCGCGGCGAAGTCGGACACCATGTCGAGGACCAGCGGCAGCTTCGAGCGCCACCGGCGGTACACGGCGGCCTTGCCGACCCCCGCGCGCCGGGCGATGCCCTCCATCGACATGCGCCCGTAGCCGACGGCGGCCAGCTCGGCGAAGACGGCCGCCCGGATCGCCTCGGTGACGTCCTCGCGCAGCACGGCGGCGCCCGCCGGGGCGCGGCGCGGACCGCCGGTCGTCGTGGACGGAGAAGCGGCCTCGGCGGAGTCGGTCATGCGAGCGATCCTAACCCGACGTGACGACGGAACGGTTGCGTTCCATCCCGCGACTGCTCTACCGTCGACCGTGACGACGATACGGGCCCGTTCCGTCGTTGCGCAGGTGTCTCCCCATGCCCGTCACCCGAAGGCAGCCGCCCATGCCCGTCGCCTCTCCCGCCGTGATCACCGCCCCGCGCGCACCCGCTCGGCCGGGCCCCGCGGACCTCGCTCCCGCCGCGCTCGCCGCCGCCCACGGCCTGACCGTCAGCGGCGCCCGCCCCGGAATCGTGGAGTACACCCGGCGGCTCTGGGCCCGCCGCCACTTCGTCACCACCTTCGCCGGTGCCCGGCAGGCCGCCCTCTACAGCGACGCGCGCCTCGGCCAGCTCTGGCAGGTGCTCACCCCGCTGCTCAACGCGGCCGTCTACTTCCTGATCTTCGGACTGCTGCTCGGCGCGGGCCGCGGCGTCACGGACTACATCCCGTTCCTGTGCACCGGGGTCTTCGTCTTCACCTTCACCCAGTCGGCCGTCCTCGGCGGCGCCCGCTCGCTGACCGACAACATCGGACTCGTCCGCGCCCTGCACTTCCCGCGCGCCTGCCTGCCGATCGCCGCCACCCTGCTCCAGCTCCGGCAGCTCCTGCTCTCGCTCGGCGTGCTCTCGGTCATCGTGGTCGCCGAGGGCATCCCGGTCACCACCCGCTGGCTGCTCGCCGTCCCCGCGCTGGCCCTCCAGTCGCTCTTCAACGCGGGGCTGGCACTGGGCCTGGCCCGCGTCGGCGCCAGGACCACCGACTTCGCCCAGGTGCTGCCCTTCGTGCTGCGGACCTGGATGTACGTCTCCGGGGTCTTCTACGACCTCTCCCGGTTCACCGTCGGCGCGCCGCACGCCGTCGCGGTGATGCTCAACGTCAACCCCGCCCTGGTATATGTCGGTCTGATGCGTTTCGCGCTGATCGACAGCGTCACCCGCGAACAGCTCCCGCCGCACATCTGGCCGCTCGCGGTCGGCTGGGCGGCCGTGGCCGCCTGCGCAGGGTACGCGTTCTTCTGGTCGTCGGAGGAGGAGTACGGCCGTGGCTGAACCAACGGACGAGGCAACGCAGGAGACCGCGCTGAACGCCGTCCCGAACAGCGCCAGGGGCCTGGCCCCCGAGCTGGCTGCCGCCCTGGACCCGAAGATCGCCCCGGAGGTCGCCCCGCGCCTGGTCCGGCCCCTGGTGCCCACCGTCATCGTCGACGGGCTGCACGTCGTCTACCGGATCTACGGCGCGGGCACCGGCCGGGGCAACGCGACCTCCGCCCTGCACCGGCTGGTCTCCCGCAGGGCCTCGCCGAACGTCCACACCGTGCACGCGGTCAGGGGCGTCACCTTCACGGCCTACCGCGGTGAGGCGATCGGCATCATCGGCTCCAACGGCTCGGGCAAGTCCACCCTGCTCAAGGCCATCGCGGGCCTGCTCCCCGCCGACCGCGGCCGGGTCTACACCGACGGCCAGCCGTCCCTGCTCGGCGTCAACGCCGCCCTGCTCAACGACCTGACCGGCGAGCGCAACGTCATCCTCGGCGGCCTGGCCATGGGCATGTCCCAGGAGGAGGTGCGCGAGCGGTACGACGGCATCGTCGAGTTCTCCGGGATCAACGAGAAGGACGACTTCATCTCGCTGCCGATGCGGACGTACTCCTCCGGCATGGCCGCCCGGCTGCGGTTCTCGATCGCGGCGGCCAAGAACCACGACGTGCTGATGATCGACGAGGCGCTGGCCACCGGTGACCGCGCCTTCCAGAAGCGCTCGGAGGACCGGATCAGGGAGCTGCGCAAGGAGGCGGGCACCGTCTTCCTCGTCAGTCACAACAACAGCTCCATCCGCGACACCTGCGACCGCGTGATCTGGCTGGAGAAGGGCGAGCTGGTGATGGACGGCCCGACCGAAGAGGTCGTCGCCGCCTACGAGGAGCACAGCGGCGGCGGCTGAACCGCTGGTCGCGGCACATGTCGATGCCGTCGGGGCTTGAAGTACGGAGCCCGCTCCTGCATCGTCTCCAGGGAGATCACCGCGCCGGGGCGGCTTTCGAGCGGCCCGTACCCGGCGCGGGTGCGGGGACACCGGTACCCGGACGGCTCGCGGTCACGAGCCGATGTGGTGCCGGCCACTGTGTTCACAGCACAGTGCGCCACGATTCTCTGCGTCGTCGGCACATTGTCGGGTGTATCCGGGCTTTCTAGCCTCGGACCCAGGGCCTCGGAGTACCCGGGGCCGCCCGGCCCCATCGACCAGGCTCCCGTCCCGCACCGCGTCGAACCAAAGGACGACAGCAATGACCAGGAAGCACCTCAAGCCGTCCGTCGCGGTCGCGGCATGTGCGGTCGCGGCCGTAACGCTCGCCGCCTGCGGTTCCGGCTCAGGCTCCGGCGCCAAGGCGAGCGCAGGCCCGACCTCGTACGTCTCCGGCGGCACGTTCAACGTCGGGCTCAACGACGACCCGGGCAGCCTCTCGCCGCTCACCGGGGTCTCGCTCGTGCAGCGCCAGCTCGTGCCGTACGCCTACGAATCGCTCGTCTACACCTCGGGGGACGGCCAGTCCCTGCCGTGGCTCGCGCAGAGCTGGACGCAGACCCCCACCTCCGTGACGTACACCCTCAAGGACGGCGTCACCTGTTCCGACGGCAGCACGTTCACGGCCGCGACGGCCGCGAACAACATCACCTACCAGGCGGACGCCAAGCACGGCACCTTCTGGCACGGCTCCGACGTCACCGCCGACATGAAGGCCACGGCCGAGGGCAACAAGCTCACGATCACCTCGAAGACCAGCAACCCGTTCCTGCTCAGCATGACGGGCGAGGTCGAGATGGTCTGCCAGGGCGGCCTCGACAAGCCCGACTCGCTGAAGAACGCGACCAACGGCACGGCACTGTTCCACCTGACCACCGCCAAGGCGGGCAACGAGTACGTCTACACCAAGCGCACCGACTACACCTGGGGACCCCAGGGCGTCACCAGCAGCACCAAGGGGCTGCCCGACAAGGTCGTCGGAAAGGTCGTGACCGACGAGTCCACGGCGGCGAACCTGCTGCTGTCCGGCGGACTCAACGCGGCAGGCGTGGCGGGCACCGACCGCGACCGCCTCCAGGCCGCCAAGCTGGCGTCCAAGGGCGTGCCGAACCCGATCGGCGAGATGCTCTTCAACGAGCGCTCCAGCCGGCCGACCTCCGACGAGCGCGTGCGCAAGGCGCTCACACTCGCCCTCGACCGCTCCTCGGTCGGCGACCTCGTCACCAACGGCCACTCCGAGGAGATGAAGTCGCTGGTCGTCCAGGCGCCGTTCCTGTGCGTCAAGGGCGGCCCGAAGTGGAAGCTGCCCGCCACCGACAAGGCGAAGGCCGGCGCGCTGCTGGACGAGGCCGGGTACCCGGCAGGCTCCGGCGGCAAGCGCTCCAAGGACGGCAAGCCGCTGACCATCCGCTTCCTGTACGACGCGGGCACGCCCAGCCACTCCGCCGCCGCCGAGGAGATCCAGGCCGAGTGGAAGGAGATCGGCGTCGACACCAAGCTCGTCGCCGAGGACCCGACCGGCTGGTCCACCGACCTCTACCAGTCCTACGACTGGGACACCGGCTTCATCCAGCTCGCCCCCAACAAGCCCTCCACGCTCAGCCTGTTCTTCCTCGGCGCCACCAGCGAGAAGGGCGGCTACAACTTCATGGACGTGCGCAACCCCGCGTACGACGACCTGGCCAAGCAGGCGATGACCGCCAAGGACACCACGGCGGCGTGCGACCTGTGGCAGAGCGCGGAGAAGGAACTGATCGACCGGGCCGACGCCTACCCCCTCGCGCAGACCGCGGCGCCGACCTTCTTCAACAAGGCCACCGCCGACGTGCCCTGGGGCATCGCGCCGACGACCATCCGCATGCTGGGCTGACGGCATGACGATCCCTTCGAACGCGGTCACCACCGCCGCGCCCCCCGAGCAGGCCGAACCGGCCGCCGCTCGGGCCGGGCGCCCCCGGCTCCTGGCCGGATCGCCGAGGCTCGAATTCGTCCTGCAACGACTGCGTCGCGCGGCGATCTCGTTCGCCGTCGTGCTGGTGGCGTCGTTCTTCATGGTCCAGCTCGTGCCGGGCGACCCGGTACGAGCGGCCCTGGGGCCCACCGCCCCGCTGTCGACGGTGAACGCGCTGCGCCAGCAGCTCGGCCTCGACCAGTCGCTGTGGGCCCAGTTCACCCACTACGTCACCGCGCTGCTGCACGGCGACCTCGGTACGTCGATCACCTCGCAGCGACCGGTCTCCCAGATCCTCGGCGAGCGGCTGCCCACCACGCTGCTGCTGGCCGTGATCTCCTTCCTCGTCGCCGTCGTCGGCGCGTTCCCGATCGGCGTCGCCACGGCGGTCTCGGCCCGGAGCGGTCGCCGCCGCTTCCTCGACCTCGGGGTGTCGGGACTGCTCGGCATCCTCATCGCGATCCCGAACTTCCTGCTCGCGGTGCTGCTCATCGCGACCCTCGGCGTCGGCCTGCCGCTCTTCCCGCCCGCGGGATGGGGCACGCCCGGCCAGGCGGTGCTGCCCGTGCTCGCGCTGGCCATCGGGCCGCTGGCCTACCTGGCCCGGATCGTGCACATCGAGATGCTGCGCGTGCTGGACGCCCCGTACCTGACCACCGCGCGCAGCAAGCGGCTGCCCGGCCGGCTGCTGTACCTGCGGCACGCGCTGCCCAACATCGTCACCGCCACCCTCACCGCGGGCGGCGTGGTGCTGGTCGGACTCGTCGCGGGCACCGTGCTCGTGGAGACGGTGTTCACCGTGCCCGGCATCGGGTCCACGATCGTCTCCTCGATCACGGCCAAGGACTACCCGCTGATCCAGGGGATCGTGCTCGTGTACGCGCTGCTCGTCCTCGGGGCGAACCTCGTCGTGGACCTCGCCATCGCGGTCCTGGACCCGCGCTCGACGATCGCGGAGGCATGACCATGCTGCGCCGTACCCTCCTCACCCCGCAGGGCATCGCCGTACTCGCCGGTCTCACGCTCGTCGTGCTCGCCGCGGTCGTCGGCCCCTTCGTGTTCGACCACGCGGCCACCACCCGGAACATCGCGGGCCGCCAGGCACCGGTCAGCCTCTCCCACCCCTTCGGCACCGACGAACTCGGCCGCGACCTGTTCGCCCGCACCGTCGTCGCCACCCGCCTGTCGGTGCTGCTGACCCTGGGCGCCGCGGGCATCTCCGTCGCGGGCGGCGTCGTGCTCGGCATCGTCGCCGCGGTGCTGCCGCGCGCGCCGCGCCGCCTGGTCACCGCCTTCATCGACATCCTGCTGTCGTTCCCGTGGCTGCTGCTCGCGCTGTTCTTCTCCGTCATCTGGGGCGCGACGGCGCGCGGCGCGATGTTCGCGATCGGCTTCGCGGGCGTCCCGGTCTTCGCGCGCCTGGTCTCCACCCTCGCCTCGTCGGTCGCCAACACCGACTACGTGCACGCCGCGCGGCTGGTCGGCAGCCCGCCGCTGCGCACCGCGCGGCGGCACGTCCTGCCGAACATCCTGCCGCCGCTGGTCGTCAACATCGCCGCGCACGCGTCGGCCACGCTGCTCTCCTTCGCCGCGCTGTCCTTCCTCGGCCTGGGCGTGCAACCCACGCAGTACGACTGGGGACGGCTGCTCAACGAGGGCTCCAAACGCATCTACTCGGCGCCCATGGCGGCGATCGGGCCGGGCATCGCGATCGTGCTCACCGGTGTGCTGTTCTCGCTGCTGGGCGAGGTGCTCAGCCAGTCCCGCGCCCGGACCGTGCACGCCGTACGCCCCCGGTCGGACGGCGCGGGCGTCACCCCGGCCGAGGGCGAGGCCGTCGCCGAGGTGAAGAACCTGCGGGTCTCCTTCCGCGCCGACGACGGCTCCCTGGTCCAGCGGGTGCACGGCGTGGACCTGACGATCGGACCGGGGGAGGTCGTCGGCATCGTCGGCGAGTCGGGCTCCGGCAAGTCGGTCACCGCCATGGCCCTGGCCGGACTGCTCGGCCCCGAGGCGCTGGTGGAGAGCGAACGCCTGGTCTTCCGCGGCATCGACATGGAACGGCGGCCCAGGGCCGCCGAGCGCCGCAGGCTCGGCCTGGAACAGGCGATGATCTTCCAGGACCCGCTGTCCTCGCTGAACCCGGCCCTCACCGTCGGCCGGCAGCTCACCGAGGCCAGCGAGATCCACGCGGGTGTGGCGCGCGGCGCCGCGACGAAGCGGGCCCTGGACGCCCTCGCCCTGGTGCGCATCCCCGACCCGGAACGGCGGATCCGGCAGCTGCCCCACGAGTTCTCCGGCGGCATGCGGCAGCGCGCCATGATCGCGATGGGCCTGATGGGGACGCCCCGGCTGATCATCGCCGACGAGCCCACGACCGCCCTGGACGTGACGGTGCAGCGGCAGGTGATGCGCGCGCTGCGCGACGCCCGTGAGCGGACCGGCGCCGCGATCCTGCTGATCTCCCACGACATCGCCCTGGTGAGCGGCTTCTGCGACCGCATCGCCGTCATGCGGGACGGCGTGGTGGTCGAATGGCTGGACGCGCGACGGCTGGACGAGGCGCGGCACCCGTACACGCGCGGTCTGATCGCCTGCGTGCCCGACATGACGACCGACAGGACCCGCGCGCTGCCGGTGGTCGGCTTCGCCACACAGGAGGAGGCGACCGCGTGAGCACGCTCGAATTCGACCACGTCACGGTGCGCTTCGGCCACGGCCGGGCCGCCCAGACGGCCGTCGACGACGCCTCGCTCGTCGTCCGCTCCGGCCGGACGCTCGGGCTCGTCGGCGAGTCGGGGTCGGGCAAGTCGACCATGGCGCGGGTCGCGGTGGGACTGGCGCGCGCCGACGCGGGCACCGTACGCCTCGACGGCGTCGACCTCACCGCCCGCTCGCGTGAGGCCAGACTGGCCCGCCGCCGGGTGCAGATGGTCTTCCAGGACCCGCTCGCGGCGCTCGACCCGCGAATGCCCGTGGGCGTCTCCGTCGCGGAGGGCCTGCTCGCCACCGGGCGGCGGCTCAACCGGACCGACCGGGAGACACGGGTCCGCGAACTGCTCGACCTCGTCCACATCGACCCGTCCCGGGCGGGCGACCGACCGGCCCGCTTCTCCGGCGGCCAGCGGCAACGGATCACCATCGCGCGGGCGCTGGCGGCCGAACCCGCCGTACTCGTCGCCGACGAGATCACCTCGGCGCTCGACGTCAGCGTCCAGGGCGTGGTCCTCAATCTGCTGCGCGAGCTCCAGAGCGAACTCCACCTGACCATGCTGTTCATCTCGCACAACCTCGCCGTGGTGCGCTACGTGAGCGACGAGGTCACCGTCATGCGGGCCGGCCGCGTCGTCGAGCACGGGCCCACCGACGCCGTGCTCGCCGACCCCGCCGATCCCTACACCCGTGAACTGCTGCGGTCGATCCCCGTGATGGGAAGGCCGCTCGACCTCGACGACCTCGACGACGCTTCCCTCGACGACACCGCCGACCTCGACGACGCTGCCGACCTCGACGCTGCTCCCGACCTCGACACCAGCCTCGACCTCGACGGCACCCCTCGACCCTGAAGACCCCTGAGATCCGGAGGAACACCTGAGATGCGGTCGCCCATGAGCCCCGTGCCCGACCTCGTCCTGCGCCGCGCGCGCATCCCGCGCACCCCGGGGCAGTGGGACCTCGTGCTGCGCGACGGCCTGATCGAGAGCGTCGCGCCGACCGGCGGCGACCTCCCGGCGGCGGCCCTCGACCTCGACGGGCGCTTCGTGCGCCCCGGCCTGTGGGACGCCCACACCCACTTCGACCAGTGGGTCATCCGCAGCCGCCGGGTCGACCTCGCCCCCGCCACGTCCGCCGCGCACGCTGCCACGATCATGCGCGACGCGCTGGCCGCCACCGCGTCCGACCTCCTGGTCGGCTACGGCTTCCGGGACGCGCTGTGGCCCGACGCCCCGAGCCTGGCCGCCCTCGACGCGATATCGGCCGACCGCGGCCTGGTGCTCGTCTCCGGCGACCTGCACTGCGGCTGGCTCAACTCCGCCGCCGCGCGCCGCCTCGGCGTGCGCCCGCCCGAGGACGGCGTGCTGCGCGAGACCGAGTGGATCGGAACGCTCGACGTCCTCGACCGCGACCACCGGCCCGAGGCCGCCGACCACCGGGCCGCGGCCCAGGCCGCCGCGGCCAGGGGCGTCGTCGGGATCGTGGACTTCGAGAACGCCGACATCACCCGCTTCTGGCCCGAGCGGGTCGCCGCCGGAGTGACCGCCCTGCGCGTGGAGGCGTCGGTGTGGCCCGACCGGCTCGACGACGCGATCGGCCGCGGCCTGCGGACCGGCGACCTCCTCGAACCGAGCGGGCTCATCACCATGGGGCGGCTCAAGATCGTGGTCGACGGCTCCCTCAACACCCGTACGGCGCTGTGCTGGGACCCCTATCCGGGGCTGCCCGCCGACCACCCGCACCCGTGCGGAGTGCAGTCCGTCGCACCCGAGCGCGTCGGGGAACTGCTCGCCCGCGCGGACGCGGCGGGCATCGCGGCGGCCGTCCACGCCATCGGCGACCGCGCCAACACCCAGGTGATCGACGCCTTCGAGCGCCTGGGCATACCGGGCACCGTCGAGCACGCCCAGCTCGTGTCCGCCGCCGACTTCGCCCGCTTCGGCCGGCTCGGCCTGGTCGCGAGCGTGCAGCCCGAGCACGCCATGGACGACCGCGACGTCGCCGACACGCACTGGGCGGGCCGCAGCGACCGGGCGTTCGCGTTCCGCTCGCTGCTGGACGCGGGGGCGACCCTCGCGCTCGGCTCCGACGCGCCCGTCTCGCCGCTCGACCCGTGGGTGGCGATCAGCGCCGCCGTCTCGCGCAGCCGCGACGGCCGCGAGCCCTGGCACCCGGACGAGCGGATCACCCGCGAGGCGGCCCTGTCCGCGAGCGCCCGCGGCCGGATGGACGTGACGGCCGGTGACCCGGCCGACCTCGTCGTCCTCGACGAGGACCCGCTGGAGCTGGACGCCGAAGCGCTGCGCACCCTGCCGGTCGCCGCCACCGTGCTGGGCGGCCGGCCCACCTGGACGAACCTGTAGGAGATCCGATGCCCACCCTCATCACCCCCGCCGGCATCGAGGTCCATTACGAGACCGACGGCGACCCGGCCGGGCGTCCGCTGGTGCTCGTGCACGGCGGCGGCGCCCAACTCATCGGCTGGCACGACGCATTCGTGGCGATGTTGGCCGACGCGGGCTTCTACGTCGTACGCCCGGACAACCGTGACGTCGGGCTCTCCCAGCAGACCGGCGGACCCGACGAGTTCGCCGCCACGTACGACCTCTCCGACATGGCCGACGACGTCGTCGCGCTCCTCGACCACCTCGGCATCGGCCGCGCGCACCTGGCCGGTATGTCGATGGGCGGCTACATCGCGCAGTTGGTCGCGATCGAGCACCCCGGACGGGTCGCGAGCCTGGGCCTGATGTCGACCTCGCCGTCGAGCGAGCCGGAGTTCCTGGTCGGGACGCACGGGGACGGTCAGCCGGTGTCGCGGGCGCCCGAACGGCTGGACCGCGCGGCCTACATCGAGATGTTCGTCGGCGGCCAGCGGAACTACCAGTCGCCGGGCTTCCCCTTCGACGCCGAGGAGTCGGCCGCCCTCGGCGCCCGCTACTACGACCGGGTCTACCGGCCCGACGGCCTGGTGCGGCAGTGGAACGCCATGCTGCGCGGCCCGTTGGAGCGCCGCGACGACCTGCGCGAGGTCACGGTGCCGACGCTGGTCATCCACGGGCGCGGCGACCAGTCCCTGCACTGGCGGGCCGCGCTGGCCTTCGCGGAGATCATGCCGCGGGCCGAGGTGCACCTCTACGAGGAGATGGGCCACGACATCCCGCGCGAGCTGTGGCCCGACTTCGTCCGCGCGTTCGCGCGCACGGCGGCGCGAGCGGAGCGGAGCGACCATGCGTGAGACCCCCGAGTACACCGGCGGCGGCCTCGCCTGGGCCGCGGACCTGCTGCGCGGACACCCCTGGGCGACCATGGTGTCCAACGGCGCCGACGGCGCGGGGCCCGTCGTCTCGCACTACCCGTTCCTGATCGAGGAGCCCGAGGAGTCCGGGGCCCCAGAAGACTCCACGGCCCCCGGCGAACTGGTGCTGGTCAGCCATGTCGGCCGCCCCGACGAGGCGCTGCACCGGCTCGGCACCCAGGAGCTGTGCGTGGTCGTCTACGGCCCCAGCGGCTACATCTCGCCGAGCTGGTACGACCTGCCCACCGCCGTACCCACCTGGAACTTCGCCACCGCCCACCTGTACGGCGTGCCCGACATCCTCCCGGACGAGGAGAATCTGGCCGTCCTCGACCGGCTCGTGGCCCACTTCGAGGCGCCCGTGCCCAACCCGTTCCTGATGCGCGGCACGGCGGAGAACGCCGCCTACGCGCAGCGCATCGTGCACGGCACGGTCGGCTTCCGCATGCGGGTCACCCGCGCGGTCACCAAGGAGAAGATGAGCCAGGACAAGCCAGAACCGGTCGTCGCGCGCATCCTCGCGGCCCTCGACGGGGACGGCCCGTACGCGAACCCCGGCCTTGCCGCGCGGATGCGCGCCGTGCGCGACTGACCGCGCCGTGCCCGGCGCCGTCGCTCAGCGGCGGCTGGCGCCGAGCAGCCGCACCCGGCAGGCGAGTTCGACCGCGAAGCGCGTGTCCGGGTCGTCGAGGTCGAGCTGGAGCGTGTCGCGGACCCGTTTGAGCCGGTAGCCGACGGCGTTGGGGTGCAGATTCAGCTCGCGGCCCGCGTGGGCCAGGGAGTTGCGGTGCGACAGGTAGGCGAGCAGCGTCTGCACCGAGATGTGCGCCCGCTCGGGTCCGAGCGCGTCCAGCGGCAGCAGGATGTCCGCCAGCAGGCTGCGGCTGGTCGGGGAGGCGTACACGTCGAGCAGCACCCGGCGCAGGCCCGTCACGTCCGTCAGCTCGACGCTGCCGAGGCGCCCGGCCGCGATCGCGGAACCGGCGGCGATCCGCGCCTCCGCGGCGGACGAACGCAGCCCCGCCGCGCCCGTCTGCGGGGTGCCGAGGCCGAGCGTGTACTCCCACCCGTGCCCGGTCAGGCCGCGCGCGTACTCCTGGAGCCGGACGGCCACCTCCCGCAGCCGCCGCTGGTGGTCGCCCGCGCCGTGCTCCTCGGTGCTGACCAGGAGCAGGTCGTCCTGGACGAACGCGACGTGCCACATCTCGTCCCGGCCGTCGACCAGTTGGAGCGCGAACAGCTCAAGCGCGGGCTGCACGCTGCGCGGAGCCCGCGCCTCGGGGTTGTCGAGGCCGGTCGGGATCAGCCAGGCCGCGACGTGCGAGAGCTGGAGGGGGAGCCCGAGCATCGCGGCCTGGCCGACGAAGCCCTCGACCCGGTGGGACTCGGCGAGCACCAGCTCGACGATGAGGTCCGACCGCGACTGGGTGGGCGCGAAACGGTCGCTGATCTGGCGCTGGGCGGCCCGCGACAGCAGCGAGGCGACGACGGGCAGGGCGATGGCCATCGCCGGGTCCGACCGGTTCCCGACGAGCCGCCCGATCGGCACCTCGCCGACGCAGACCGCGTCGGCCGCCGACCAGGTCACGGTGGCGTCCTCCACCACGGCGAGCTCCGAGCCGAGCATGCGGTTGGCCTCGGCGAGGATGTGCTCGGGCGTCCCGTCCGGTCCCGCCGCGGCCTCGGTGGCCTTCTCGATGGCGTGCGTCGCCCGCATGATCGCCTCGGACGCGCCGCCCGACAGCAGCCGGTCGACCACGAGGGCCAGATCGGCCGACCGCGCGCCGGGAGCGGCGAAGACCGGCACACCGCCGCGGTCGGCGAGCACCCTGGCGGTGTCGGGCAGGGTCAGCTCGGTCGTGAACACGAGCCCCGCGACCTCGCGCGCGCTCGCCTGACGCAGCGCCACGTCCAGCCGGTACGGCGGCGGGTGCTCGGTGCCGGGAACGATGACGAGGGTTCCGGCGGGCACGGTGCCCAGCAGGTCGAGCGGCGAGACGTCCACCCGTACGACGGCGCGCCCGTCCGCGGGCCCGGCGCGGTGCCGGATGCCGAGGCGGTCGCCCTGGGCGGCGAGGTCGGAGACGGTCAGTTGTGCCATCAGCACAGTATGACGCGATTCTCTGGACTCTCGGGCCATAGGTGCGGTCAGGGCGTCGCCATATCGTGAGGCCCATGGTTCACACACCCCTCGACGCGCCCGCCCCTCACAGGGCCTCCGCCGTCGCGGCCTCAGACGTCGCGGCGCTGGCCGCGGGCACAGCGATCTTCGGCACCGGGGGCGGCGGGGCGGTCTACACCTCGCAGATCGTCGCCGAGGAAGCGCTCCGCGCGAACGGCCCGGTGCCGCTGGTCACCGTCGACGATCTCGGCTCCGACGACCTGGTGATCCTCATGTCGGGCATCGGCGCCCCCACCGTGGGCATCGAGATGCTCTCCTCCAACCGCCAGGTCGACCTCCTCGTCCGCGAGGCAGAGGCCGTCGCCGGCCGCCCCATCACCGCCCTCATGGCCGCGGAGATCGGCGGCAGCAACGGCGTCGGGCCGGTGGGCTGGGCCTCCCGCCTCGGGCTGAAGCTGCTCGACGCCGACGGCATGGGCCGGGCCTTCCCCGACGCGGCGATGGTCGCCATGAACGTCGCCGGTGTCCCATGCGACTTCTCCGTCCTGAGCGACGTGGTCGGCAACGTCTCGGTGCTCAAGACCGTCGACCTGCACTGGCTGGAGCGGCACGCGCGCGCCCTCACCGTCGCCAGCGGCTCCATCTGCCTCGGCGTGCACTACCCCCTCACGGCCGAGACGGCCAAGGGCGCCGTCGTCGAGGGCACGGTCAGCGCCGCCATCCGCGTCGGCCACGCCCTGCTCTCCTCACCCGAGCCGGTCGCCGCCGTGGCCGCGGAGCTCGGCGGCTCGATCCTGCTCACCGGCAAGATCACCGACCTCGACCGCCGCACCGTCGGCGGTTTCTCCCGCGGCTCCGTGACGATCGCCGGTACGGGCACCGACCGCGGCAGGCTCCAGCGCCTGGAGATCCAGAACGAGAACCTGGTCGTCCTGGAGGACGGCGAAGTGCTCGTGAGCGTCCCCGACAACGTCACCATCATCGACGCCGAGACCGGTCACGCGATCACCACCGAGATGCTGCGGTACGGCCAGCGCGTCTCCGTACTCGCCTGGGCCTGCGACCCGATCTGGCGGACACCGCGCGGCCTGGAACTGGCCGGACCGCGGGCGTTCGGATACGAGCTGACCTACACCCCCTTCGAAGGAAGCACCCGATGACGGCCACGCGCGATCTCTCCATCGGCGTCGACGTCGGCGGCACCAACACCGACGCCGTCGCCATCGACAGCACCGGCACCGTGCTCGCCCACACCAAGCAGGCGACGACCGACGACGTCACCGGCGGCATCAGGGCCGGAATCGCCCATGTGCTCACAGCGCTCGGCGAGGACCGGTCACGGGTCTCACGGGTCATGCTCGGCACCACGCACGCCACCAACGCGATCGTCGCCCGGCGGCAGCTCGACCGGGTGGCGACCATCCGGCTCGGCGCCCCGGCGGCGACCGAGTACCCGCCGCTGCTCGGCTGGCCGGGCGATCTCGCCGGGCTCATCCTGGCCGGGTCCGCGATGGTCGGCGGCGGCCACATGGTCGACGGCACGCCGATCGCGCCGCTGGACCGGGACGCCATCCTGTGCTTCCTCGACGGCCTCGACCACTTCGACGCCGTCGCCGTGACCGGCATCTTCAGCCCCTCGATGCCGGACCAGGAACTCGAGGTCGCCGAACTGCTCCGCGCCCACCTCGGCCCCGACGCGCGCGTCTTCCTCAGTCACGACATCGGTCCCACCGGTCTGCTGGAGCGGGAGAACGCCACCGTCCTCAACGCGGCGCTGCACAGCGTGGCCCGCTCGGTCACCGAGGCCCTGGTGACGGTCGTCGACGAGGAAGGGCTCGACGCCGTCACCTTCTTCGCGCAGAACGACGGCACGCTGATGTCGCTGGACTACGCGGCCCAGTACCCGGTGCTCACCATCGGCTCCGGCCCCGCGAACTCCATCCGCGGCGCGGCCTACCTCTCCGGCGCCACCAACGCGATCGTCATCGACGTCGGCGGCACCACCTCGGACCTGGGCGTCGTGGTGAACGGATTCCCCCGCGAGTCCACGCTGCCCCGCGAGATCGGCGGCGTACGGACCAACTTCCGGATGCCCGACATCCTCAGCCTCGGCGTGGGCGGCGGTACGACCATCGACCCGGTGACCGGCGCCGTCGGACCGGGCTCGGTGGGCTACCGGATCGCGACGGAGGGCCTGCTCTTCGGCGGCCGGACGCCGACCCTGACCGACGCGGCGGCCCTCGCGGGGGCCTCGATCGCCGGACGGACCCTCCCCGCCCAGACGGCAGCCAACGAGCAGGCGCTGCGCGCCGCCCTGGAGCGCGCGCACGTGCTGATCGAGGAAGCCGTGGAACGGCTCTCCCTCGGCCGCGCCGACCTGCCGCTCGTGGTGGTCGGCGGCGGCGGCTTCCTCGTACCCGACGACCTGCCGGGCGCCGGTCCCATCGTGCGGCCCGACCACGGCGACGTGGCGAACGCGGTGGGCGCCGCGATCTCGCTCGCCGGAGGCCGCGCCGACCAGATCAGCCCGCTGGAGGACCGGGAGGCGGCCATCGCCCAGGCGTCGGAGGCGGCGATCGCCAAGGCGATCCAGGCGGGCGCCGACCCGCTGGAAGTGGCGGTCGTCGACGTGCTGGAGACCCCCGTCCCCTACAGCGACCGGCCGACCGTGGAAGTGTCGGTCAAGGCCGCGGGACCGCTGGCGCGGCTCGGCGAACGGGCCGCGGCGCGGTGACGGGGTTCACCACGGGTGACGCGGCGCTCGCCGACCTTGTGGCGCTGCGCCGCGCACTGCACGCCCACCCCGAGGTCGGCCTCGACCTGCCCCGGACGCAGGCGGCGGTCCTCACCGCGCTGGACGGCCTCGGCCTGGAGATCACCACCGGGGACGGTCTGACGTCGGTGACGGCCGTGCTGCGCGGCGGCCGGCCGGGCCCCGTCGTCCTGCTGCGCTCCGACATGGACGCCCTGCCGGTCCTGGAGGCCACCGGCCTGCCGTTCGCGGCGGCCAACGGCGCCATGCACGCCTGCGGCCACGACCTGCACATGGCGGGCCTGGTCGGCGCCGCCCGGCTCCTCGCGGCCCGCCGCGCGCAGCTGCCCGGCACCGTCGTGTTCATGTTCCAGCCCGGCGAGGAGGGATACGCGGGCGGTCGGCTGATGATCGAGGAAGGCGTCCTGGACGCGGCGGGCGAGCGCCCGGTCGCCGCGTACGCCGTCCATGTCGACTGCGTGACGCCGAAGGGCCGGGCGGTCACCCGGCCGGGTCCGATGATGTCGAGCGTCAGCGCGCTGCACATCCGGGTGACCGGGACCGGGGGCCACGCCGCCTACCCCCACCACGGGTTCGACCCGGTCCCGGTGGCGGCCGAGATCATCCTCGCGACGCAGTCCTTCGTGGCGCGCCGGATACCGGTCGCCGACCCGGCCGTGGTCTCGGTGACCCGTGTCTCCTCCGACTCCGCCGCGGGCAACGTCCTCGCCGCCTCCGTCAGCCTGGAGGCGAACATCCGCGCCCTGTCACCCGCGACGCTCGCGCTGGTACGTGACGAACTCCCGGCGCTGGCCGTCGCGCTCGGCGAGGCGCACGGCTGTGCGGTCGACACCGAGTACGTCGAGTCGTACCCGGTGACGGTCAACGACCCGGCAGAGACCGAGCGGGTGCTCGCGGTGCTCGACGAGCGCTACGGCGACCGGGTGGTGCGCCTGCCGTTCCCCGGCATGGCCTCGGAGGACTTCGCCTACGTGCTCGAAAAGGTGCCCGGCACGCTGGTCTTCCTCGGCGTACGGCCCGAGGACGGTACGAGCGGTCCGATGCACTCCGATCGGGCGGACTTCGACGACTCCCGCCTCGACGAACACGCGGCGCTCCTGGCGGAACTGGCATGGCGCCGCCTCGCGGGCCGAGGGGCGCCGCGCCCGCGGTGACCGCTCAGCCGAGCGCGCGCTCGAACAGGCGCGAGAGGACGATCGCGCTCCGGGTCCGGTAGAGCCGGTCGGTGCGGCGGATCTGCTCGATGGTGTCCTCCGACTCCGCGATGGAGCCCGCCAGGACACGGACCAGGGCGTCCGCGTCCCCCGACACGTTCCACACCCCGACACGTTCGAAACAAACGTTCAAGGAGGACATTGTGCACGCAGAAACCACCGTTCCGCAGCGCCGGGTGAGCCGTCTCGCCAACAACTACGCGCCCCTTCCGGTGCGGGCCGAGTCCGCGCGGGGCGTCTGGGTCACGGACGCCTCGGGCAGCCGCTTCCTCGACATGCTCAGCGCCTACTCCGCGATGAACTTCGGCCACGGCAACCCCACCCTGCTCGCGGCGGCCCACGACCAGCTCGCGGCCATGACCCTGATCAGCCGCGCCTACGACCACACCGAGATGGAGCGGTACGCCGCGGCCCTCTGCGACCTGGCCGGCAAGGACATGATGGTGCCGATGAACACCGGCGGGGAGGCCGTCGAGACCGCCATCAAGGTCGCCAGGAAGTGGGCCTACGAGGTCAAGGGCGTCCGCGAGAACCGGGCCGAGATCATCGTGGCCTCCGGCAACTTCCACGGCCGGACGACCACCGTCGTCGGCTTCTCCGACGACCCCGACGCCAGGAACGGATTCGGACCGTTCACCCCGGGCTTCGTGACGGTGCCCTACAACGACGCCGCGGCCCTGGAGGCGGCGATCACCCCCGACACCGCCGCCGTGCTGCTGGAGCCGGTGCAGGGCGAGGCCGGTGTGATCATCCCCGACGCGGGCTATCTGCCCGCGGTGCGCCGGATCTGTGACGAGCGGGGCGTCCTGTTCCTCGCCGACGAGATCCAGTCGGGCCTGGGGCGCACGGGGGAGACCTTCGCCTGCGACCACGTCGGAGTGACGCCCGACGTCTACATCCTGGGCAAGGCGCTCGGCGGCGGCATCGTCCCCGCGTCCGCGGTGGTCGCCGACAGCGGCATCCTCGGTGTCCTGCGCCCGGGGCAGCACGGCTCGACCTTCGGCGGCAACCCGCTGGCCTGCCGGATCGGGACCGCCGTCGTCGGCCTGCTGAGGACCGGGGAGTACCAGGAGCGCGCCCGGACCCTGGGGGCGCGACTGCGCGACGAGCTGACGCCGTTGGTCGGCCAGGGGCTGGTCTCGGTCCGGACCATCGGGCTGTGGGCGGGGATCGACGTCGACCCCGCGCTCGCCACCGGCCGTACCGTCTGCGAGGAGCTGGCCCGGCGCGGTGTCCTCGCGAAGGACACCCACGGCTCCACCGTGCGGCTCTCGCCTCCCCTGGTGATCGAGCCGAGCGAGCTGTCCTGGGGCGTCGCCCAGCTCGCCGACGTCCTGCGGGCGCTGGCGTAAGCGGGTTCCGCCGTCCGCGGGACGGCAGTGACGAGGGCCCAGGATCCGGCGGTGGTGATGGACGGTGGGCCCATCGCCGCCGGTCGGCGCCACGGCTATCGTGCGGCGCAGAGGCGGAAACAGACATACGGCACGCGGGCCGTGTCCACGCGGCGGAGCCGACGAGAACGAAGAGGCAGGGGTGCGCGATGGACAGGGACCAGCCGGAGACCGGCGCCGACGGCAGGGCCGCACTGACCGGAGTGGTCGTCGTCGACCTGTCCCACGTCCTGGCGGGACCGTACGCCGCGCAGACGCTGGCCGACCTCGGCGCGACCGTCATCAAGGTCGAGAACCCCGCGAATCCCGATGTCTCGCGCGGCTTCCCGCCGTACCTGCGCTCGGGCGACGAGGAGTTCAGCGGGTACTACGGCCAGTACAACCGCGGCAAGCTCGGTGTCTGCCTCGACCTGGCCCGTGACGAAGGCAAGCAGGCCCTCAAGGACCTGGTCGCCCACGCCGACGTCCTCGTCGAGAACTTCCGGCCCGGCACCATGGACAAGCTCGGCCTGGGCTACGAGGTGCTGGCCGGGATCAACCCCCGCCTGGTGTACACGGCCATCTCCGGCTACGGCCAGACGGGCAGCCGTCGCCGCCGTCCGGCCTTCGACAGCACCGCGCAGGCCGCGGGCGGCCTGTGGTCGATGAACGGCTACCCCGACACCCCGCCGGTGCGGGTGGGCGTCACCATCGGGGACCTGTCGGCCACGATGTTCGCCGTCATCGGCACCCTGGCCGCCCTGCGGCACGCCGAGAGCACCGGCGTCGGCCAACTGGTCGACGTCGCCCAGGTCGACAGCGTCGTCGCCATGACCGAGACGGCCGTCGTCGACTACACCGTCGACCGGAAGGTCGCGGCACCGGCCGGGAACGAGCACGCCTGGGTCAGGCCGTACGAGCTGTTCCCGTGCGCCGACGGGCAGGTGTTCTTCGGCGGCTACACCGACAGGCTCTGGGCGGCCAGTTGCGCGCTGTTCGGCGCACCGGAGGCGGCCACGGACCCCGAGATCGACACGATGCGCAAACGCTTCGACAAGGAGACGTACGACCGCCGGGTGAAGCCGCTGGTCACCGGCTGGTTCGCCGGGCGGACCCGGCAGGAACTCGAAGACCTCGCGGGCGACGTCATCCCGCTGACGGCCGTCCGCGACATCGGGGAGGTCGTCGAGGACCCGGGCACCGCCGAGCGGGACATGATCGTCGAGGCCGACTACGGCCCGCTGGGCGCGCTGCGGATGTTCGGCTCGCCCATCAAGCTCAGCGCCACCCCCGCCGTGCCGGGGCGACCGGCCAACAAGGTGGGGGAGCACACCGACGAGGTGCTGCGCCGCTTCGCGGGCTACGACCGGGCGCGGATCGAAGAGCTGCGCGCGGCGAAGGTGATCTGACGATGGGTCAGGAGACCGTCCGCCGCGAGCCGTTGCTGACCGGGCCCGCCGCCGCGTATCGCTCCACCTTCGCGCCCTGCGCCCCTGAGCCGGTCCCCGGCGAGCCGCTGCCCCCGGGCTGGGAGGGGATCTACTTCCCCTTCGACGCGGCCTTCGCCGACCTGCGCCCCGACGGCTCGCCCGGCGCCGACGGCACGGTGCCCGACCCCGGCCTGCCCCGGCGCATGTACGCCGGTGAGGACACCCGCTTCCTGCGGCCCCTGTGCTACGGCGACACGGTCGAGCAGCGCACCGCGCTCGGCGCCGTGACCCGCAAGCGCGGCCGGGCGGGGGAGCTGGTCTTCGCCGACATCGAGCGGAGCTACCTGGTGGACGGCGTCGTCGCGGTCACGAGCACCTGGCACGACGTGTTCCTGCCCGCGAGCGACCCCGCCGCCGCGCCCGCCGACGTACCCGCGGGCGAGGCCGAGCAGTGGGACTGGTCGCGGCGGGCGACCCTGGACAGCCGGCAGCTCTTCCGGTACTCGGCGCTGACCTTCAACACCCACCGGGTGCACTACGACCGGACCTGGGCGCAGGACGTCGAGGGCCTGCCCGACCTGCTGGTGCACGGCCCCCTGATGCGCATGCTCCTGCTCGACTTCGCGACGCTTTCACTGCCCGGCCGCACGGTCCGCGAGTTCTCGGTGCGCTCGGTCTCGCCCGCGTTCGTCGACCGGCCGGTGATCCTGGTCGGACGCGAGGACGCCGACGGCGTACGGGTCCGCGCCCTGGACGCCGACCATCGCGTACTCGCCCGGGGCCGGGTGCGTACGGACACGCCCTAGAGGCGGCGCAGCCGCTCGGCGATCTCGTCGAGCCGGACGGCGAGCGACAGTCGGAAGAACAGCTCGTCGTCGCGCCAGCCCTCGCCCAGGAGCCGGGTCAGCCGTTCGATCCGCTGGAGGATCGTGTTGGTGTGGAAGCCCAGCTCCCGGCCGGTCCTGGTCGGGCTCGACTGATTGCGCACGAAGGCGCGCAGGGTGGCGAGCAGATCCGTACCGTGCTCGGCGTCGTAGCGCCGTACCGGCCCCACCATCGTGTCGAGATACGCGGTCAGGGCGGCGGGGTCGGGCTCGAAGACGGCCGCGTAGGGGTGGTAGTCCTCGGCCCGCGCCGCGAGGTCGCCCGCCCCCAGCGCCTGGAGCAGCCGGACGGTGCGCTGCGCTGTCACCACCGCCGTGGGCAGGTCGCCGGACGCGGCGGCGCTCACCGACAGGACCGGGACCGACAGCGCCGCGCGCAGCTGGTCGTGGAGCCGCTGGACCGTGACGCCGGGCTGCCGGGACGACAGGGCGACGGCGACATGGCCGCCGTACTCGCCCACCAGCGCCCGGCTGTGCAGCGGACCGAGCAGCGTACGGGTCGCCTGCGGCCGGTGCTCGCCCGGCACGGCGAAGAGCACGAGGGTGTCGAGGTCCTGGACCGGGACGCGCAACCGCTTGGCCCGGCGCACCGCGTCGCGACGGCGGTCGGGCGAGCCGTCCAGCAGATCGGCCAGCAACTCGCCCTGCCTGCGGTGCTCCGCGTCGGACACGGCCTGCCGCTGCATGGCCAGGAGCGTGCCGACCTGCGCCCCCCGCTCGATGGTCCGCAGGTCGACGGAGCTGAGCGGGAAACCGCCCGTACCGAGCAGCACGGCGCCGAAGTAGTACGAGCCGGTCGTCAGGGCGGCGACCGCCCCGATGTCCCCGCCGTCCTCGACCAGGACGCAGCGGCCCGAGTCATGGCTGGCCCGGACGGCCTCGGCGACGGGTGCGCGGCGCAGTTCGTCGGCGGACAGGGCGCGCCCGGCCGTCACGATCACCTCGCCGTACTCGTCCACGACGGCCACCGCGCGGTCCAGGGCCTCGGCGAGCTTCTCGGCGATCGGCGAGAAGTCGCTGTCCTCCAGCACGGACCGGATGAGCTGCTGATGCACCGCGTTGGCGCGGTCCCGCTCGACCAGGTGCTCCCTCAACCGCTCCAGGGCGTCGCGCGCCTCCTCCTGCGAGCGCTGGAGGCGCTGGAGCCGCTGCGCGGTCTGGAGCACCACCGAGGCGTGGTTGGCGAGCGCCGAGAGCAGCGCGACCTGCTCGGGGGTGAAGGCGTGCTCGTCGCGGGTCCCGACGAACAGCACCCCCAGGACGTCCTCGTCGGAGAGCAGCGGCACGCCGAGGAGCGAGACCAGGCCCTCGGCGGCGACCGCCTCGGACAGCGAGTCCTCGTGCCACCCGGCGGAGTCGTCCTCGTAGCGCGTCACCCACTGCGCGGCGCGGGTCTCGACCACGAGGCTGGCCAGTCCGCGGCCGGGCGGCACCACCAGGCGCTGGAAGCGCGGGCTGACCGAGCCCGCCGTCTTGCGGACCCGCAGCGTCAGGCTGGCGGCGTCGAACTCCGACAGATACGTGACGTCGGAGTCCATCATGTCGTGCGCGCGCTCCACCAGCCGGGCCAGCAGCGCGTCGGCGTCCCGCTCCTCGGCCAGCTCCCGGGCGCTGGAGAACAGGGCGGTCAGCTCGTGCTCACGGCGGCGCAGCCGCAGTTGGTCGCGCCGCAGCCGGTACAGCCGCTCCGCGGCGCCCGCCGCGGCGCCGCCGGTCACGCCGAGGTCCGCGAGCGCGCCGTCCAGCCGGTAGGGGTCCACCGCCTGTTCGCCGACGGCCGCGTCCAGGACGACCGCCAGCGCCCGCGCGCGGCCGTCCGCCGTACCGCCGTCCGCCGTACCGCCGTCCGCCGTACCGCCGTCCGCCGTACCGCCGTCCGCCGTACCGCCGTCCGCCGTACCGCCGTCCGCCGTACCGCCGTCC